>JBJXFK010000265.1:0-3078 GCA_046155505.1 Phycisphaerae bacterium
GCGTGCGAAATCGACACCAGCCAGCGAGCGATGCCCAGCGCCGACGCGAGTTCGGCGGTCTTGCCGCGCAGCGTCAGCAGCGGACGGCCAAGCGGGTCGGGCAGCGTCTCGATGTCGGTCCACTCGACGCCGCCGCGCCAGCCGCTGCCGAGAGCCTTCATGACGGCTTCTTTCATCGCAAAGCGGCCGGACAGACGCGGCAACGGGTGAGCGGCGGCCAGACAGTACTCGCGCTCCTTGGCGGTATAGATGCGCTGCAAAAAATGGTCGCCATGCTGCTTCCAGATGCGCTCGATGCGCGGGCAATGCACGAGATCAATGCCGTGTGCGACGATCATGCCGGTCTCGCTCAATTGATCCCTCGCTCAATTGATACCTCGCGAAGTTGGGCACTCGCGAGGGTGCTCACTCGCGGGTTCGTCACTCGCCGAGTTGCCCGTTCGCTCGGTTGCTCACTCGCTCACTCGGTCACCGCCGGCGTCGGCGTGCCGCGCACGTCCGGGTCTTCGGGCCGCACCAAATCGCGGCGTTTGTAGATGAACACGTTTTGCTCGGGCACGGCCATGTCCACCACGCGCTGATAGTTCTCGTCGAGCCATGTCGCGAGCCATTTGCCGATCCAATCCACCGGCGGCGAGTGCGGCTGCGGATCGGTGAACCAGTAATAGTCCTCGTCCGAAAGAACGAACAGCGCCGGCGGATCGTTCTTGAAGATTTCGTAGAGTTCGCGGCGCTGAAAATCGGCGCTGTCTTTTACCTGGCCGATTTTCTCGGTGGTGGTGAAGCGCGAGGCGCTCATGCGTTTGGCGTAGAGATACACGCCGGGGTAATAGCCCCAGCACTGTATTTTCTGGTCCGGCGTGGAGTGGCGAATCACCGCGTCGCCGATCATCTCCCACGCGGCGCGCTTCTTGCGTTCGAAGCGTGCTTCCCAGACGCGGGCGAGTTCGCCGACATGGTTGTAGACCGAGTCCCACGCGAGCCAGCCCATCAGCACGAACGCGCCGCAGACCCAGGCCCGCTGTTGCAGCCGTTGGATCAGGCCGACCTCGGTCTTGATGATGTTGATCAGATACGCGGCGATGAGCAGCATCGGTGCCATCGTCGGAATGAGATAATGCCGAAAGTGGTGCGGGCTGGCCGATGCGCCCCAAAATGCAACGGCCCACCAGATGGCGAACAGCAGCACAAATCGCGGGACGGCGGGGTTCTGCGCCTTCAGCGGAATTTCGATTTCCTGAGGACGATGAGCGGGACGCAGCCACCATAGAAATGCGTGGATGCCCGCCGCGGTACACATCAGCAGCGGCAGTCGGAAGCCGATCTGCAAATGTTGGATCAGGTTGTAGCGGTTGCGGAATTGCTCGGTGAGGTTTGCATCGCCGGTTGCAAAGTACGCGCGGTTGAAGCCGAACGTCGCGAACAGGGCCGCATCGAACGCACCCTGAGCGGCGAGCACGGCGGCGGCGGCGGCAATCGGCAACGCCGCACCGGCGACCATCAGCAAGCCGCGCGACACGCCGACCGCGATCGGCAGTTCGCGCGTGAGCATGAGGATGATCAGGTGCAGGCCCATCGCGCCCCACGCGGCGAGGCCGACTTGCTTGAACAGGAACGCGATGCCGCAAAACACGCCGCTGAGCAGAAATAACCACCAGCGGTCGCGTGCGAATCCGCGGAAGAAGCAGAGCACGCCGAGCAGCTCGAATGCGACGAGAAACGTCTCGGTGCGATTGGTGCCGCCTTGAAAATAGCCGTGCGTGAAGAAAAAACTGCTGAGCACGGTGGCGACGGCGGCGGAGCCGAAGTGGTAGACCGACGCACCGATGCCGAAGAAAGCGAGATGCGTGACCAGTAGTGCAACGACGCACAGGGCGATGACGCCGGCGTAACTGTCGCCGGCGAGCAGAAAGCCGAGGGCGTTCATCCAGTAGATGCCCGGCGGCTTGTTGTCCCATACGTCGAGATAGACCGTGCCGCCGTTCGCGATACGCCAGCCGAAATAGCCGAACATCTGGTCATCGACGACGTCGAAGCGCAGGTGGGCGGCGAATTGCGACACGGCGATGAGCGGCGCGCAGCAGAGGAGCATGACGATGACCACAAGCCATCGCGGTGTCGGGCGTTCGAGATTGCTGGGCGCGAGGTTCACGTTTCGTTTGTCACTTCGGGAGTGCCTAGTGTCTAGTGTCTAGTGTCTAGTGCCTAGTAACGGCGAAGACGCGTGTACCGTCGTCTTCACTAGACACTAGGCACTAGGCACTTCTTCAACCGCTCATCGACACTCGCCCAGTTGATTACGTTCATGAACGCCCGGATGTAGCTCGTGCGCAGGTTCTGATATTTCAGATAGTACGCGTGTTCCCACACGTCCAGCGTCAGCAGCGGGACCACGCCCCAGCCGCCGCTGTTCTGGTGCTTTTCGGCTTGCATCACCAGCAGGCGGCGGGCGAGCGGGTCATAGACCAGCAGACCCCAGCCGCTGCCCTGCACCTGGGCGGCGGCGGCTTGGAACTGGCCGTAGAAACCTTCGAGCGTGCCGAAGTCGCGCTTCAGGAGTTTTGCAATTTCGCTGTCGGCGGGCGGGTCGCCGCCGCCGTCTTTTTTCATGTTCGACCAGTACACCTCGTGCAGCGCATGGCCGGCGAGGTTGAACGTGAGCGCGTCGGTCAGGGCGCGGACGTGGCGGATCTCGTCGCCGCCGGTGCGTCGCACGGCATCGAGGGCCATAAGCGTTTGGTTTGCCGCACGGACATAACCGGCGTGGTGTACGTCGTGATGCAGCTTGACGGTCTGGGCATCGATGTGCGGTTCGAGGTCGGCCAGACCGTATGGCAGGTCGGAGAGTTTCCACGGACCGTCGCCGCCGACTGGCGTGGCGGTCGCGGGTTGCGACGCGGCGGTTTGGGCGAGTCCGCCGGTGGGGGAGACCATGAGCCATCCGCCGAGCAGGGCGGCCGAGCCGAGAACGTCGCGGCGGGTGAAGTCGTGCATGCTGAATGGTACTCCGCAAAGGCGATGCGCGACGCGGTGACGAGCCGCTGGGATCGCGCGGGGTGAATGATAGCGGGTGAGCGG
>JBJXFK010000361.1:0-12082 GCA_046155505.1 Phycisphaerae bacterium
GCCAGAACGATTCTTTGTTTGAATCCCGCCGCGAACTGCGTGCCATGACGGCCTCCGTTTCGATGGAGGCATCATCGCCACGCCGCACGCCGGATAATAGACGGGGTTCACCGGACGCTTACTGAAGGGTCGCGTCGAAATGATGCGACCCAGGATTTAACGAACGCGGCCCGACGAGAAATCGCCGGGCCGCACGCCGACCACAGGCGATGACGTGCTCATTCCGCGTGCTGCTACTGCAAAGGACCGCCGGATCGGGATGCAATGTTGGTGTGGTTAGCGCGCTCGCCAGAGGCGCACCGATCCATCGCCGGAGCCGGAGGCCAACTGCGAACCATCCGGACTGAAGCTCACGGAGTGGACATAGTTGCTGTGCCCGCGCATCTCCATCACGGGCTCACGATGTAGCACATCCCAAAGGATAATCGCCGTATCGTTCGACCCGCTGACGAGTCGTGTTCCATCCGGGCTGAACGCCAACGAGTAGAGCGGTCTCGCGTGTCCCTCTAGCGTGCCGAGCGGCGTACCGTCTGAAGCGCGCCAGAGTTTCACCAGATTTTCGTTCCCGCCGGTTGCCAGCAGCGTGCCGTCGCTGCTGAACGCGACGGCAAGCGCGCGTCCGGCGTGCGCGTCGATCCGATATAGTTCTGCGCCGGAATCGCGGTCGACGACCGACACGACTCCCGCAGCGAGGCAGCGCGCGATTCGTGCTCCATCGCGGCTGTTGCTCTCAGACTCCCCGCCCTGAGTTACGGCGATTTTTGCGCCGCCGCGCGCGCGGTTCCAGTAACGCTCGATAGCATCCTTCGACTGCGCGGGCGCTTCGTTCGGAATCGGATGCAGGCGCTGGCCGCTGGCCCGATCCCATTCGTAATAGATGCCGTGATGCGACAGCGCCACGATTGCCGCGCCATCGGCTGAGAACGCGAGTCCATGCATCGTCTCACTAGGCTTGCCATCAACCCCAAGCACCGCGATGGGCGCGCCGTCGCGCGCGTTCCACACGCGCACGCACAAGTCCCAGCCGGCCGAGGCGATCGTCTGCCCGTCCGGACTCCACGCAACGAGGTACACAAAGCTCGTATGCCCGCGTAGTTCGGTCACTGCGGGATTAGAGGTTTGGGCCACGGCCGCTCGGTTTTGGAACGCGCAGGCCACTAATGTTCCGTCCAGCGATAGAGCGAGTTGCGTCGGCACGAACGGAAGCAGCAGCGTTCGGTAAGGCACACCGGTGCTCATATCAAAGAGCTGCGCGGTGGCCCCTGTACCCGACCCTGCCAGCCACTTTCCGTCCGCCGACCATGCGAGCGCTGTCCAGCGTGCGTCGCGGCCGCGCAGCGACCGGCGTACGTTGCCGTCGGCATTGTCAACGATGGCGAGCTGGTTATTGCCGCCGATCGCAATCTCGGCACCGAACGGCCGAAACGCAAACGCGGAATTGTCCGCAAACGCATACGGTCGATTGCTCCCCGTCGAGCGCTCCCACACGGCGGTATAGGGATAATCTGGCGAGACACCGCCGCTGGAAGCGACCAGTTCACCGGCATCGTCCATCGCCAGTATGCCGTAACCCATGTAACGAATGTTGGCCGGCGCGACCGATTGGGTTTCCTTCGACTCGACATCGAAGCTCTCGAGGCCACGACCTGTCACCGCCGCGATGACCCGTTGACCACTACGGTTCAGCTGATGGTCGAGAATGTCCCCGCCAATCGCCCATACGCCGAGCTTTTCCGCCGACGTCGCGTCGAAGACCTCAATCCGCTGACCTGCGGCGCTCCAAGCTGCTACGCGAGAGCCGTCACCAGACACCACCGGCCTCGAAAGCGGGGAATCGCTTCCAATGGTGGCCGTCGTAACCCGCCGGCGCAGATCAACGATCTCGACCGCGCCGGCCCGCACCAGCGCGGCCAGCGGCTCGCCCGTCGAACTAAACGCGACGCTTGCCGACGTGCCGCCATCCCCTTCGGCGGTCGCCATGGTGGCATCGAGCCGCGCTTGCAGGTGACGCCACTCCCAGTTGCGAAATTCGGCCGGCGCCGCGTCAAGGCTCTGCTGCGCCTTCAACGGCTCCACATCGATGGCGTGTTGCGCGGCCGCGACGTGCAGCCGATAGTTGGTCCATTTGACGCGCTTTTCCTCGGCCTCCGCCCGAACAACCGCGGCGTCCGACAGCCGACGAGCGGCGCGTTCCCCGTAGGCGTAGAAGAGTGATACGATCGCACCCGCGACGATGGCCATCAGCGCCGCCAATACGCCCACAACCAATCCGCGATTGCGGCGAGTGAACTTTCTCAACTGGTAGAGCATCGTCGAGGGCCTGGCGTTGATCGGTTCATCACGCAGGTAGCGGCGAACGTCGGCCGCGAGTTCCGAGGCGGTCTGATAGCGGCGCTGGCGTTCCTTCTCGAGGGCCTTGGCACAGATGGTCTCGATATCACCATGCAGCGTCGGAACAACGCGGCGGGCGCGCGGCGCCTCCTGTTCGCAGATGATGCGCATCGCTTCCGCAACCGTGCGATTTCGCATATCGAGCGGCGTCCGCCCGGTGAGCAGCTCGAACAAGATAACGCCGAGGGCGTAGACATCGCTTCGCGTGTCGACTCCGGGTCCGTCGCCGCTGACTTGCTCGGGACTCATGTACGGAAGTGTCCCGATGAGCGCGCCCGGCTCGGTGCGAAGCGTCGCGAGGCAGTCCTCCGGCTCGGTCAGGCGCGCCACGCCGAAGTCGAGAATTTTGGGCATGGGCATGATGCCGGCGCCTACTTCGACGAGGATGTTCCCCGGCTTCAGATCGCGATGAATCACGCCCTGCTGATGCGCATGCTGTACGGCGTCGCAAATGTGCGCAAACAACTCCAGCTTCTGTCGCAAATCGGACGTGCGACGCGCAAAATCATCCAGCTGCACGCCTTGCACCAGCTCCATCGCAATGAAAGGTAGCTGTCCGTGCGACGTTTCCGCCAGGCCGGCCTCAAAAATCTGCGCGATGCCGGGGTGTCGAAGGCGGCCGAGTATCTGTGCTTCGTACTCGAAGCGCCGCAACATTCGCGGCGTGCGGAGGGCGGTTCGAATGGTCTTCACGGCCACGAGGCGATGCGGGTTTTCCTGCTGCGCTTCATAGGCCGCACCCATGCCGCCTTCGCCCAGCAGTCGCACCACGCGGTATCGGCCGATGAATTCTGGGGTGGCGAATTCGCGCGCGTGTTCGTCATCGACTCGCAGGGTGAGCGCGGTCCGGGTAAGAAACGCGCCGGCATCGTCGCCCGCAAGGAGCGATTCAATCTCGGCTCGAAGCGCGGGCTCGCCCGCGCAAGCTCGATCGAGATGGGCGCTGCGCTCGGCTCCGCTCAGCTCGCACGCGGCGGCAAAAAGGTCCGCGAGGCGCTGATAGCGCTCGGGTGTCACGAGTTCAGCTCACGAAATAGCCACGCACGGGCCATGCGCCAATCCATCTCGACGGTCCGCGGACTCACATGCAATGCGGCGGCTGACTCTTCGACACTCAAGCCCGCGAAAAAGCGCAGCTCGATGACCCGGCAATGGCGCTCGTTCAACAGCTCCAGCTTTGAGACGGCTTCGTCGAGCGCGATCAGGTCGACATTGATGCCCGCAGTCGCGAATTCGGAATCCACCAGCGTCACCCGATGTCCATCTCCGCCGCGCTTCGCGGCCCCACGCTGCCGGGCATGATCGACAATGATCTGCCGCATTGACCGGGCTGCAACGCCGAAGAAATGGGCCCGACTCTCGAAACTCAGCGGCGCAGTGCCGACCAGGTGCAGGTAGGCCTCGTGCACAAGTGCCGTCGGCTGAAGGGTTTGCGGGCCAGCGGGTGCAAGCAGCCGGGCCGCCATGTCGCGCAGTTGGTGATAGAGCAACGAAAGCAGCTCCCCCGCCGCGTCACCGTCGCCGCGCTTCAGCAGTTCAACGACGCGCGTCTCAGACGCGGTTTTGGATGGTGGGACCATGCCGATTCCATGTCGGATTCAGAAACAGAGCAGATGCGAGCCTTCATTCTAACAGACGTTTTGCGCCGCGCCGCACGCGATTCCGTATGTACCGGTACTCAAGCCCGGATCGCCGCGATCCGTGATCGAATCTTGGTCCGATATGGAGGCACCGTCATGGCTCGCGCAATTCTGGTTCAGGTCGGTTTCGTGGCATCCTTGGCAATCGCGTTTGGTCCGACCGCGCCGGCATCGGCTCAATGCGGCATGTTGTTTGCCACGCCGACGGCGAGTCTGGCGAGCGGTTACGAGCTGGCATCCGGCGATTTCAACTCGGATGGAATCGTCGATCTCGCGACGACAACTGTAAACACAAACGTCGAGATTCGGTTTGGCAATGGTGACGGCACGTTTCGCTTCGGTGAGCATGCTGCCGCGCTCGGGGATTGCCATTTCCTCCGCGCGCGCGACTTCAATCGAGATGGATACCCCGACCTCGTCGTCACGCACTACAACCAGGGCCGGATCAGCCTCTCGCTTGGAAACGGCGACGGCACGTTTCAGCCGCCGGCGTATTTCACCGTCGGGAACCGACCGAGCAGCGTTACGGCAGACTACCTGAACGGTGACGGATTGCTCGATCTGGTGGTTACACACACCGGCGAGAGCTACGTGTCAGTGCTGATGGGTACTGCCGGAAACTCGTTTGCACCGCCCGTAAACTACAACGTCAACACGAGCTCCCACAGGGTGGTCACCGGCTATTTCGGCGGCGGAAGTGTGAATCCCGGCTTTGCCGTCATTACAGCGCAAAACCGCCTGGTCATTTTTCATCAAGATTTCGACGGTGGCGGAGTGTTCATTCCAGGTCCCATCCACACGACTGTAGATCCGCCCAGCCAGTTGGTCACCGCCGATTTCAATGAAGACGGTCGCCTGGACATCGCGGTTGGCATCAACACTCGTCGCGAGGTTTGGGTCTACCTCGGAATCCCCGGCGGAGTGAGTTCGCCGACGCACTACTATGCGGGCGGCGGCGATCCAAGGGATCTGGATGTGGCGGATTTCAACGGCGACGGCCATCTCGATCTCGCAGTGTCGTTCAGAGCATCCTCGGGCGGATTCGTCTGGATTCTGCCCGGCAATGGAGACGGCGGCTTTCAAACGCAGGTTCAGTTGGCCATGCAATATGGCAGCTCCGCGCTCGCAGTGGACGACTTCAATGGCGACCACCAGCCCGACTTGGCGGTTGGGGGTTTTGACCTATACATCTATGGCGTCCTAAACAGGGTCAACAACTGCTTCATTGACCGCAATGACAATGGAGTTCATGATCTACTCGACATTGCCCGCGGCGTGCTCTCCGACTGCAACGGCGATCAAATCCCCGACGACGGCCAGCATCTCAATACGCCGCCCGAGTTCAACGGCAGCCCGGCCCTCGAATTCAACGGCGCGAATCAGTATGTCGAAATTCCGTATTCGGTGGGCAACAATCCGTCCTATTTCACGGTTGAATGCTGGGTGAAATATGACGGCGCGCTCGGCCAAGGCGGCCATCGCTCACCTCTCACGTCGCGCGCAACCGATCTGCGCGGATATTTGTTCTATCTCGCGCCGACAGATCGTTGGGAATTCTGGAACGGCGGCGGGCCATCGGTTTTCTGGAACATCCTGAGCGGCCCGGTCGTGGAACGTGGGGTGTGGACACATCTCGCGGCCACATATGCCAACGGTCGCACGGCATTTCTGGTCAACGGTGCCCAGGTCGCCAGCACGACCGGCTTTCAGTTCGTACGCAATCCGCAGTCCCCGATGCGAATCGGCGCGGGCGATACTGAAGGAGGTGTGCAGTACTACTTCCCCGGTCAGGTCGATGACGTGCGCGTCTGGAACTACGCGCGGCCCGCGACCGAAGTCACCGCCGGCATGTACGACCACCTGCTAGGTTCGGAGCCCGGCTTGACGACGCTCTATCAGCTGGATTCCTCTGGCGGCACGGCGGCAATGGACGCGGGTGCCGGGTTCAACGCACATGGCACGCTCATCAATCAACCGACATGGACCGCGCCGTACGATTGCTACCCGTTCGCAGACGATCTCAACCACAACGGAGTGCTGGATGCAACCGACATCGCGAACCAAACCAGCAGCGACTGCAACGCGAACAGCGTGATCGACGAGGTGGAACATCTGAGTCAGCCGGTAGATTTCGACGGTAGCGCGTCGCTGCGCTTCAACGGCGCAGCGCAGTACGTTCAGGTACCCTACACGGCAGCCAACAACCCGCCGAGCTTCACGGTCGAACTCTGGGTCAAACTGCTCGGCGGCGGCAGTATTCAAAGCCCGCTCACTTCACGGTCCGCCACGGCGGATCAGACAGACCTGCGCGGTTATCTCTTCTATAAGGTTCCCGCAGGCAGGTGGGAATTCTGGACCGGCGACGGCCCCGGCTCGAGCTGGACGAGTCTCGCCGGACCGACTGCGGTAACCGGCGCGTGGACTCATCTGGCGGCCACATATGACAATTTTACCGGCGTCACGACGCTCTATGTAAACGGAACGCAGGCCGCGATGGCAACCGGCTTTCGCTATACGCCCAACTCCGGCGCGCCGCTGCGCATCGGCGCTGGAACCACCGATACAACGCCGAACGCGCTGTTTAACGGCCAGATCGACGACGTGCGTATCTGGGATTTCGCCCGCACGCCGAGTCAGGTTGCGCAGTCGATGTACGAGCGCCTCAGCGGCGGCGAGTATGGCCTGATATCGCTCTATCAGCTCGACGAAAGCACTGGTGCCGTGGTTGGTGATTCCGCCGGCGCGTCTGGAAATGCAAACGGCACGATTATTAATCAGGCGACTTGGATGGCGGCGGTCGATTGCGAACCTTGTCCCGGCGACGTCGATGGCGACCGCCAGGTGAGTCTGACCGATCTTGCGACCCTGCTCAGCAACTACGGCTCAACCGGCAGCGGAATCCCGGGCGACGTGGACAGCGATGCCGACGTCGACCTGGCAGATTTAGCGTTGCTGCTGATCAACTTTGGGCAGCCGTGCCCGTAGAACGGCAACGTCAGGGCGGCGTGTCGCGCTGCGGATCGAGATCGTAATGCCGCAGCAGCCCTTCGCAGAACCGCAGGCAACAAACCGGACCAATCTCGCGCCGCGGCTTTCCATAACCCGCGGCGCGCGACATTTCGAAATTTCTACCTCTATAGCGCTCCGAAAAACGAAACTCGATGTCTCTCCAAATGTCGCGCGCGACAATGAGAGACACGATTTCGAAGACGGTGTGGTTCCCTCTACCTGAAGGGTCGCGTCGAAACGATGCGACCGAGGATTTAACGAACGCGGCCCGACGAGAGATCGCCGGGATACTGGCTGTCCGCGCTAGTAGCAGTTTTTGGCGCGACATGGTTGCGGGGAGGGGTACCAGTGGCGAGCGGCCCGGGCACTGGGGCATGCCGGTAGCCATCAGTAGAGACATGTGTTCAAAGGTGGTGTGGTTTCCTCTACTTGAACGGTCGCGTCGATACGCAATCGCGTGCTGGTTGCGCTGCTCAAGGAGTTGATTGGCGCGCCCCGACGCGCAGAAGGCTGAGTTGTTGATGGACTTGTGCTAACGAACCAGCACCCGCACCACCCGTTGCGAGAAATCCTTCCTCAGCGGCAAGCAGATGTGGTTCGGCTTCGCTGGGCCGGGACGACTCCATGAGCAATGATCCGATTTTGGCACGTAACATGGGGACGCCAAGCGCCAGCGGCGGAAGGCACGGGCCGATTCGCTGAAGCGCGTCTTCGCACAGTTGAATCGCGGCGGTCGTACCGACCAGCTTCTGCAGCACTTCGGCCCGAATCGTGCAGAACTCAATCGCAGAGTCCCACCGCCCCGATGATTCGGCGATCGCTAGTGCTTCCATCAGAACTAGATCGGCCTCTTCAAAGCGCTCTTTCGCTTTCAACAGAATCGCCAACCGGAACATCGCTTCGCCGACGCGCGGATGTTTCTTGCCCAGCAGCACTTCCAGACCTTGCTGCGACTCGCGAAACAACGCCTCGGCGTCGCCCTCCGGATCGCCCTGAAGAGAACGGGCATCGGCGAGACTGGACTGCAACATCAGGGTGTCGAGGTGAAGCGCATCGCCGTGGAGATCGTGCGAGAGCGCCAGCCCTTCCATATACCGCTCCTCGCCTTCGGCGTACCGTTTGGTCGCCACGTAGACTATCCCTAGATTTTGGAGAACCGTGGGCAAGTTCTCGTCGCGCGGCCCGAAGCAACTGCGGTAGCGCTGCAGCGCTTCCAAATACCACTTCTCCGCTTCGTCGAACTTGCGCAAGGTTCTGTTGAGGAGGCCCAGGCTGTTTGCTGTCACGGCAAAGTATCCATCGCTTGGAGCCGTGATCCGCTCGTGAATTCGCCAGGCATTCTCAATCGCGCTCTCCGCCTCGGCCAGCCGCCCGAGCGTGCGATAAGTGCGCCCGAGTGCGTCGTAACAGGCCGCGACTTCGCTGGATTCTTCACCCGACAATTGTATGGTCAGTTCCAGCGACCGCCGGTAGTGCGCTTCGGCTACCAGGTCGAGTCCAAGCCGCCGGTAGCTGTTCGCAATGGTCATTCGCATTTCAGCTTCAACCGTCGGCTCGGCCCCCCCTCCCGGCTGGTCGAGCTTCTCTGCGACCCGGTCGAGTATTTCGCGAACCGTCAATGTCGCACCGTGGGCGCGCCCGCTCTGGCCCGCAGATTCCAGCATTCCGCGCAGCAAATCGTTGACGGCACGGGCTTTCATGGCTTCGCGATTCCAGCGTAACACCACAACTTCTTTCTCTGAGAGTGCCGCCGTGGCCCGAAATGCTTCGTCCTTCGCACGCTGCCGGTCCTGCAATGCCTGCATGTATAGAACGCCGATCACGATTGCGCCCGTGAGCAACAGCACGATCATTCCGGTGCCGGCGGCGACGCCCCAACGATGTCGCGCGACAAACTTGCGCAGTTGGTACATCGCACTTGGAGGATGCGCCTCAACAGCCTGGCCCGCTCGGTATCGGCGCAAATCATCGAGCAGCGCAACGACCGAAGGATAGCGCTGCTCACGGTCGGGCTGCATCGCCTTCATCAGAATGGCGCAGATCTCGCGGTCGAGCGCCGGATTGATACGCGACGCCGGCGTGGTTGCGCGAGATTCGACTTGCACGAGGATTTCCGCAGCAGACCCGCACGGGTCTGCAAGACTACCGCCCGTCAGTGCTCGATGTAGCACGGCACCCAGAGAGAAAACGTCGCTGCGCACGTCGATATCACGCACTTGACCGCGAAGTTGCTCCGGCGATGCAAATGCCGGCGTGCCGAGAATGGCCCCGGTTCGCGTCAGCGTCGCATCGGCGGACGAGCGGTCACTTCGCTGCGCCAGCCCAAAATCGAGCACATGCGGCTCGCCGGCTCGGTCCACGAGTATGTTGGACGGCTTCAGATCGCGGTGAATCACGCCGCGATCGTGAGCATGTCGAACCGCTTCGCATGTCTTGCCAAATGCGTCGAGCACCTCCTCTGTCGCGCGCGGCGAACTCCCCGACGGCCTGGCCCAGGCATCGAACGGCCGGCCGTCGATCCATTGCATCGACAAGACAGACTGGCCATCGACGGTCTCGGTGCCGAAAATTGTGACGACATTAGGGTGTTCGAGTGCCGTGACCGCGTCAATTTCGCGTTCGAAACGGGCCCTGATCTCCGCCGATGCAAACGCGCCGGCCGCGATGCGCTTGAGTGCGACGATTCGCCCGGTACCCGGCTGTCGGGCCTTGAACACGACGCCCTGCCCGCCGCGGCCGATCTCGCCCAGCAGCTCGTAGGGCCCTAACTGGCCGAACTCAATCGAAGCACGCAAGCCGCGCAGGTGCGCGACCCACACGTCGTCATCGAGGTCGAGGCCGAACTCGCGCTGTAACGACGCGGGCAGCGGAGACGTTTCCGGCTCACTATTCCGGCGATCCATTCTGACCGTCCTCGTCACACACCTGCTCCGCAATCACGGCTTCGAGTCGGGCGCGAATCCGTCGGCGGGTTGCGTAAGCGGCTTGCTCGCTGATGCCATGTTCGACCGCCAGTGCGGCGATGGTCTCGCCGCCGACGTTGCGGTCAAACAGCTCCAGGTTTCGGGGCTCAAACTCGGCACGGATGCGCTCCAGCGCAAGCCGATAGTGATGCGCGACCCATTCCTCGTGCCAAACCGCTGCATATGCGCCGTCGTCGGCTTCCGATCCATCCGGCAGCGCGGCGACGACACTAGTGTCTAGTGCCCGGGGATCGCCGTTTCTACGCTGGCGCCATTCAGAAAGTAGATTCTTGACGCAACGATACAAATAGTCGCGAAACCGGCCTCGCTGCGGGTCATAGTGGAACTGCTTGAGCGATTTCGCCACGTTCATCAGCACGGTCTGTGCGACGTCGTCCGCATCTGCGTGTTGAAGTCCACACTTCCGGCAGTAGCGCAGCAGCAGGCTTCGGTAACGCTGCTCAAATTCGTTCCACGCGGCGTGGTCGTCGGGCGTGCGCAGGCGCGAGAAGAGCGAAGCGTGCGTCGCGCTGGGTTCTAGGTTTCCTGGAGCCACGGCGGCGACCTCGGACGAACACCCCCGACACTTCGGGTAACCATTCACCAACAGAGCACACTGTAACCGGATGGTCTCGTTATCTGCAACGTATTCTCGGAAAACGAGTTAGGGTCGAAGGGCGACACATGCTTGCCGGCGTCGAAGCTACCCCACTGGAAGATTTTGCGATTTTCTTGTTGAGCCACGTTTAGTCGGCGTCGTCTGTCGAGCTACTTAACCAATGAATGCATGTGTGCGTGAGCACTGGGCCGCAAATTGATTCGTCGTGTGCGCGTGGCATTCTCAAGCGGCAAAGGAGCGATTCGCATGATCCGAAGATTCGCAATAGCCTTGGGACTGCTGTTCAGTGCCGGTGCGCGATTGGCGAGCGCGCAGGCGTTCGATCTGCCGTGGAGCGCCCTCAATTCCGGTTCAGAATTGATGGTCGGCGGAACATTTCGCCTCGTTGCCGTCGTATCACAGGATGATGTCGTCGCGATGTCCGGCGGCCCGTTTGCGCTGGTCGGTGGATTCCTGAATCCTGTCAGCACGGACCCTTGCATCGGCGATCTCAATGGTGATCGGCAGGTGAATCTCCCGGACCTCGCAGGACTGCTCACGAATTTCGGCGCGACCAGCGGCGTCGAGTATCAAGATGGTGATCTCGACGGCAACGGCAGCATCGACCTGACTGATCTTGCGACATTGCTTACTCGATTCGGTACGGCCTGCCCGACGTAGGCCATCGTTCAACCAAATCCGATTTCTCAACATCGCTTCGGAGGATTTCGAATGAAAACGCGCTTTCAATTCGTGGTTGCATTGACGGCATCGCTTTGGACCGCGAGTCTGAGCCTTGCCCAAACTCCGCTGGAAACAGCGATTGCTTATCAGGGGTACCTGACAAACAACGGTGCCCCGATCGTCGGGCCGACCAATCAACTCATGACATTCCGTCTCTTTGACGTGCCGTTGGGTGGCACCGCGCTGTCCACTCTCTCCAATATTCCCGTGACGATCGAGGACAGCCTGTTCACAGTCCCGCTGAACTTTGCAACGAATCTCTGGGATGGCAACGATCGCTGGATCGAGGTGCAGATCGGCACGCAAGTCTTGGTTCCGCGGCAGAAGTTGCGGCCGGTGCCATATGCACTCTACGCGCTAAACGCGACGCCCGGCACATGCGCGCCCTGGGATTGCTCCGGTGCAGACGTATTTAACACTAACACGGGCGGCGTCGGCGTCGGCACCAGCGCGCCGGAGCGCAAGCTGCACGTCTTCGCTGGCTCCGCAGGAACGGTCACCGCCAACAGCGGTGCCGATCTCGTTGTCGAGGACGACTCGTCGACGTACATCAATCTGCTGTCGCCGACCACGCTCGATAGTGCAGTTCTCTTCGGTACGCCGACCAACGCCGCAGACGGCGGCGTTCTGTACAACATAGCCGGCGACCGATCGATGTATTTCCGCACCGGCGGCAATACGACTCGCGCGATAATCAGCGCGACCGGTAACTTCGGCATCGGCACAACCACCCCGGC
>JBJXFK010000362.1:0-4903 GCA_046155505.1 Phycisphaerae bacterium
ATTCCCGTTCCCCGTTTCCCGTTTCTTGTTCCCTCTCTCCCCGTTCGTCGTCTACAAAGGGGCGATAACCAAGATGCTCAACGAGAGGGGGGCGCGTGAGCACCTTGGTCAGTTTCTCGAACAAAACCGCTCCCGAACGCCGAGACAGCATGCCACGAACGACGCATGCACACCTTGGTTATCAGACACCTCGCAGTCGGACCGATTTCAAGCTACCCGCAAGGATTCGCCGAAGCGCTCGTTATGCACGAGAGTATTACTTCAGGGCGGTACAATGGTCCCCCGTCCGGTTCCGTCGACGAGCTTCGCGGATCGGAAACTCTTTCAGGAGCCTTCGACATGCGTCTGCGAATTGCATTGACCCTGCTCACTGCTTCACTGGCACTTCCGGCGGTCGCACAAGACGCCAAGCCCCAAGAAGGTCAAAACACCGAAGCTCGCGCCCAGCGCGCCAATCGCGGCGACCGCGACCAGGCTCGCTTCTCGCGCCTCGCCCGCGACCTCGACCTCGACGCCGGTCAAAAGGCGCAGTTTGACAAGGTGCTCACCGAGGTGCGCGAGGAGCGCGAAAAGGCCGAAGCCGACCCCGAGATTCAGACCCTGCGCGAAACGCTGCGCGTCGCGCGCGAATCAGGCGATGACGAAAAGGCCGAGACGGTGCGCGAAGAGCTGCGCCGGCGTCATGTTGGCACCGACGATGAGTGGAGCGACGTGCTCAACAAGCTCGAGCCGATACTGCGACCCGAGCAGACGGCCAAGCTCGGCGAGCTGCGCGAATCGACCGGTCGTCGCCCGCTGGGCCCGCGCGAGCGGCTCAACGAACTGCGCGCGAATCTGAAGCTCAACGAGGAACAGCAAAAGTTCTTCGACTCGCAGCGTGCACACCTCGAAGACAATTTGCCGCCGCGCAGTGGGCCGGGCAGCATGCTGGAACTCATGCGCCGCATGCGCGAGGCGCGGCAATCGGGTGATGAAAGCGCGGTCGCCGGCGTGCGGGCCGAGTTGGAGCAGCATCGCAAGGGTACGCAGGAGTTGATGGAGAAATTCGCGAACGACGTCGGCACGGTGCTCACGCCTGAGCAGCGTGCGATTCTCGATCAGGCCCGCTCGACGTTCGGCCAGGCCGCTCCGGGTGTCGAGGCGGCGGCCCGCGACCACCGGGCCGACCCGCGTGCGCTGCTTCGCGCCGCGCGGCGGTTGGAATTGAACGACGAACAGCGCGATAAGCTGAAACAGATCGAGGAGTCGGCCGGAGCGGCGAACCGTGAAACCCGTCGCGACAAAGAAGCGCAGAAACGCCTCGCCGCAGATGTCGATCAACAAATCCGCGCCATGCTCACGCCCGAGCAAGTGACGAAGTTCGACGAAATACTCAGCAAGTCCGGCAGCGAAGCCGGCGGCGACCGCAAGTCGCGCCGCGCGAAAGACGCAGGGGCGAAGCCGTAGGAGAAGGGATCAAGGGAACAAGGGATCAAGGGATCAAGGGTATTCAGTCGGGCCGGGAATGCGCGCTGCGCATCCCCGGCCCGAAATCGTCTCGCAAAAGCGAGGTAATTTCTGCGAATTATTTTGACCGCCGCAAGTCGCGACGTACGCTTCCCTTGTCCCCTTGTCCCCTTGTCCCCCTTGTTCCCAAAGAACGAGGCCGGCCGACTGACACTCGCGTGCCATGCCGGCCGGCCCTCACCCCTTGGAGACGCAGAACGCGGGCTCACCCCAAATTCGGTCACCACTATCTCGTAAACGAGCGAGCCGCCGCAAAGAGGTCCACATCTTTCACGAACGGCTCGCTCGCGGTGCGAAGCAATTCACTCCTGCAACGATGCAATCAACGCTTACTACCATGCGGTCGACTTTTCACATTCGACCGCTCATTGTCGGCGTCACTGACTGTCCTGCCGACCTCACTTATACGTATCCCACTCGTCGTTGGTTTTTGACACGCGTGGCGAAATTTGGTTCACGCGATACGATCTAGTACTTACGACAACGCTTTCATGCGGTCAAAGTCTTGGAGAAGTCTGCGTGCCGAAGCTGCCCGACGAGCCACAGTCACTCTCGGTTTACGTGATGCACGAGCCGCGGCTGCGTGCGCTCGCCGACAAGCTCGACCGCTGGCCGCGCGTGAACGGCGATGCGACATACGACGAGCGCATCGCGCACTCGCCGAGCGACCCGGCGAGCGAGGCGACATGCAAGCGTTTGCAGGAGCAACTCGCGCAAGCCGACGTCGCGGTCGTGCTCATCTCCGAAGACGCACGCAGCGACGAGTGGATTCAGTGGGAAATCGAAACGATTCGCGCCGCAACACGCCGCATCGGCCTCGTCGGCTTACTGCTTCAGCCGTGGCACATCCGCCCGGCCGCGATGACCGATTGCGGTGCGATATTCGTGCCGTTCAAACGCGACATGGTCGAGCGGGCGATCCTGTGGGCCACGACCGAGCGACACGATCGCGACGATTTTCAGCTCGTGGATGAGTGAGCATTCCCCCACGCCGACCGCACGATACCGCTGCACACACCAGCAAATACTGGTACGCTTCCGACTACTGAATCCGATGCACCTATCTGCTGGGACGACCGTCACATGATCAAGGCAAGTTGCGCATGCGGCGCGAAATACTCGATGCCCGACGAAGCTGCCGGCAGGCGCGCGAAATGCAAAAAGTGCGGCGCGTCGTTCCTCGTGCAGGCACCGCCAGCCGCGCGGCCGCGCGCTGCCGCAGCCGACGACGAACTGCAACTCGCCGACCTCGACGCGCTGCGCGGCGGAACACCCGACACCGCGGCCATCGCCGCGCGAGCCGAAGCGATCGCGGCGGCTGCCGCGCTCACCGGACACTCGCTTGAGAAAACGCCGGAGGAAGCCGCAAGCGCGTCGGGTTCGATCGTGGCAATGCTGCGCGACTTCGGCGCGGCGGCGCTGTTTTTCACCAACATCGGCAGCGCACTGACCTTTCTCGTGGTCCTCATCGTGCTCATCGCAGCACAATTCGCTCAGTATGCACCGTGCGTCGGCCTGGGTTGCATGATCATCATGATGGGTTGGTTCATGTCGTTTCTGCTCAACACGGTGGGCGAGGCGGCGGTCGGCGAAAAGCGCGTCGCCGAGCTGTCGCTCACCAACGGAATGGTCGAAGACGTGTTCATGCCGTGGCTGAAATTCATGTTCTCGTGGCTGATCGCCGCGATCCCGTTCGTCGTGACGGTCGTCTACATGCAGGCACTCGGCACGATCACCATCGACCAGGCCGCGATTCACATCGCCGGCGCAATGGGTGGATTCGGCGTGTCGATTCTTGATCCGACGATGGGCGGCGGGGCATTGCTGGTGTCGATGCTCGTGCTGAGCTGGGCGCTGTGGCCGATCTTGGTGATCGCGGTCGCGATCGGCGGGTTCGGCGATCTCGTGCGGATCGACCTGATGGCGATCACAATCGTCCGGGCCTTGCCGGCGTTCATCGTGACGCTGGTGGTGTTTCTCGTGCTGCAAGCGTTGCCGCTGCTGGCGGTGGTGGCGACGGGTTTGCTTGCGGAGTCGATGCGCGGGCCGGCTGACGAGCGCGTGCTCGATGCGACGCAGATCATCACGGCCCAGTGCGTGGTCGCGGTGGTGAACGGGTATGCGATGACGGTATCGATGATGGTGCTGGGCTACTTTTACTACCACTTCAAGCGGCGATTCGCGTGGGACTGGGGATGAGAAAGGGTTCGGGGTTCAGGGTTCAGAGCGGCAAGCTCAACGTGCTCAATTCAGAGTGCAAAGTTCAAAATTCAAAGTGAAGCGCACAAACGTGGAAATGTGCCGGGGAGCGCATTCGGCGAACTGGCTTTTGGGGTGGAAAATGCCTCGGCAAGGGCTCGAACCTTGGACCCGCTGATTAAGAGTCGCTCCCGGCGACATATTCGGACGTTGACGAAAATTGACTACGCTTGATTTCTCGGGCAATCCGCATACACTGAGTTTGTTCGGTATGCCCTAACATACACGGTCGCGGTAGCACCGGGGTAGCACCGGCGCGACCGGTAGCACCGGGTAGCACCGGGTAGCACCGGCGATACCGACCCGCTGACTGAAAAGGTGGACCATGCGAAACAATCAAGCACTCGCGATCGCGATAGACGACGGCAAGCGGACGCCAAAGCGAATTCGGTTCACGGTCGATGCGTTGACCGCACTCCGACCTGTCGAGGGGCGGCGGATCACGGTGTACGACTCGGCGACGCCGCACTTGTGCGTCATGCTGACCCCGAATGACGTGCGGACGTTCTATCACTACGCGAAAGTCAACGGCAAGCCGACACGCACGCTGTTAGGTCGCTTCCCCGGCATCACCATCGAACAAGCACGGAACATCGCGAAGAAACACACTGGAACCGTCGCCAAGGGCGATGACCCGTCGGCGGCGAAAAGAGCGGCGCGGGCCGAATCGACGTTCGGCGTCCTGTTCGATGACTACATGCGGAACGATGCGCGAGCGAACAAGCTGCGCACTGCCGACGAGTTGCAGGCACAGTATGACCGGCACCTGACACGGTGGGCGAACAAGCGGCTCGGCGACATCGACAATGAGACGGTACGCAAGGTGCATCGCGAGCTTGGCGCGGACTCGCCATATGCCGCGAATCGGCTGCTGGCGCTGATCCGGCGGGTGTTCAACTTCGCAATCAGCAGACGCGGCTACAGTGGCAGGAACCCCGCCGGCGGTGTCGAGAAATTCGCAGAGCAAAGCCGTGAGCGATATCTGGAACCGTCTGAGCTTCCCGACTTCATGGCGGCGGTCGATGCGTCCGACGATGACCTGCGCGACTTCGTGAAGTTGGCATTGTTCACCGGCGCGAGGCGGTCGAATCTCATGGCGAAGAGGTTTGACGACGTGGACCACAAGCGCGCCGTCTGG
>JBJXFK010000367.1:0-13347 GCA_046155505.1 Phycisphaerae bacterium
TTGAAATACTCGGCCACCTCGCGCGCCCGCCGGCTCAGCCCCGCCGCGTGCAGCCGCACGTCGGGCAGCGACGCCATCGCCGAAAGCATCGCGTGCGGGATCTTCCACGTCTGATCCGACATCCAGATGCCGACGTGCTTTCCCGGCTCCTCGACCGGCGGCGTCGGCAGCGGATCGCCAGGCACATAGTTCAGCACGAGCCGCGAGGAAATACCGACGCGGTTGAAGAACGATTCCATGCCCGCCTTCACTGTGCCGAGCAGCCGCAACTCACCCGCACGGGCGGCGTCCATCCACATCCGCAAAATGCGCCAGTCGTAATCTTTGTCGAAAAATAGATAGCCGCCGTGCCAGAGCAAGTCGCATCGCGCGCCGCGGTCGCGTTTGCGGAGCAGTTGCATCAGCGCGAAATGCAGCTCGTCGCCGCCCGAGAATACAAAGTGCTTCACGCCGCTGGCCAGCAGCGTGTCGGCATAGCCGGCGAGCGTCTCGTCGTCCCAATGGTACGGCTCGATATCCGGCGTGCGCGGCACGGCGTAGCAACACTCGAACAACGTGCGCGTCGAATGCGTGACGCCCAGCCAGCGCGGGCAATGAATCGCCACCGCGCGCGGGCGAATTTCGCGCACGCGGTTCAGAAAAGCTTCGTCGATCGAATGCGTGCGCGGTGCGGCGGCGGCGATGGTCGACGCGTCTGCTACCACGACCTCGCGCGCGAAACCCTGCCCCATCGGCGATTGCGCGGGGCAGACGCGTAGCTCCGACTGCGCCGCCGACTTCAGATCGATCGTCTCCTCGCGCCCGCGAAATCGCACGCGCGCCCGTCCGCCGCCGGGGCCGGTGATGAAACACAACTCGGGATTGTCATCCGCCGGCACGCGTGCCACACCGGCGCCGCGGGCGATGAGGCACTGCCCATAGGGCCGCCCGACCGCCGGCTGTCGCGTCCAGGCTCGGTCATGTTCAACGAAATCCCACGGAATGCACGTCGCCCCGCCGCTGCCGCCGGCATAGACGATGCACACTTCACCCGACGAGTCGAGCGACTCGACCGTCACGACGTCGCGATTGCGATTCCGCAGCCAGCGCAGCCAGTTCCACGCACCGCTCTGTCGTAGCTTGCGCCCGACGCGATAGATCGTGTGCGATTTGATGTATTGCAGCTCGGCGGCCAAATCGCCGGCCGGCGGCGGGTCGGGTTGTTGCGCGGGCGTTGGCAATCGGGTCGGCCTCTCTCGAACCTCTACGGACCGCGGAGACGTTTACGGACCGCACAACGCGGCCCGGCCTCGCATTGTTGCGCGATCGCGAGCGGTGTCAATGCCGCACGGCATGATCCGAGCGGGTCGCGGACAATCTACGTCCGAACGCGACTCGTGAGCGGGTGCCATCGCGCCACGGATCCGAACGCGATGCGCGAGCGAATCCGAACCCGGAGCGCGAGCGATGGGGTGATGTGCTGTGCCGAATTGCATCGCTCATCCGGGGAACCTCTGCGGCGCGCACGTTACCCCGCTCGCTCGCTCTCGGCGTTCGGACGGTTGCCACGCTACGTGTGTGATCACTCGCTTGCGCGTCGCGTTCTGATCGCTGGCGCGATGCGTTCGGATGGTCGCTCGCCTCAACTCGCTACTCGATATTCGATACTCGCTACTCCCGGCACGTTACCCCGCTCGCTCGCGGGGTTCAGATGGCCCGCTCTGCGAAACGACGTTCTGCATTCTTCATTCTACATTCAAAACAGCGCGCGCTCGCAATTCGCTTTCGAATCCGCGGAGAACGCCTGCCACGGTTGTTGTTGTCTTCATTGTCACGGTGCCGGGCGCGCGACGCGCAGCCGCACCGTGCGATCAACCGCTTCGGTCGCCTCGGCACTTCGATCTTCGCTTGC
This sequence comes from Phycisphaerae bacterium, assembly GCA_046155505.1. GTDB lineage: Bacteria > Planctomycetota > Phycisphaerae > UBA1845 > Fen-1342 > JBJXFK01. The sequence goes on from JBJXFK010000367.1 coordinate 1,892, forward strand.
GACCGATCTGGAGGTTTGTCATGCGCTCGATTCACGCACCAACGTTGGCCGCGTTTGTTGCAACAGTCGCGATATCGAGTCACGCCTTCGCCCAGCCGCGTTGGCAATTCGACGACTCGGCTTCGTCAGTAAACATCATTATTCAGGGCTTTGCCGACGAAGGGCCGTGTGGCCGGGCCGCGGGGCAGGATTTCGCGTTCTTCCCTGACCCCAACGACCCGAATCTCAACTCGCCGCATCCCGGCCCGTGGACGATTGACCCACTGCCGCTAGACCCCGGCTTTCCGCCGCCGCAGGCGCATGCCGGCTGGCTTCAGTTTGACCGGTTCCAATCCGGCGGCGTCTCACTGCAATGCTTCACCGGTGCGACGGCGCTCGGCGGCGATCGCCGCGCGGGCGACGGGCTGGTCGCGCTAGACGGCTCGCGATTCCCGTGCGTCCTCGGTCTGCATCCCTCGTTTGCGGAGTCCAGCCCCTATGCGTCCGTGCTCGTTCGCGGCGTCGGTCGCCGCACGCTTGAAGTGCGCTGGATCAGCCATGTGACCAACGAGGTGCTGGCGGCCGATGGCTACGTCGCGCGCGGCTGCGCCGACCTGAGTGCGACGCTTGCAACCGTGATTACCAATGTCGACCCGAACGAGTTGCTACGAGTGCGCTACGCTTGGCGCGTCTTCGGTTTCGCCGATGCCGACCACGAAATGCCGCGTACCGAAGACAACGAACGTGCCGACCTCGACGCGTCGATCGACTTTTTCAACTCGGGCGTTCCGGGTGGAATCGTCAGCGAATTCGTAGACGAAGACGCCGGCACCGCCTCACTCGATCGCAGCGGTGACGACATCGTGTTCATCACGCCCGGCGGCGCGGCAGACATTCCGGTCAGAATCGATCTGAATTCCTTCGCGTTCGCCACGTCGAAGCGCCGCGGCGTGCCGCAGGGCGTTCAGGAAGAGGACGACAGCGGGGCCGAATTTTGCGCGATCCTCACCATCACAACGTTTCAACGCGTCGAACCGCCGCCGATGCGACGTGTGCCCGGCGGCGATCTCGGCACCGGAATCGGCAGCGCCGCGGGGCCGGCGTATGACTTCGACATCGGCCAGTTCGAAGTGACGAATCTCGACTACACCGATTTCCTGAACGACGCCGAGCTCGACGCCGGCGCGACCGAGCGCAGCAGCAACATGGTCTTCGACGTCTCGACCGGCACGGTGTACACGCCGATCGGATTGGTGATGTTTGCGACGCAAAGCGGCACGCCGACCTCGCGCATTCGCTGGAACGCGGCCGATCCCGTCGGCAGCCGCTACACGATCGAACCGGGTTATGAGGTGCATCCGGCGGTAGGCATGAGCTGGTACGGCGCGGTGAAATATTGCAACTGGCTGACGATTGCGTCGGGTCTGCCGGCGGGTGAGCGGTGCTACGCCGAGGGATCAGGCAGCAACGACTGGCACCCGATGACCATCACGACCGCCGATTGGATCACCCGCGATTTGAACACCGCCGAGCGACAAGCGCTGGTGGACAACTTCGAAGGCTATCGCCTGCCGATGGACGACCTCGGTACCGCGACCGGGTTTGTCGGCAATCAGGGTTCGGCGTTCAACGAATGGTACAAGGCCAAGGCGTTCGATCCGGCCGCGCCGGCGTTCGACCGCGTCGGGCCGGGCGGCGAAACTGTGCCGGCGTTTCACTGGACCTACGGCTTCGGACGTGACACGATCGGCTCGGCGGATGCGAACTACCTCTCCAGCGGCGACCCATTCGACAACGGCACGGCCGAGGTGGGCTACTTCGACGGTGCCGAGTTGCTCGCGAATGGCTTGCCGACGGCGAGCACGACGAACCCGTGGGGGCTCTTTGACCTGTCGGGAAATGTCCGCGAGTGGGGGCAGGACAAAGTCGCGAGCATCCGTTACGCGGTGCATACGTCCGCGTGGGGCCGAAATGCGACTGATCTTGCCGCGTCGACGCGCAACGCGCTCTCTCGCCTCTCGACTGCGGATGATGTCGGCATGCGCGTATTGCGCGTGCCCGGCACGCCGTTTTGCTTCGGCGATATCAACGGCGACGGCGTGATCAACCTGACCGACCTGGCGCGGCTGCTGGCGGCGTTCGGAACGTCGGCGGGCGATCCGTTGTACAGCCGGGCGGCGGACTTGAACGGTGATGGGCGCGTCGATCTCTCGGACCTGGCGGCACTGCTAGCGCGCTTCGGCACGCCGTGCCCGTAAGTGTGCGTGCGTGTGTGCGCACGAATCCGTCCGAACGCGACGCGCAAGCGAGTGAATGCGAGCGAAGCGAGCGCACGCATCCGAACGCGACGCGCAAGTGAGTGAATGCGAGCGGAGCGAGCGAAAACCGAACTCGCTGGCGCTCGCGTTCACTCGCTTGCGCTTCGCGTTCGGTTCGCGTTTTCGCCTCAACTCGCTATTCGCTACTCGCTACTCGCTACTCTCCGCGGCTTACCCCGCTCGCTCGCGCTCGGGGTTCGGACGCGGTCGCGAAATCAGCAGCCCCAGCTCAAACAGCAGGATCATCGGAATCGATAGCAGCACATGGCTCAGCAAATCCGGCGGCGCGATGGCGGCCGCGACGATGACGATCAACATGATCACCATTTTTCTATACGCCCGAAGCTGCTCTAGCGTCATGATGCCGCTGCGCACGAGAAACAGCACCACCAGCGGCACCTGAAACGCCAGGCCGAACGCGATCGAGAGCACCAGCACAAACGACAAGTATTCGCCGATGCGCAGGTGCGTCGTCACGAGCGGTCGTGATCGATCGGGCGTCATCTGCACGCTAAATACCTGATCGACGTTCTGAAATTTCAGCTTGTACTCGGTGACGTTGAACCACACCGACCCGATCGGCGGACTCGCCGGGTCGCTGGCCAGCACTGTTACGCGCGGCCCGTCGCCGACCGCCGATTGCGACGCCGGCATCGACGTCGAGTGCTGCGGCACGAAGAGGGTCTCCCACGGCATTGGCGTCGGGTCGGGCGCGGGCAGCCAACTGCTGAAGCCGATGAGAAAATTCAGGCTCGCCAGCAGCACGAACAGATACATGAACGCGACGCCAGACAGAAACAGAAGTACGCTGATCGGCACCATGCGATACGCGAGTCGCCGCTCGGCCGGATAGAGGCCCGCGGCGACGAAGTTCCAGATCTGAATGATGATGTACGGCGAAGCGAGCACCAGCGCCGACACGATGATTACTTTGACATAGAGCACGAACGCTTCGGTCGGCTCGGTCGCCAGCAGCGTGTCGGCCTGACCGTGGGCACGCAAAGCCAACATCACCGGGCGGGCCATGAATTTGAGCAGATACTGTGCCGGATAGATGCACACAAGGCACGCGACAACCAGCGCGATCAGGCTGCGCACGACGCAACCGCGCAGCTCGTCGAGATGCTCGCCGATGGTCATGCGAATGTCGTCGGGATGCTTGCGTTCCTCCCGCGTTGGACCGGCCATAAGCGGGATTCTAAAACGAGAGTGGCGCGGACGCGACTCGCTTGTACCGTGGGCATTGCCCAACATTCGTCGCCTATCCGGACGACGAACCGAATGGTGGGCGATGCCCACCCTACGAGGCTTGTGATTATGATTCCGGGCGTTCGTGGCAGGGAGGTGTGCTTGTGACCGGGTTTCTGATCTTGTTTGGCGTGTGGCTCGTCGCGGGCGTCATCTTTCATCAGCTCGAACGCCGCGCGCCGATCATGAAGGACTACAGCACCGGCTATCCGCGGCGCGGCTACGTCGCTGACGTGCTCTGGACCGCGGTGAACGGCCCCGGGCTGACGCAGCTTGAGAAAATCGCATTTACGTTTCTGGTCACGCTGGTGCCGACTTGGCACAGCGCGATGGGCCACTGGTCGCTGTGGCTGCAGTTTCTGGTTGTGTTTCTCGTCAACGACTTCGGCCGTTATTGGCTGCATCGCTGGTATCACGAATTCGAGTTGCTCTGGCGCGTGCACCGCGTGCATCACACGGTCGTACACATGGATGCGATGTCCGTGTTTCGACACCACATCTTCGAAGCCGTTGTCAAGAACGGCCTGCTGTTTCTGCCGTTTCGACTGCTGGGCGTCGAGGCCGAGGTGTTCATCATCTATTCGGCGATCGACGTGGTGAAGGGCTATTGGCATCACGCCAATCTGCGTACATACATCGGTCCGCTCAACTACGTCTTCAACTCGCCCGAGCTGCACTGGTGGCATCACTCGGTCGAGTCGAAGGGCATGATGGCCAATTACGGCTCGGTGCTGTCGATTTGGGATTTGCTGTTCGGCACGTTTTATTATCCTGGAACGTGGCCCGAAAAGATCGGCGTGGTCGGCATGGATAACTTCCCCGACGATTTTGTCGGGCAACTAACGAGCGTGCGGTTCACCGAGCCGGAGGCGCTGCGGCGATTTGGTTCCGAGCAAACGCCCGCCCCGAGCGCTGCGCGTCAGTCCGCCGATCCGCCGCCCGATGCGAGTCTCGCCCCCAGGCACACCTGAACGAGATGTGCGAGTCGGTTGCGTCGCTCGACCGTTGACTCGGGGATTTTGCCGTCGCCGCACAGACGATCGCACGCGGCACTAATGGCGTCAAAGCCGGTCGTGTCGGCGACCAGTCGCAATTGCTGCACAACGTCAATCAGGGCCGCGTCCTGATGCTCGCGGTAGGCCGTCTCGATTGCCTTGACGAGCGCCGGCAGTGTATGCACAAATTCATCAATTAGCGGGCGGACGGTCGCATCACCGGCATGATCGCTCACCACCGGCTCCAGCCGCACCCCGTCGATCAACGGCACGAGATCATCGCGATGCACGCGGGCCAGCACGCAGGCGTCGCACTCTTCCGTGCGGCACTTCTCGGCCGCGTCGTCGACGTCGCGCAGCGTGAGCGACACCAAAGGGCGGAAATAGCCCAGCTCGCGCTGCCTACGGGCAAAGTCGCAACTCCCGCAATCGCGATCAAAGTCCATCAATACAATGTCGTAGGTTTCGTCGGCGACCGATTTCGCGCAGTCTTCGAGCGAAGAGATCGAGTTGACCTGCGTTTGCAGTCGCTTCGTCAGAATCGAAAATAAGTTCGCGCGGCTCGGCTCAAACCCGGCGAGCAACACTTTGGGCGTACACGCGGCGGGTTGAAAAATCGTAACGTCGATCGCTTTGTCGAATTGGCAACCGACTTCGTGTACGCCGGTGGTGTTCGAGAGATAGCGGCAGCGCACGACCGTGGCGTCCACGACCTGCGCGATGTTGAGCGCGCTGATCAACCGCGCCCTGCAGCGCGTCCCCGGATAAACGAAACGCGTGGTAAGGAACGCGACGCCGGTCCGGCTCAGATTTCGCGTCGCGACCGTGGCCCTCTGACTGCCCTCGGGTGCGAGCCACTCGACGATCACGCGAGCACGATACGCGTGCCGTTCAGACTTTCGGGCGTTGGCCATCGGCGACGCGGACTCGTGGTCGAGTTGATCGAGGATGGCCGAGACGTAATCCTCGGTGAGCCGCAGGAGAACCTGTCCATCCGTTTTCATCGAGTCACTCCGGGCGATGCGCGCGGACAATTGCCCGCCGCACATCGTCGCTAGAATGACCATCGGAAAAATTAGTGTACCCGGTTAGCAGAATTGCGAGGTCATACGTCCGTATTCGTTCGTGCGCACCAGAGTTGAAGGCAACCACCTGAGTCTAAACGGATGCGAACTGCCGATGATTCGCGTAGATTTCACGCACTTCAGCCTTGCGTGCAAACTTGCGGGCACGCTTTCGAGCGTTCGCAGGCGCTTGCAAGCGATTGCAACGCACTACTTCTCATGCATCGTTGCCGGCCCCGTCATTCGATCAACGCACGCCGCAATTGTGATGTCGCCGGTCACATTGACCACCGTGCGGCACATGTCCAGGATGCGATCAAGTCCGAGAATGATTCCAATCGCCTCGGCGGGCACACCCAGGCTGGCCAGGACCAGCGCGATAAACGGGATCGCACCGCTCGGCACGCCCGCGGTGCCGATCCCGGCGACGATGCAGGTCACCGCGACGGTGATCTGCTGTTGCAGCGACAGATCGACTCCGAATGCCTGGCAAAGGAACAGAATCGTCACGCCTTCGTAAAGGGCCGTGCCGTTCTGATTGGCGGTCGCTCCAACGGTGAGGACGAAATTGCTGATCTCTTTGCGAATGCCCAGCTCGTTCTGCGAGACGCGCAGCGCAGTCGGCAGCGTCGCGTTAGATGACGACGTGGCGAATGCCGTGACGATGACCTCGCTCAGCCGCCGAAAGAAATCGAGCGGATTCATCCGCGCGAGCAGGGCGATCGCAACCGAGTACACGCCGAAAAATTGCAGCAGCAACCCGCCCAGCGCCGTAGCGAAAAACCACGCGAGGATGCGCAGCACGTCGATGCCGATCACCGCCGTCAGCGAGAACATCAGCCCCGCCACGCCGACCGGCGCAAGCCACATGGCGAAGCGAATGATCGCCATCGACGCGTGGAAGACGCCGTCCATTACCGCGATCACCGGCCCCGCGGTCGCCGGCGTGGCCAGCAGCGCGATGCCGAACGTCAGCGCGAAAAACATGACCGCCAACATGCCGCCGCCCGGCGAACTGCCGTCGACCGCGCCCACGATCTCGCGCAGCGGATTGCGCGGCACAACGTCGAGTAGCGAATCGCGGGCCGACTTGGCGGACTTCGTATCCGAAGCAAATTTCGCCGCGTCGGCGGCGTAGCGATCGCGCAGCACCGTCCGCTGCTCCTCGGGCAGGTGCTTGCCCGGCTGCAGAGTGTTGACCAGCGTCAGCCCGATGACCACCGAAATGGTCGAGAACACGATCGTCAACCCGAGCGTCGTCAGCCCGACGCGACCCAGCCGCCGCACATCGCCCAGCCCCGCAACGCCCAGCAGCAACGCCGAGAACACAAGCGGAATGACGGTCATGAACATGAGCCGCAGGAAAATCTGGCCGGCGGGATAGGCGACATTGTCCACTGCAGCCTGCACCCATTCGTGCGGCTTGCCGGGCGTATCGCTCGGGAAAACCTGCCGCGCGAGCAACCCGCCCGCTGCGCCGGCGATCAAGCCGATCAGCACGGGCCAGTGATGCGATTTCGGACGCGTCTGCGGCGATTGCTGCATGTCGTCGATCACTTGATTGGCGAATTGAATCGAAGGCTATTTCAGACTCGCGAGAAACGCGGCCATGTCCTTGTGCGGCTGCATCTTCTCAAGCAACAACTGCATCTGCTTGTTCGGCGGCTGACCCGAAAGCTGTCGCCGCATGCCGTACACCTTGTTCAGCGCTTCCGGCGAGAGCAGTTTCTCTTCCTTGCGCGTGCCCGATTGTTCCAGATCGACCGCCGGCCAGATCCGCATGTTGGCCATGTCGCGGTTGAGCACGAGTTCCATATTGCCTGTGCCTTTGAACTCTTCAAAAATGAAATTGTCGGCCTTGCTGCCCGTGTCGATCAGCGCCGTCGCGAGAATCGTCAGCGATCCACCGCCTTCGACGTTTCGTGCCGCGCCGAAAATCTGCTTGGGTTCTTGTAATGCGCGAATGTCGAGTCCGCCGGTCATGGTGCGCCCGCTGCTGCCGACCCAATTGTTGAACGCCCGCGCGAGTCGCGTGATCGAATCGAGCAACACCACGACGTGCCGGCCGATCTCGACCAGGCGTCGCGCCCTTTCGATCACCAGCCGTGCGACGCGCACGTGCGATGCGACGTCGAGATCGTTGCTCGATGCAAACACCTCGCCGCGCACGTTTCGCCGCATGTCGGTCACTTCTTCCGGCCGCTCGTCGACCAGCAGCACGATCATGTACACCTCGGGGTGATTCACCGCCAGGCCGTGCGCCAGTTGTTGCAGCAACACCGTCTTTCCCGTTCGCGGCGGCGCGACGATCAGGCCGCGCTGCCCCTTGCCGATCGGCGTGAACAGTTCCAGCACGCGCATGCTGAGCGGCCCGCCGGGCGTGTCAAAGTGCAGCGCTTCGGCGGGGTCGATGGCGGTGGTTTCGATCAGCGGCGTGGGCGGTTGCCACTTGGCACACTCGACGCCGTCGATGGCCTCGATCTCGACGATGCGCGTTTCGCGTGGCGTCTTGTCGATTTTGCAGCGCAGGAGCTCGCCGCCGCGAAGCGAAAATTTGCGCACAAGCGGCTGCGCGACGACGGGATCCTGTCCGTGGACGGCGAGATTACGCTTCGGATCGCGCAGCATCGGCTGGCCGCGCTCCGGAATTTCGAGCACGCCTTCGAGCACGTTTGCCGGTCGCGGTGGGGCGGCGGCGGGCGATTCAGCCATAGCGGGAAAAACTCCTTAGCCATTCGGATCGCGCCGCTGCGTAGCCAACGTGATCAAATTCGTGGGTTGCGGGAAGCTGCGGCCACCGTCCGCAGAACTGAAATCAGACCGGGATGGTGGTGCTGCGTCAAACCTGACCCGCGAATAGTAGAGCAACGCATCAGCCGTCGCCAGCGGCAGGGCGGCCTATTCGCCTTTTCGCCGCCGCTCGCGAAAAAACGCACGCAACAACTCGGCACACGGCTCGGCGAGCACGCCCGAAGTGGTTTGAATGCGGTGATTCAGCCGCTCGTCATGTTGAATATTGAATAGCGATCCGCATGCGCCGGCCTTGGAATCGGTCGCGCCAAAAACCAGCCGATCGATGCGCGACAGCACCAGCGCCCCCGCGCACATCGCACACGGCTCCAGCGTCACATACATCGTGCAACCGTCGAGCCGCCAGCAATTCACCGCTTGCGCCGCCGCGGTCAGGGCGATCATCTCGGCATGCGCCGTCGGATCCTGAAGGTGCTCGCGCTGGTTATATCCGCGACCGATGATCCGCCCCTCACGCACGACGACCGCGCCGACCGGCACATCTTCACTATCGAGCGCCCGCCGCGCAAGCGCGAGCGCCTCGTCCATGTAGATGCGATCGAGATCGTCGATATTGCGTGTGAGCACGACCATCCCTCGACGTACGCAGCCAGTGGCGAACACAAAAAACAAAATCGCCACGCGATCGCCCGAAAGCGCCCGCGTGGCGACGAATTCGCTTCCACGTTACCGCCGCGAACGCTTCGCGGTGCGTTCAATCAGCGACTCAAAACGCGATTTCTGCGCCTCGTCCAGCATCTCGCCGATCTGACCGCGCAGCCGCTCGCTCAGCGCCGCCTTGGCCGCCGCATCGCGACGAGCGTCCTGATACGCGCCCATCGCGTCTTCCTCAATCTGTTTGAACTGGTCCTTCTGCTCGTCGCTCAGCCGCAGCCGCTTAACCAGTTTCAGCAGTTCGCGCGGGTCGATCGACTTGCCGTCGCCGACCGCCGCTGCATCGGCCGCCATGCCGATGCCCGTCTCATCGCGAAACGCGGCGAGCGACTGCTTCTGCTCGTCGTTCAGGATGCCCTCGACCTGCGTCAAAAACTCGGCATAGGCCGCGTTCATGTCGGGCCGCTGGGCCTCCATCTGCGCCTGCAACTCCGCCACGCGGGCCGTGTCGCCCGCCTCGCGCGCGGTGCGCATCTCTTCGAACATCGGACGCATCGCCCGCCACGACTCGCCCATTTTCTCGCGACCGGCGGCGGCCATTTCGTCGAACTGCTGCCGCTGCGTCTCGTCGAGATTCAACTTGGTCGGCAACTCTTCGGCGATCTTGCGCAAATTCTCGCGCGACTCGCGATCGCGCTCAAACCGGTCGCGCATGTCGTCAAACTTTGCAAGCTGCTCCGGCCGCAGAATCGGCTCAATCTGCGAAAACGCCGTCTCCATCGCCTCGCCGCGGCCCATCTGTTCCATTAGCGAACGTCGCAGCGTCTGCGCCTGTTCGGTCTCGCCCGACTCCTCGAGCGCCCGCACCTGTTGCCACTGCTCGCCCGCCTGCCGCATCCGCTCGCGCACCGGCTCGACGATCGTTTCAAACTGCGCCTTCTGCTCGTCGTCGAGATTCAGGTCTTCGACGACACGCTCGAACATGCGACCGCTCATCCGCCCGCCAAAGCCGGGACCGCCCATGCCCGGTCCGCCAAAACCAGGCCCGCCCGGACCGCCTTGCCCACGCATCCGCCGCGGCTGCTCCTGCCCGTCCTGCGTCGGTTGCGCGTCCTGCGCCATGACAATCGTCGGCAGCAACGCGGCGATAAGCGAAATCGTGAGCATCCGTTTCATCTGTGCGATCTCCGAATGTGTCGGCGGACGGTGTTCTCGTGAATTTCAAGCGATTCCAGCGGATTCGGCATTTCCAGCGAGCCTGGAGTTGCCGCCTCGTCGCATCATCTCACAATCCGATTGGATCATACCCCACCGGCGTCCGCTGGCGTCCATCGGGCCGGTCAAGAATGGTCAATTCGGCAACCCGACGGCAGCAAAACGCATTCCCATGCCGTTTATTGCCTTACGTCCGAGCATCGGCTTGCCGCGCACGCCGTAGCGCATTCGTTATCGGCGAGCAATCCGACCGCTCGCCTTTGCCCCACGGGCGTGCCTACAACTCATTGGCAGACATGAGGTTCCGTTCGTTCTCGCCAGGTCGGGAGGGGTGCTATGCGTTGTCCCAAGTGCGGCAAGGTCAACTCGCCGGACCAACTCATCCGCTATCGCTACCGCGAGCCGGGCATGGACGACGCGGTCGCGATGGTCTCGCTCGCCTGCGGCTGCCAGATACCCAATGAGCAGGTTCCCGAGTCAGCAACCGACTGGGAATCCTCCGCCCGCGCCCGCCGCGATGCGACGCTGCGATCGATCTTCGAGTGACTGCGGCAATCCGGAGCGCCGCGGCCGCGCGGTTTTGCGAGACAGGTTTCCATCCTGTCTGTGTAGTACAAAATCAAAAACCAGCCTGTGTGGGACAGGTTTCCAACCTGTTTCTGTAGGACAGGTTGTCTAACCTGTCCCTGTAGTGCGGGTTTCCCAACCCGCACGTCACCGCTCGCGCAGCGCGCCGCATCCGAACCCCGAGCGCGAGCGAGCCGGGGTAAGCCGTGGACGAGTGAAGAGCCGCGAACATCGAGTCGCAAGTTGAGACTCGGCCCGTAAGCGCACCGCGCCAACGCTCCGAACGCGACGCGCAAGCGAGTGCCCGTTCGCGCAGCGCGCATGTGCTATGGGCTTCCAGCCCGTTCTTCTGTACCGCGGGTTTCCTAACCCGCACGTGACCGCTCGCGCAGCGAGCCGGGATAAGCCGCGGACGAGTGAAGAGCCGCGACCTTCGAGTCGCAAGTGGAGACGCGGTCCGTAAGCGCACCGCGCCAGTGCTCCGAACGCGATGCGCAAGCGAGTGCCCAGCTCGCGCAGCGCGTATGTGCTATGAGCTTCTGAGCCGGTGAATTTGTTTTCGTCGCGACTTCACGGATGATCTGGCACCGCATCGGTTGCCAGATCGGATTGCCAAATAGTGCACTCGGTGATCGATCGCGTCGAAAAATTCACAGGCTCTCCAG
>JBJXFK010000010.1:0-34102 GCA_046155505.1 Phycisphaerae bacterium
CAAAGCAAACGTGAGCACTTCATCCGCCGCGCCGGTCGGCGTAACAGTGGCAACCGCATTGATCCCGCCATTATTGAAACCGATGGTCGCACTCTGGACCGTGACGTTCGAAGTCGGGTCGAATTGAAAGCCGGGCCGGGCCTTGATCGTGATGACCTTGCCGCTGCCCGACGAATATTCGGGCAGCGTGGTCTCGGCGACCGTGATGGTGTTGATCGTGATGGCGACATTCCCCGCGCCGTTGCCCGTCGCGCGATTCGTGTCCACGTTCAGCGTGATGTTCGGCGAGTTGACCGAGTCGGCGAGCGCGGCGCCCGACATTACGGCGACCGCAATCGTGCGGGCCACGACTTGCAAAAGCGAGAGTGGGCGAGTTCGCCGGCGTGTCGCAACAAAGGAATCATGCATGCGTGTAGCTCCGTTTCGTGCCATGCGGATCGGCGGATGGTACCGCCGCCGCATGGCGCGACGAGAGCTATTGGCCGGAATTCGCGAGATTTCTCTCCGCCGAACGAGATTGTCGCCGCGATGATGCACGTTGTGCGAGTCGTCTCGCGTAGCGTCGATGGCTCGTCAATTCACGAACCGCTATCGACGGCGAGGAAGCGCGACCGCCAGCAGTGCGAGGGCAACCAGCGTTGACGGCTCAGGAATGGTGTAGGTGTACACGTCCTGAATCGCCGCGTCGGGGAACGTAAACGCCGCCACGCTGCCGTCTGAAAAATTGAACACCGCCTGAGCGTTCGGCAGGCCGCCGTTGTTGAACATCACCAGCCGTGCGTCAGCGTTGAAATCGCCGTTGTCGTTGTCGATGTCCCACTGGCCGCGGAACGCGATGCCGGCGCCGAAGTTGGTGAACCCGTAACGAAACAGGTCGGGGCCGACGTTGTCATCGGTGCGGTCGCCGATTTCGAGCGTGGCAGTTTGCGTCGCGTCGCCACCGACGAACTGCTCGCGATCAAGATAGACGAAGTCGTAAAGATATTGGGTGTCGCCGACGGTCAGCGACCAAGTGACGAGCGACACGCCGGCATCGCTGAGATTGGTGAGCGTAAAGGCGGTCGTGTTGAACGGCCCCGCCCCACCGTCGCCGTTCTGCAACGAGAGCGAGACCAGGCCGCCGCTGGCGGCGGTCGTGGCGATTGTCGATAAAGCTGTAAGGACGAAGAAGTTACGCATTTCAGATTCCCCCGAAGAACCAAAGCGGTTGTGAATTTGCGGTGCAGTTGCGCCGCGCCAAACGAGTTTAGGGCACGCCGACGACCGACTTCCACCGCTGCACCGGCGATCGAACCGTGGTGGCGGACCGTGCGCGCACACGGGTGACGATTCGCCTTAGCCGCAGTCGGTGTTCCTTTTGGGGTTGGCGATGGACGGCTGGCGCGATACACGCCGACGGCTTCGGCGCGGCGGCGCAAGGGTCGCGACGCACTACTTGAGCTGCATTCGCCCATCGTCGTCGGCCAGCGTCTCAAACCGCACCGGCGTCTTGCCGTCGCTGAGCACCATCTGGCCCGAAATTTCGAAACGCAGCTCGGTCGGCCGATCAAGGCTCGGCGCGTGCCGCACGCGCACGCCGGTAAGCCGCGGCTCGTGCTTTTCAATCGTGCGGCGAATCGCTGCCTCGTAACTGCCAAGGCTGTGCGGCATGGTGCTGCGAATCGCGCTCAAGTGCGGCAGGCCGTAGTTTTCGTCTGTGAGCGTGTTGCCCTGCGTGGTGTTCAGGACGTTGTTGAGATTGATCAGAATCGACTGATAGATGACCTGCTTAGGCACATGCAGCTCGCGCGCCCGAGCAGGATCGGGATCGCGTATGCGTTCGAGGAGCGTGCGGTTGACGGCCATGAGAGGAGTGTACCGCGCTGCGGCGCGCGGATCGAGGGACCGTCGAGTGAGGACATTGCGAGCTCGGAGTACCCGTGTCGCAACGGCACCCCGCAAGTCATGGCGAGGGCGGCGTGATCAGCGCCTCGGCTTCCTTCAGCCACGCGATGGTTTCTGCATCGGCCTTCCAGCGGTCCGTCGCGGCGAGTTCGCGGAAGGCGGCGAGGGCCGTGCGGGCCTCGACCTCGTGCCCCAGTTTCCAGTGGGCCATCGCGATGAAAGCGCGGTCGGCGGGCTGCGGGCCTGCCGCGCCCTTTGCGTTCATCGCGTCGGAGCGGACGAGCGTGTCGAGGGCTTCCTGGAACTCGGCCGCGTCTTTCGCGGTGCGGTAGAGGACCACGCCGAGCGTGTTGAGGTAGTAGCCCTGCTTGGGCGCGAGTTCGACGGCGCGGCGAGCGTCGGCGACGGCCTTGGTGGCGGCCTCGGGCTCAACGGGGGCGAATCGCACGGCGTTCCATGCGGCATCGTTGAGGGTGTCGGCCTCGACGAACGGTGCCTCTCTGGCGCGTCTTTGCTCGTCGAGCACGGTCTTTAGCGCCCACTGTGCCGCCGCGCGCTCCGCGGGGGTGAGCGACGCGTCGGCGTTAAGTTCGGCCCGAAGGGTCTCGGGCGATTCGCCCGCGCGCAGGCGAGCGTGGACGATGGGGCCCATCTTGGCGGCCGCCGCACGGGTGCCCTGGATGGCCGGGAAGCGCTCGCGGTAGGGCACGCTTTCCCAGACCCGCGCGGTCTTGTCACCCGATGCCGTGACGATCCGCGTACCGTCCGGGCTGAACGCGGCGGAGGTAACTTCCCGGGTGTGCCCCTTAAGTTCGGCGAGACTGGTTCCAATGGCAGCGTCCCACACCCGCGCCGTGTTGTCCCACGACGCCGTGACAATCCGCGAACCGTCGGGGCTGAACGCTGCGGAGGTAACTTGCGACGTGTGCCCCTTAAGTTCGGCGATGCTGTCCCCGGTGGCGGCCTCCCAGACCCGCGCGCTTTTGTCACCCGGCACCGTAACGATCCGCGTACCGTCGGGGCTGAATGCGGCGGAGGTGACCGCGCCCGCGTGCCCCTTAAGTTCGGCGATGCTGTTCCCGGTGGCGACGTCCGAGACCCGTGCGGTCTTATCATGTGACCCCGTGACGATCCGCGTACCGTCGGGGCTGAACGCGGCGGAGGTGACCCATCCCGTATGCCCTTTGAGTTCGGCGACGCTGGTCCCGGTAGCGGCGTCCCAGACCCGCGCGCTTTTGTCACCCGGCACCGTAACGATCCGCGTACCGTCGGGGCTGAATGCGGCGGAGGTGACCGCGCCCGCGTGCCCGGTGAGTTCGCCGATGCTGGTCCCACTTGCGGCGTCCCAGACCCGTGCGGTCTTATCATGTGACCCCGTGACGATCCGCGTACCGTCGGGGCTGAACGCGGCGGAGTTGACCTCGCCCTTGTGCCCCGTGAGTTCGGCGACGGTGTTCCCGGTGACGGCGTCCCAGACCCGCGCGGTGTTGTCCCACGCCGCCGTGACGATCCGCGCAGAGTCGGGGCTGAACACGGCGGAGGCGACCTGCGACGTGTGCCCCTTAAGTTCGGCGAAGCCGTTCCCGATGGCGGCATCCCAGACCCGTGCGGTCTCATCATCTGACCCCGTGAAGATCCGCGTACCGTCGGGGCTGAAAGTGGCGGAGTAGACCCATCCCGTATGCCCCTTGTGTTCGGAGATGCTGTTCCCGGTGGCAGCGTCCCAGACCCGCGCGGTGTTGTCCCGCGACGCCGTCAAAATTCGCGCGCCGTCGGGGCTGAACGCAGCGCGGGAGACCCATCCCGTGTGTCCCTTGAGTTCGGCGATAGTGGCGCCGGTGGCGGCGTGCCAGACCCGCGCGGCGTTGTCATGCGACGCCGTGACGATCCGCGCAGAGTCGGGGCTGAACGCGGCGGAGGTGACGTCGTCCGTGTGTCCCGTGAGTTCGGCGATGCTGGTCCCGCTGGCCGCGTCCCAGACCCGTGCGGTCTTCTCATGTGACCCCGTAACGATCCGCGTACCGTCCGGGCTGAACGCGGCGGAGGTGACGGCATCCCTGTGCCCCCTTAGTTCGGCGATGGTGGTCCCGATGGCGGCGTCCCAGACCCGGGCGGTTGTGTCGCCCGACGCCGTGACGATCCGCGAACCGTCGGGACTGAACGCGGCGGAGGTGACCGCATCCGTGTGCCCCTTAAGTATCGCGAGGTTGGTCCCGGTGGTGACGTCCCATACTCGTGCTGTGTCGTCATGCGACGCCGTGACGATCCGCGCAGAGTCGGGGCTGAACGCGGCCGAGCGGATAAAGTCCGTGTGCCCTTTGAGTTCGGCGATGCTGGTCCCGGTAGCGGCGTCCCAGACCCGCACGGCGTTGTCATTCGATGCCGCGACGATCCGCGCAGAGTCGGGGCTGAACGCGGCGGAGGTGACCCATCCCGTTTGCCCCTTGAGTTCGGCGATGGTCGTTCCGGTAACGGCGTCGCAGACCTGCGCGGTGTTGTCGCCCGACGCCGTGAAGATTCGCGTGCCATCGGGGCTGAACGCGGAGGAGTAGACCTCGTCCTTGTGCCCTTTGAACGTGATAAGGCTTGTGTCGGCGGTGGCGTCGAGCCACCTCCACTCCCAGCCGCGCAGGCGCTCAGGACAGGCATCGAGGCGTTGGCGGACGCGGTCGAACTGGCGGTTGTCCATGGCAGCTTGGGCCATCTGGACGTTGGCGACGTAGGAGTTGGCTTCGATTGTTTCGCCGGCCTTGACTGCTTTGATGCGCTCGGTTTCGGCCTTGGCACGCTCGGCCTGGGCCTCTACGGTTTTGGCCTCGGCGAAGATGCGTTTTTCGTCGGCGTCGATCCTGGCAAGCCGCGCGTCCTCCGCGAGCCGTGCCTGCTCGCCCTCGGCGGCGCGGGCGTTGGCGGCTTCAGTGCGGGCGTACTGCCACATCCCCAGCGTCGCCACCAGCCCCACGACGAGCGCCGCGAACACCGCCGAGATCGCCAGCACCGCGCCCTTGTTCCGCCGAATGAACTTCTTCAACCGGTATCCCAACGCCTCAGGCCCGGCCTCCAGCGGCTGTCCGTCGAGGTAGCGCTGGATGTCCCGCGCCAGGTCGGCGGGCGTGTCGTAGCGCTGCGTGCGGTCCTTGCGCAGGGCCTTCAACGGAATCCAGTCGAGTTCACGACGCAGTTCACGAGCCAGGTGCTCGCGTTCCACGACGCGACGGCGGGCGATCTCCTTGCCCGTCGCGTCGTCGGCCGTGGAGAGCCGCGTGCTGGGCTTGGGTGCGTCCTGCTCGCGAAGAATCTTGCAGATGGCATCGTATCCGGCGGCGCGGAGCGACGTTGCATCAAACGGTAGCAACCCCGACAGGAGTTCATACAGCACGACGCCCAGCGAGTACACGTCGGTACGTGTGTCAATGTCGGTCGCACCCATCTCGGCCTGCTCGGGGCTCATGTACTCGGGCGTGCCGATGAGTTGGCCATGCTCGGTAAAGATTGACTGCTCGGTCAGCGTGTGGCTGACGGCTTTTGCCACCCCGAAGTCGATGATCTTGGGCACGGGTTGGCCATCGCGCACCGAGACGAGGATGTTGCTGGGCTTGATGTCGCGGTGGATGATTCCCTTGTGGTGGGCGTGCTGGATCGCTTCGCAGACGGGGACGAAGAGTTCCAGGCGCTGGCGCACCGTAAACCGGTGCCGATCGGCGTACAGCGTGATTGATTCACCCGGGACGTGTTCCATGACGAAGTAGGGCCGGCCGTTGGGCGTGGTGCCGGCGTCGAAGACCTTGGCCACGTTGGGGTGGTTCATCACCGCCAGGGCTTGGCGTTCCTGCTCAAAGCGCGCGATCACGGCCCTGGTGTCCATGCCGGCCTTAATGACCTTGAGCGCGACGCGCTGGACGATTGGCTCGCGGCGCTCGGCGAGCCAGACTGTGCCGAACCCGCCCTCGCCGATGATTTCGAGCAACTGATACGGTCCGACGAATTCGCCGCGCTGGTTGCCGAGGTCAGCACCGGGCGGGCGCGGCGGGTGAGACGAGTCGGATGCGATTGCACCGGTCGGGAGCGTGACGGACACCGTGTCTGCGCCTGGATTCCGGGGCCGAGACTTGTCGTCGCCGCGAGCCATGTGCGCACTGTACCCGACCACGCGCCGCGTGCGAGGACCATGTTTGCGCGTCGGGATCGGTAATGCGGGGCGGTCGGCGGACTTCACACCGTTTGGTGCGGTGTGCAAAGACCTCGCTGGCGCGAGGGGACACCGTGCCGCTGAGGACGCGGCGATCCCCTCAAAAATGCTCATTCATCCACGGCACCAGCACGGCGAAAACGGTCGATGCAAGCGCGAGATCGCCGGCCGAGCCTTTGACGCCGCCCATCAGTTCCGATTCAGCGGGCGATAGGAACGTTGAGTACATCGCCGCGAGGAAATTCCACATGCCGGTCGGTTCGAGGCGATGCTGCTATAGGCACATCGCCCCAAACCGCCCCAGCCGCATCGCCAAATCGCCAAATCGCTCAATTCAACATCCACAGCGCCATCCAAATCGCGCATCATTCGCGTCGCCCCGCTCGACTCACCGAAATCCGCCGACAAGGTGGACAGGTCTTCGAGATTCACCGCATGTCACTCGCTCGCTTCGCAAATGACGCTCGCCCCGCGACGCGTCAGCCGCAGCAGCCAGGCCTGATCGAATACGCCAACGTCGATCGGCACACGCACATGCAGCCGATGCCCGTCGTGCGCCTTCTCCAACAGCACCTGCGGCTCACCGGTCGGAATGCGTTCGCCGTCGCTTTCGGCGGAGACAATTCGAAAGCTCTGCGGCGGCTTGTCGCTCGGCCAAGCGACGCTGCGATAGAGCTCGAATTTCAGCTCTTTCATCACATCCGCGGTGCGCACGCTGTAATAGTCCATCAGTCGCGCTTGCGCGAGCATGAAGTCGCCGCCCGGCATGCCGTCGATCAGCGGACGCAGCGTGATCGTGACGCGCGGCGGGTCGGCCTTTTCGATCGACGCGGTGGCGAGCGGCTTGGCGTCGTCCGCGAACGGTGCGAACGCCGGGTCGCCGTAGATGATCATCGCGGCCCCGTTCCAGCGGCGATTATCGCGGCCTTCCTGCAGCGGCCCGCGCGACGAGGGCGGCGGGTAACGCACCGACTCAGGCGCGAACGCAAGCGCGAGCCGGTCGAACATCTGCTTCCCAGCGTCGCCGATCGAAAGGCCGTCCTCGGCCACGGCGCAGAAGACTTGCTGTGCCAGTGGGCCGTGCCACATATCAACGCCCGCGATGTACGCCGCCCCACCGCAATCGAGCAGCTCGAGCGCGACGGAGTCGCCGGGTGCAACCGGCGGCTGCTCGACGAAGCCCCGCGGCCCGGGCATCCACCAGCGCGCCGGCGCACCGTTGTAGCACGCACAATTCACGAGCAGCGACGCGCGCAAGGGCATGTTCCACTGGCGCAGCTCGGCGGGCGTGAAGCAGAGCGACATTTCGTGCGGATAGCCGTGCGAGAAGAACAGTAGGGCGTCGAAGGGCTGCATCTTCTGATACGCGATTCGCGCGTCCGCCCGGCGCTGTTCCTGCGGCGCGCGGGATAGAATGAACTGTTGCTCGCACTCGAATCCGATCGCTTTCATCGCGGTATTCGGGATCGGCGGCGGCAGGACGAGGCCTTCCCACGAGCCGAACATCGCGGCACGGCGCGAGCGCGGTCGATCCCAAGCGTCGATGCCGCGTCTCACGAATCGCTCGGCAGCAGCGCCGTCACGACCGGTGACAAACGCAAATGCGAAGTCGCAAAACGGGTCATCGTCGATGCGGGTGGAGACTTCGAGCATGCGATGTGCGAACTCGACGTCGATGATCGCCGGCGGGACCACGATCGCGACATGGCGCGGCTGCAACTCGCGCAGTTCGCGCTCGAGCGGGTCAAGCGAATTCGCATCGAATCGAACCAACTTGCCGGCGTGGAAGTCGCACAACGCGCGAGCGGCGGGCCCGAACTCCGCTGCGCCGGATGATTCAAGCAATACCACATAGCGGTCGATCGGCTGCGGGGTCGCCGATGCCGCGAGCGCGGTTGCCAGAAATACGAATGCCGTCTGCGCGTGCGTGTGCATGTCGCTCTCCTCATACGAAATCGAGATTCGTGACTTGTGGGGCGCTTGTCGCAGATCGATCAGCCGCGGCGCAACTCCGCCGCAGCGAGTTTGCGCTGCTGGCAGCTTCGCACCGCGTTGCGCACAGTGGAAATGTTGCAGCCGCACACCAGCGACGCGATGCCGCCGATGAGCATGAGCGGGTAGTAGACATGATAGGGCTGGCCAATAGCGAGCGCGATCATGCCCGCGACGCACGTCACAACGCCCAGCGCGGTGACAGCAACCACCACCGACACCGCCCACTGGCCAAGCTTGCCGCGGGCAGCGTATACGCCCACGATCGCACCGAACGTGCCCAGCAGCACGCCTATGCCTGCGCCGCCGAACGCGCCAAAGAATGTTCCCTGCATCGGCGTCCACCACTCGGTCATGACGGGCCTCCTTCTCCTGTTGTCGCGACCGACGCAGCGCGGTGCGCGTCGAGCAGCGCGCGGGCCGCACCGGCTGTCAATTCGCCGCGTTCGACGAGCTGCGCGAGCATTTCATTGAACGGATCGAGCCGCTTGCCGGACATCAATTCGCGCAATCGCGCAATCACGCGATCGAGCCGCGTCCGAATCGTCGGATAGCTCACGTCGTAAACAGCCGCCAACTCCTTGAGCGACCCGCCGTGCAGCACAAGCTCGGCAACGAGGTCGAGGTCGGCAGGCGGCAGTGCCAGCAGCGGATGATCAGTCGGGTGTTTCGATTCGTTAAAGTTCACTTCATAATTATGAAACATGAGCTTCGGGTTGTCAAACTGGAAATGCGAAATTCGAAAATTGAACGGACGTGAGTCTAACTGGCTGACGCGCGGCGACTTCGAGCCCCGCAGAAGATCGGGTGAGTGATTTTGCGCAGCGATTGCGTCCGCCTCGCCGCAGCCGTCGCCCGATTCACCAGACTCCCGGCAACAGACGGTATCGCACGGTTGCCGCGTAATCTCGGTAGCCCGGCAGGTTTTGTTGCAGGTACGCATCCTCGATCGCCGTGCGGCGAAGCGTGAAAACGACGGGCACCAGTAGCACAGCGAGCGCCAGCCACGAACCAAGCAGCAGTCCGCCGCCCGGCATGCCGATCAGCCAGCTTGCATAGGCCGGGTGCCGCACGAACGCGTAGGGGCCGCGGGTGACGACTTGGTGGCCACGTTCGTCTTGCACGCGCACGACCGGCGAGAAAAAGTGATTCACCCGCACTGCGGAGAGCGACGGGATCATCATCAGCAGCAGTAGAGCAAAGCCGATCCAGCCGAGCCACTGCGGGATCGTGTCGCTGAAGTGCCAGCGACCGACGTCGAGGCCGGCGATGACCATGTGTGTCAGACCTGCCGCGAGGTTGAGATAGCGAAACCCGCGATCAACGCCGCCCGGCCGGGGCCGCAATCGTTCCTCAAGCAAGCCGCGGTCGATAATGAAAAACATGATCGTGACGGCGGCCACCGGCACAGCCAGCCACGCCCAGAAGCGCGGCAGGTCAACTCGCCCGGCCGCACCGAAAAGGATGACGGCCGGAATGATGGCGATGGCTAGAACGTGACGAAGATCGGCGAAATGCATGGTGGCGAAGTGTCGTCGATCGGCGCATCAATTGCGAGGGCGGCTCACCCGCCGCTGAGAGCTTGCATTACGTAAATTTCGGAACTCGCCGCGACGGAGTCGGATTGTCGCGCGCGATCATCGATGGGCTTGCCGTCGACAAAGATGGCGATGTGTTTGCGCACCGCTCCCTGGTCGTCGAGGATGTAGCCGCGGGCACGCGCGTTGTCGCGCAGGGCTTCGTCGAGGGCCTGGCGAACACTGGTTGCTTCGACGCGCGCGGGTGGGCATGCGACATGACGCTGGATCGCGGATGCGAAGTTTACTTGCGGCATGTCCGGCACTCGCGTCGGTTGCATCAGCCAAGTTCGAAGAATTGCAGCGTGTGAGTGATCTCGAGCAAGCGTCGCACATTCTCACGCACGCCGCGCACCTTGACCAGTTCGCAGCGCCCCTTGAGCGCCTTTTTGAGTGAGAGCATGAGGCCGAGCTGACGACTACTGATCGCGGGAATTTGCTGCAAGTCGAGATAGACCTCAACCGGACCCTGCGTGCCGATGACCGACGCGAGACGTTCGGCGAACGACTGCTGAAAATCGTTCGGAAGTTCGTCGGTGGGCATCGGGGCGGGGTTTAGCGTCAGACGAAACGCGTCGCCCGCGCGCTCGATCGACATCGGCCCGAGATCCGCGCGTTGTTGCACCGTACCTGCCGCCTTTCGCATGAGCGGCGATCAGCCAACTGCCCGGCCCGCCGCATCATCAACCTCCCCGAGATGGCTATTCCGCCGCGCGGCGTGAGAAATGTCAAGCAAAAAGACGCGAGCGGCGCGATACCGCCGCGAAGGGCGACAGCGCGCCGGCTCGTGTCTTCGGTCGCGACATCAAATGAGCGCGGCGATCAACAACTCGCAATCGACGGAAACTTACGCCGCCTTGCGACGGGTGTAGGTGATTTCCATCGTCTTGGTCTCTTTGCCGTCCTTCATCTCAAACCACTCGAAGGTGTGCTTGTCATTGCTGTTGATCGTGATGACCATGCGGATCGGCATCTTGTTGACCTTGCCGTCTTCGGTCGGCATGCACATGTCGCCCTTGTAGGTGTAGGCCTTCTTCGACGCGTCGTACGTGCCGGTCGAGTTGAACGTGCCGGTGCTCATGCTGTCGATCCAGGTATTGACGTACTGCTTGTTGATGCGATCGTAGCCCGAAAGGCTCATGCCCTTAAACGGCTGGCCCATCATGTCGCCTTCGTATTCCTCGGTGATGTAACGACCGTCGAAAATCGCCGTCGACTTGCAGCTACCCTTGCTCGTCATCGGCTCGCCAGGGCCCATGAACATCTTGCTCTCGGTGTCCCATGTGCCGACGAAGTGCGCGGCCATCGCCTTGTGCTCGTCAGCCGGCTGACCGAGCGTCATCATCAGTTCCATGCACTTGGCTTCTTCAGCCGTCATGCCCGGCGGCGTGCCGCCCTCTTGTGCTCCACCAGCCTTGGCGTCCTTCTTGGACTCGGGCTTGGCGGCGGCCGGCTTGTCAGCCGGCTTGCCCTCGGGCTTCTTGTCCTGCGCCATCGCCGAGCCGCTACAGAAGAACATGCCCAGCGCGATCGCGCCCGCGAACCACTTGCTGCGTGTCATGAGAAATCCTTTCCCGAGTCAACGGTGTTCATGCCGCTCCCGTGCCCGCCATTCAGGCTGCGGCGACATGATTTGATCCCAACAAACTACCACAAATCGATCCGATTGAAACTTCGGTCAATGTTAGGGTGTATCCAATAAGCTGTCAAGCCCAGAATCGTGGTCAAAACGCGAGAATTTGCGCCGCGGCTGTCCGCCGAGCCTATCGCAACGCGCGCCAGCGCCCGCCGACGCACACGGCGTCGATCGCCGCCCCGCTGCCGCCGAAGATCAGTGCCGCAGAGCCCGCTTCGTCCTTGCCGCGGATCGACGGGTGATCGAGATCGATCAAGATGAAGTCGGCGAGTTTGCCGACGGCAATTTCGCCCGCGGCGATGCCTAGCGCCCGTGCCCCAGCTCGCGTGCCACAGTCGATCAGTCGCCGCGTCACCTCACCCGCGTCATCCTTGTAAACGCCACGTCGCTCGCGGCGCAGTCGCTGCACGAATTCGAGCCAGCGAAGCTCCTCGGCGGCATCGATCCGCACGTTCGAGTCGGTACCGATGCAGACTCGGTGCAACGCGTCATCCACATCGACGATTTGCGCCAATCCGTCGCCCAGATTCCCCTCGGTGATCGGGCAAACGCAGATGTTCGCGCCGCGATCAAGATAGCGTTTCAAATGCGCCGGCGTTGAATGTGTCGCATGCACGATCGTGGTCTCGTCGCCGATGTCGAGATTGTCGAGCATCCACTCCAGCGGCATGCAGCCATGCACCGCGCGAAACTCGTCAATCTCCTTGCGCTGTTCCTCGACGTGCGTGTGGCACACCCAGCCGCGCTCGCGGGCGATCGCGTGCAGCGTGCGCAAATCATCGGTCGGCACGGCCCGCAGACTATGCGGCGCGAGGCCGATGGTCTGCGTCGCCGGGTCGAGCCGCTTGGCCAGCGCGTCGGTTTGTCGCATGAACGCGTCAACATCCGGCGTCGAGAATCGCAGTTGCCCGCCGGCAAGCGGACGCCCAACGCCGCCCGTGCGGTAATAGCATTGCAACAGCACGAGCCGAATGCCGACCTCCGCGGCGGTTTCGATGATCACATCGTCGAGCAGATAGTCGAGCCGCTCGATCTCGCGATGGTGTACATAGTGGAATTCGCCCACGGTCGTGAAACCCGCTGCGAGCATCTCCTCGAACGCGAGCCGCGTGACGCGACGAAGCTCGTCGGGCGTGAGCCGCAGGACGAGGTCATACATCGCCTCGCGCCAACTCCAGAAATCGCCCATGCCGGCGGGATAGCTCTCGCCGTGTCCGCGCAAGGCGCGCTGAAAGGCGTGGCTGTGGACGTTGACGAAGCCGGGGAGGAGCGCGCGGCGTGGCAAAAGTTTGGCGGCGACTGTCGGCGGTGGCAACGCGCTCGACGTTACGGATCGAATATGACCCGCAGCATCAATGTCGATGCGCACGTTTGGTCGAAGCACGCCATCGAGCCAAGTGAGTTCCGGACAGATGGACTGTGTCGTTGTATACATGAGAGTGCAGAGTATGTCTCAAATCGAGCGCGAGCGGAACGCGAACCGCACGACTACATAACGACGCAGTGCGAAACGACGCGTGTGCGCGGCTGCTCTGCCGCCGCGATTGATGATGCCGCCACACCCAGCTATCATGAAGATGAACCTAACGGCAACCGAATTTCGCTGTTTGTTCGTGCGGAGTCTCTCATGCGTGCTGCATCTGTCGCACTACCGGCTGCGGACGATCAAACATGGGTCGAGGAGCTGCTGGCAGGCGGCGATTTGGACGATCGAATTCCGAGCATCGCACGCGATCGCGCACTGATCCAGCGTATTGAATCGCACGTCCGCGGGCTGAGTACCGGGCACGAGTTGATCAACGGTGATGCTCGCGGCGCGTCGGCCTTAGCGGCGAATTCGGTGCACCTCGTCGTGACATCGCCGCCGTATTGGACGCTGAAGCGATACAACGACGGCGAGTCGCAGCTTGGGCATGTCGAGGATTACAACGAATTCAACGATCAACTCGACGAGGTCTGGCGAAATTGCTTTCGAGCCCTCGTGCCCGGCGGTAGGTTGATCATCAACGTCGGTGACGTCTGCCTGTCGCGCCGCAAGAACAACGGGCGGCACACGGTCGTTCCGTTACACGCCACGGTTCAAGAGCGCTGTAAGACGATCGGGTTTGACAACCTTGCGCCTATCATCTGGCACAAGATCGCCAACGCGAAGTATGAGGTCTCCGGCGGCGGAGGTTTCCTCGGCAAGCCCTATGAGCCGAACGCCGTGATCAAGAACGATATCGAATTTGTGCTCATGCAGCGAAAACCTGGCGGCTATCGAAGCCCGGGACAGCGCGAGCGGCTGCTAAGCATCATCAGCTCCGAGAACTACCAGTCGTGGTTTCGGCAAATCTGGAGCGACCTGCGCGGCACGTCAAGCCCGAGTCATCCGGCTCCATACCCGCTCGAATTCGCGGAGCGACTCGTTCGCATGTTCTCGTTCGTCGGCGATACAGTGATCGACCCGTTCATGGGAACGGGCACGACCAGCCTCGCCGCCGCGCGATGGGGTAGAAATAGCATCGGAATCGAACTGGACCGAAGCTATTTCGAAACGGCGTGGAATCGCGTGTCGGCACACGGAGCCGATATGTACGTTTCGACAACGATGACGAAACGGGTGCATCCCAATGACTGACATCGAGCCGCGATTGCAAGCGGCGGTTCGGCAGTTCTGGAGCACGCGCAGCACGCAGTCGACGCGCCCGGCGAGCGGGCGCGATCGTGACCGAGGATCACGGTCTGCGGTCACCGGTGGCAAACAAATGGACGGATTCGTCGAGCTGGTAAGACTGTTGCTGATCGAGTCCGGCGTTCCAGAAACGAGCATCGCCCACAACTCGCGAATCGAGCTGCCCGGTTGGTTTCGCGCCGAGAAAAAGTGGGACTTGCTGGTTGTGCACAATCGAGAATTACTCGCTGCGCTCGAGTTCAAGTCGCAAATCGGCCCATCGTTCGGAAACAACTTCAACAACCGCACAGAAGAGGCGATTGGGAGCGCCACGGATATTTGGGCGGCCTATCGCGAGGGTGCATTCAAACCGTCTTCGCGACCGTTTCTCGGCTACCTAATGCTGCTCGAGGATTGTGATCGTTCAACCGCACCTGTGAAGCTTGCGGAGCCGCACTTCTCGGCGTTTTCGGAGTTTCGCGGAGCCTCGTATCGCGATCGGTACTCGATACTGATCGAAAAATTGGTGCGCGAGCGGCTCTACGACGGTGCGGCGTTTATGCTTTCGTCACAAAGCGATGCCGAGAGCGGGCGCTACCGGGAACCAAATCTAGAACTGACTTTTTCCAAGCTGGCGGCGTCGCTGCTTGCGCATGTGTCGAAAATCTGCGCGTGACCCAATGCTGCGCGACGTGCGATGCGTCAAGCCCACCACTTCACCACAATCTTCCACAACTTCAACTCCACCACCGCCCACACCGCCATGAAGATCGCTGTCAGCAGAATCGCCAGCTTGATCCGCTCTACCTTATTCTCAAATCGCTCCGCCGCCGCCGGATCGCTGGCCAGCATCTGCACATGTCGCGACCGACCGGAAATCGAGCCGTGTCGCCATGTGTGTACTTCCGGCGGTATGCCGTTGAGCACCGCTACCTCATTCAACGTGTCGGAAAACACATGCGCGGCGGTCTGGCAAACGCGATCGCGCGGCCCCGTGCCGATCGATTGTGCATCGATGCCGTCGCGATGCATCGCGCACTCGCGGTCGCACGGAATCCCCGCCAGCGCCAGCGTTCGCACGCCGAACAGGTCGGCTTGCCGCTCAAAGTGCCGCGAAATCCAGCCGAACAGCAACCACCACTTGCACACCATCAACACACCCAGCCCCGCGACCACCCACTCAAACGTCCGGCGATCAACTGAGCGCGTCCAATTGCCGACGATGGTGAGCATGCAGCCGGTGATGAACGCGTAGAGCAGGAAATACAAGATATGGTGCCGCTTGATGTGCCCCGTCTCATGCCCGAAAACCGCCTCAATCTTGGTATCGTCCATCTGCTCGAGCATCCCGTCGGTGATCATCACATAGCGCAGCGGCGGCACCACGCCCACCACCGCCGCATTCACGATCATGCCGCCCGAACGCCAGACCAGAATCTCTCGACATTTCAGCTTTAATTTCGCGCACATGTCGAGCAGCCGCCGTCGCAACGGGCTTTCTGGCAGCGGCTGCGTCACCCACACATAGCGGAGCATCACCGGCGCAATGATCGCGATCACCGCCGCCGCCGCGCCGAGCGCGAGATCGGGTGCCTGTCGATGTCCCACAAACGCCCGCAGCCAATCGTCATTGCGCGTGATCAGATCGCGTACGACGAGGATGCACGCCATCGGAATGACGATGAACAGCACCTGATGACGCAAGCTGTACATCACGAATTGCGGCAGAGACCACACCGGATGCACGGGCCGCCCGCGATGCAGATTGATCTCCAGCGCGATCTGCCGCAGCGCGCGATCAGACGGATACGTGACGATCCAGATCAGGATGATCGACAAAATCAGCGGCAGCGACGCGATCATGCCGGGCAGGCCGGGCCACTCGCCGATCACCGGCAATTGATTGCACAGTCGCAACCAATCGGTCAGGCCGAGCAGCGCCGCGTGCAGCGCACTGATGAGCGATTGCAGCCGCCCATACCAGGTGCCGAAAAAGCTCTGTCCGATGCCCGGGTCTTCGACGTGATGTTCGAGTTTGGAGAGCGCCGCACGATTCAACACCCACGCACACAGCGCCGGCAGCAGCGTGGCAACCGCAACCGCGGCGATCACGAATGCCGGGTCGCGCAGCCATCGATACGGAGCCTCGTTGAAGGCCAGCACGAGCGACAGGACGGCAATCGTGACGAAATCCATGCCGCCTCATCATAGCAGCGCAATGTCGGCGCGTCGGTCGGCGTTCGTCCGCCCGCACTCGGGTTTCGAGTTCTATCGACCAAGCCGCGCGGGCGATGAAGCCGATGACTCTTCAATAGCCATGAACGACGACGCTCGATCCCCCGTCTCTCGACCCGCAGCGCCCGCCGAAGCCGCACCGCGCCCCTGGATCGGCGCACAGTTCGACTGCTGCGGCGTCTACACGCGCGTCTATCGACGCACGGATCAGTTGCGCTATGTGCTGCGCTGCCCGAGTTGCCTGCGGCAGACGACGATTCAGGTGGGCGAGGGCGGTTCAAGCGATCGCATCTTTCGCGTGGGGTGAGCGGCCGGTGCAGCGGCGGCGCGCCTGCGCTCTATCCACTTCGTTGTGGAGCTGCCGCCCTCGGCTGCTTTTTCTTGCTATGGCGCACGGGGTATCGTTCGATCCAATCCGGCTATTCGCGCGCCGAAGGTCTTCGCGTCCGCCGAGTAACCTCACTCGCTCGCGCTCGGGGTTCGGATGCGAAGAGTTACCCCGCTCGCGCTCGGGGTTCGGATCAGAAAACCGCGCCCTTACGACCGCGGCTCGGTTTGCAGCTCTCGACGTGAGCCATTCGACTCACCATTCGCGTGCTGATTATTTTCCATCGCCAGCGCAATCAGACTCGGCGGCGTGCCGATGCCCGCGACCGAGACGCGACCCAGCACGTTGGCCGCCGTCTCCTGCGCAAATCCAACCTTGGGCGCAACGAACGTAATCGTCTCATGTGCGGCAAAGCACGGCTCGCCGACGACGCCCGTATCCGCATCCAGCCCGCTCGGTATGTCCACCGCCACCCGCAGCGCCGACGCGCACCCGTTCGCCACTCGAATCAAATCGCCGAGCACGCCGCGCGGCGGGCCGGTCGATCCATTACCGAGCAGCGCATCGACAATGACCCCCGCGCCGCGAATCGCAGGCAACGCGGTCTCCAGACCGCCCGCGGTCGAAGCATCGATGATCGGTAGCTTCATGTGCTCGATCACCCGCAGATTCGTCGCCGCGTCGTCCTTTGACCGCGCCGCGGGAATGCTGAGCACGACCCGCACGCTGCGGCCGGAGTTGTGCAGATGCCGGGCAATGACGAACCCGTCGCCGCCGTTGTTGCCGGGGCCGCAGAGGATCACGATCTCGCCGGCCGCCCGATCGCGACGCGCCGTCCAGCCGAGGATCAGTTCGGTCGCGTTGCGCCCCGCATTTTCCATCAGCACGATTCCCGGCAAGCCAAGCCGCGCGATCGCCAGTACGTCGATCGATCGCACCTGCTTGCAGGTGAGCGGGCTGTGCAGGCTGTGTGGACTGAGCGGCACGTCGACAGCGACCATCGCGGCGTCTCCGAGGTGTATCCAGCGCCCAAGCGCGAGCATCGTATCGACTGGCCCGAAAAAGCAAAGCAAAAATACGCCCCGGCCACACTGCTGGGGGAAACAGCGCGCCGGGGCTTTGGGAGCTGACATTCGCGTTCGGGTGGGTACGCGTACGCGCAGCAACCCGTGAGGGCAACCTGGTAGAGACGAGGCAAATTCGTTAGAAGTCGAGCGGAAACAAAAAGACTGACCGGGAATAGACCCGCCGATGCCCCGGTTCGTTTGGTCGGATGTCCGGGAGACGCAGCCGATTTCGCCGCATGCCCGGACGCACAACTGTAGGTCGCTCCCAAGTGTCACAACCGGCGATGGTTCGCATGACGACGAATGACGACCGATCGTCTGCGACCGGAATCGCGCGGGGAGCATCGGCCTCCGGCCGGTGCGAGTTGCGTTGGCACCGGGCGGAGGCCGATGCTCCCCCGGGCGTCGCGTGTTATCGAGATTCGCTTTTCTTAGCGTGCGTTCGCCTCGGGCGCTCGCTCGCGCCGCGCGGAACAATGCCTATTCGGGCGGGGTTGGCGGCGATAAAGTACGGCGTTCATCCGCTCGGCCAGTGGGGCCAGACGGAACGCAGAATTACAGGAGATGAATGTGAAACGCGCACGTCTTGGAAAATCGGTTCTCGCGATCGCCACCGTGGCGATGCTCGCTGCGACGGCCTTCGGCCAGAGCGATGCCAAGAAGCTGAAGATCGGCGACAAAGCTCCGCCGCTGACCATCGAGAAGTGGGTCAAGGGCGAGCCGGTCAAGGAATTCGAAAAGGGCAAGGTCTACGTCATCGAGTTTTGGGCGACGTGGTGCGGCCCGTGCATCGCCGCCATGCCGCACAACACCGAAATCCAGAAGAAGTACAAGGACAAGGGCGTTCGCGTCATCGGCTTGACCAGCAAGGACGCACGCGGCAACTCGCTCGAGAAGGTCGAGAAAATGGTCGCCGACAAGGGCGATGAGAAGCTCGGCTATACGGTCGCCTGGGACACCGAGCGCAAGACCAACGAAGCGTACATGGCCGCTTCCGGACAGGGCGGCATTCCGTGTGCGTTCATCGTGAATCAGGAAGGCACGCTGGCGTGGATCGGCCACCCGATGGAGATGGACGAAACGCTCGAGCAGATCGTCGCCGGCAAGTACGACATGAAGGCCGCCGGCGATCAGGCAGCCAAGGAGCGCGAGGCCGAAGAAAAACAGAAGGCGGTGCGTGAAGTCGCGATGAAGTTCCAGGAGGCGATGCAGTCGGAGAAGTGGGACGAAGCGCTCAAGCTGGCCGACCAGCTCGAAGCCAAGGATCCCAGCATGGCTGACCGCATCGCGTCGGCCCGCTTCCGCATCCTGCTGACTGAAAAGAAGGACTATGACGCCGCGTACAAGGTCGGCGCCAAGTTGACCGACAAGGCGATCGCCGACAAAGACGCGGAGGCGCTCAACGGAGTCGCGTGGACGATCGTCGACCCCGAAGGCGGCGTCGAAAAGAAAGATCTCGAACTGGCGATGAAGGCCGCGACCAAGGCCGATGAATTCACCAAGAACGAGGACGGCGCGATCATCGATACGCTTGCTCGGGTGTACTTCCTGAAGGGCGACGTGAAGAAGGCGATCGAGCTGCAGCGCAAGGCGATCGAGAAGGCGACGGACAACATCAAGGCTGATCTCGAAAAGGCACTGAAAGAATACGAGGCGAAGGCAGCCAAGCCGTAGAACGTGGCGGATAGACTGATCTGAGCCGAAATGAAAACGCACGGGAACGGCACTTCGTCATGAAGTACGGTTCCCGTGCGTGGTTTTGGGGTACACAGAGGCAGCGGTACGGTGGCGCGGCGACGGTGTTCCGTTGTCCCGTTGTCCCGTTGTTCCTTTGTTCCCTTGATTCCAAGGAAGAACCGCGGAGGGCCGCGGTGCTCCATTGCGATCGCTGTTCTCGACGCGAATCAGCTCGTCGCGCGGTTCGCCAAATAGTCAATCAGCAGCCGCACACCCCAGCCGGTCGCGCCCTTGTCATCGTCAGTCGTCGCCGTGCCGGCGATGTCTAGGTGCGCCCACGGCACGCCCTTCTCGACGAACTGCTTTAGGAAAATGCCGCCAACAATCGGGTGCGCGTGTCGCTTGCCCGATGAGTTCTTCATGTCCGCGTCGCCGCCCTTGATCAGCGAAAAATACTCGTCCCACAGCGGCAGCCGCCAAACACGCTCATGCGTGCGGCGACCGCTCTCTTCCAGGTCGCCCGCGAGCGTGTCGTCCATGGTCATCAATCCTGCGCAATAGGTGCCCAGCGCGGTAACCACGCCGCCCGTCAGCGTCGCGAGATCGATCAACACGCTCGGCTTGCATTCTTTTTGCGCGTAAACAAGTGCATCGGCCAGCACGAGCCGACCCTCGGCGTCGGTGTTGGTGACTTCGACCGTCTTGCCATTGGCCATCGTCAAGATGTCGCTCGGGCGATACGCCTCATCGCTCAGCGTGTTTTCCGCCGCCGCGAGGATGCCGGTGACGTTCACTTTCAGCTTGAGCGAAGCGAGCGCCCGCATGAGGCCGAGCACGACCATGCCGCCGCACTTGTCGAACTTCATCGCCTCCATCCCGGCCGCCGGCTTGATGCTGATGCCGCCGGTGTCAAAGGTGATGGTCTTCCCGACGATGACGTGATTGAGTTTCGAACTCGGCGCGCCCTTGTATTCGAGTCGAATCAGGCACGGCGGATGCTCGGACGCGGCACCGACGGCGAGCAGGCCGCCCATGCTCATCTTGCGCGCGGCCTTGGCGTCGATCACGCCAAAGCCCAGCTTGTGCTGCTTGGCCAGCTTGCGGGCTTCATCGACGACGGTGGTCGGGTTGAGTACGTTCGGCGGGCGATGGGCGACCGCGCGAGAATAATTGACCGCTTCAGAAAGCAGCGTCGCCTTGCGCACATCCTCGGCCACGCGCGTGATGTTCTCGGCTTCGGCGGAGCGCAGGGCAATCTTCACACGATCGGGCGTCTTGGGCTCGGGCTTGCGGAACTCGTCGTAGCGGAACGCGCCCACCATCGAGCCGATGCACCATTCGGCGACGGCGTTGTCGAAATTCGCGCTGAGCAACGCGTCGATCCACAGCGCCGCCTGCTTGATCTTGTTGCGTTGCAGCCACGCCACGACGCTGGCCGCGGCCTTGCGCATCTTGGCCGCGTCGAGCTCCTTGTCATCGCCCAGCGAGACGATCACCACGCGGCGATAACCGCTCGATCGCGTCGTGTGCGCGAGCGCACCCACTTCGTCGGCCAGCGCGCCGACCTCGATCAGTTCGCCGACGGCGTCGTCGCAGACCGCATCGATCTTGGAAACGAGCTGCATCGCGGGCTTGGGTTTGCTGTTGAGCGGGACAATCAGAACGTCGCCGCCCGTCTCTTTCTTGGAGCCGGCGACGAAATCGAACATCGTTCGAGACTTGCTGGGCATGCTGCACCTTTCACGGGCCGATCGCGGGCGCAGATGTCATGCCTGCCGCCCGGCGAATCGCGAGTGGTGCAAAGTAACGCGCAATCGCGGCAGCGGAAAGGGCGGCGAGGAGAGGGACGAAGCGACAAGCGACGCAGGGTGGGGCGGGCAGCATGCCCGCGCCACACATGCGCTCAGCCAACGCAACCACCATCACTCGACATTGAAATTGTTCGCACCGGAACCCGAACCAGTCCGCATCTCCGGCGTAAACGCGATGCGATGAAACTTCTGCACGCAGCGTGCGAGACGCTGCAACACGTTGCGCCCGTCGAGCGTCAGCTCAAGCCCGACAAACTGCACCGCGATGCACAGATTGCCCTGGTCATCATGCCGCGCGCCGCGGTAGTAGCCATTGATCATCAGCGGCGGTCGACCGTCCGGCAGATGCAGCTCCAGGCCGAGCGTCTGATCCATCTCCCAGTTCGGCGTCGCCACGTCCGCGACGCGAATCAGCGTGCCGCCGCAGGAAATGTCACTCGCGTCGCCCGCGAGCACGCCGAGCGGCGTTTGCTGCGCGAGGTTGCAGGCCGTCACGCCGCCCGCCCACAGGCTGGCCGGCATGCCCACGCCCGCCGGCACGGGCGTGCGATAATACGCACGTCGTTGCAGCTCGGTCAGCGTCTCGGGCCAGCGATAGCGAACCGCCGCGATTTCCTCGCGACCCTCGGCGACAAATTTGCCGCGAGCCTCGAGCACCGACGCGAACATCACCTTGCGGCTCTTGTACCGAAAGCTGATGCCGACGTAGTGGCCGGGGCCGAGATTCACCGGCGGCGCGCTGCCGTGCGTCGGTTGAAAATCAAGCACGACGAAGCGGCGCTTCGGGTCGCGTTCGAGAAAGTGACTCTTGAACGTGATCCACTGATCGGCCAGACAGACCGAGATGACTGCCAGCGCGTGCTCGCGCACGGCGGCGTCGATCACGTCGCATGTATCGTCAACGGTGAGAATTTTCCGCGGTTTCACTGCATTTCCTCCGGGGAATTCGGGTCGGTCATGAGCTCGGCGAGAATCGCCTGCAACTGTCGCAACGATTGATCGACGCGCAGGTCGCCGGTGTCTCGAATGAACTGCGCGCCGACGCTCAAGATGGTCTTGTCGGTGCTCAGCGATTTCGTGCAAACCACCGACGGCAACTTGTAGGACTCTT
This sequence comes from Phycisphaerae bacterium, assembly GCA_046155505.1. GTDB lineage: Bacteria > Planctomycetota > Phycisphaerae > UBA1845 > Fen-1342 > JBJXFK01. Next base: position 22,161 of record JBJXFK010000010.1, read on the forward strand.
CAAAACCGGCTACTTCGAAGCTGACGCGTACCGTGTCGCCGACCATCACCGCGTCAGCGAGGCCCGCGCCGACGAACTGCGCCGCCAATCCTTCGGGGCCGATGTTCACCAGCAAGCCGACGGTCGCCGGCGATTGCTCGTCGGTCCACAGCCGCACCTGCGACGCGACGGTCGCGTTGGTGCGTTCAAAGCGTCGACGATTGGTGAGCTGCATGCTCTCGGGCACGGCGATGATCAGCTTGACCGGGTCGGTCTCCTCGATCACGTCGAGTACGCACGTCGAAAAGACGAACGCGTGGCCTTGCAGCATCGTCCGGATGTCGCAAAACGCCCCGATCAATTGCAGCAGCGAGCCTTCGGGCCGTCCGTTGCGCTGGTCGAGATCGACCGTCAGCAGATTTCCCTCGCGCCGCCACAGCGTCCCGCGAATCGTCTGCCCGTCGTTCCACGCCGTCGGCTCGATGTCGAGCCGCGATCGGCCGCGAACCGCCTGTTCGAGGATGCGTGCGGCGTGTCGCGGTGTCAGGTCGATGGTTGTCAGCATTGCGATACCCCCGTGGCGCTGTCCGTCGCGGCGCTCCGAGCGCAGCGCACGACATATCGGCTGAGCAATCCGTGGAGGCGCGTGAGATTCCTCTCAAACGCCTCGTGGTTGTCTCCGCCCTGAAACTCGAAACCGAATTTTGTGCGGTCGGCGGCGCATTGCCCGCGATGTGCGGCGCGGGCCACGAACGATGCGCTAGCGCCGCCGTCAGTCGGCGCTACCTCGATCCAATACAGATCGCCCACGACCAGCATTTCGCAATGCGCGTCCGCAACCGTCGCGCCCACGCCGGCGTCCGATAGATCGAACACTTCGGCGGTGAAGCTGCGACGACTGTCGGTGATCGACGTGAACTGCGCCAGAACCGTGTGTTGTTCGTCAATTTGAAAGCGGCGCGATTGTCGTCGCTCGCCGGGTTGCAGCATCAGCGGCACGCACAGTCGCAGCAATGTGCCGAGCGACTCATGTACGTGCCGCCCGCGCACGGACGAGAAGAACGACCACACGGCGTTGCCGTGTGTGAATCGCCCCTCAACGGGCGTGTTGCTCGCGAGCGCTCCGCCGTGTGCGTCTCGCGGATAGAGAACGAACAACTCGGTCACACTGAGCGAGCAGAGTCGCGTCTGCCACGCGCAGCCGCCGCTGCGAAGTGCGAGCGTCAGCGGCACCGACGCGGCGCAGGCGTCCGCGAGTAGTGCGAGCTGATTTCGTTTGACGTGTGCAAGCCCGGTCATTGACCGCCCTCATCTGGCTTCTCAAACTCCGCTCAGAACTTCGTCCACGCAGGCGACTTACTTGACTGCGCTCGCTCGCACCCGCCCCGCGTCAGTCCTTCGAACGAGCGTTGATCGGACGCGCTTTTGACGTCGTACGTCGCAAACGACGCGACGCCGACCGCCCGAATCTCGGACCTGCGATGTCCGTCCCGAAACAAGCCGCCGATGACGACCGGTGTCGCCATCCATCAGCGACTATCGGGCCGCGCGCAACGACGCGCGCCGCCGCTTTTCGGAAGAGGGATCATTCAAAATCGGGCGGACACCGTGACAAAAATCTGGGCCGCAACGGTGCGTTGTTGCCCGAATATCGCAGGCGTTGCGCTGATAATGCGTCGCCAGCGAGCGGGCCGCGTATTCAGCAATGGGTGTGCCCGCGGACTTCGGCAACGAACCGAGCCCGACGCGCGAGCTAGGATTCCGCTCGGTCGCGTGCGAAGACCTAGCTCGCGCGTCGGGCTCGGTTTGGGGCGACGATCGCACTCTGTACCAAAATCTGTGGGCGCACCCGTCAGCAATCGACCAGGCATTACGATTGCACCGCCGCACGGTTGCGGCGAAGGGAATCCATGATGTCGCGCGCAAACGTGTGGTGGCCCGTTATCGCCCTCATCGCCGCACTCGCGATCTATGGCGGCACAGCGTGGTCACTTGACCACACGACAAACATCAACACCTATTTCGATCATCTCGCGGCGGCCATGCTCCAGGGTCGGCTCGATATCGGCGACCAGGTGGGCCTGCACGACCTCGCCCCATTCGAGGGCAAGTGGTACGTGCCGTTTCCGCCTCTGCCGGCGCTGCTGCTGCTGCCCTGGGTCGCTCTGCGCGGCACCGAGAACACAAACACCGTCGTATTCTCGGTCCTCGTTTGCGCGGTCAACGCAGCTCTTGTGTTTCAACTATTCGCTGAGCTGGCCAAGCGGTCGCTCGCGCCGGGCAGCTCGGAAGCGCGATTGTGGATGACGCTCCTCTTCACATGCGGCTGCGTGCATTGGTACATGTCGATCGACGGGTCGGTGTATTACCTCGGCCAGGTGTGTACGTTTGCGTTTGTCGCGCTCTCGGCAATTGACGCGCTGCGCGGCGGGCCGGCGTGGCGAGTCGGTCTGTGGCTGGCGATTGCGTGTTGGGGTAGGCCCAACGTGATCCTCACCGCACCGATGCTCATCGGCATCTCCGCGCTGCAACTGCGCGACGCGAGCGGCTCCATCGATCGGGCCGCGTTGCGCAAATGGACCATGCGACTCGCGGTCCCGCTCGGCGTCAGCATCGCGCTGTTGCTCGCCCACAACTATGCGCGATTTCGCAATCCGCTCGAATTCGGCTACTCGCTGCAAAAAGTCGAGGCGAGCCTCGCAGGCCCGCTCTACACATACGGCCAGTTCGCAATCGAACACGTCCCGCGCAACGCGTGGTACCTGTTCGTCGCACTACCCGAAAAACCGCGCCGCCATCCGCACTGGGTTCCCAGCGAGTACGGCATGAGCATCTTCCTGACAACACCGGCGCTTTTCGGCCTGCTGGGGCTAGTCAGGCGCAATCGCGGCGGGTCGCGCGAGCGCGACTACCTGATCGGTTGCGCGACGGCCATCGCGATCTCGCTGATTCCAATATTGACGTACTACAACACCGGCTGGCAGCAGTTCGGCTATCGCTTTGCCCTCGATTTCTTCGTCCCGCTGCTCATGCTGCTCGCGGCGGCGGCGGCCCGCGGCTTTGGCTGGGTCTGGCGCACCTTGATCATCCTCAGCGTCGCGGTGAATCTATGGGGCGTGATTTGGTGGTACACCGATTGGATCAAGGTGCCGCGCGTCGATCCGGCTGCGGAATTCACCGGACTCGTTCGACCGGCGACACCCACACACGCAACGACCGAGTAAACATGCGCACACGATATCTGGAAATTGCCGTCGATTCGCTCGCGGACGTAAAGGCCGCGACTGCCGGCGGGGCCGATCGGCTCGAGGTCTGCGCCGCGCTCGATCTCGGTGGGTTGACGCCGACGGTCGGACTGCTGCATTCAACGGCGGAGTCATGCGCGCTGCCGATGGTCGCGATGGTGCGACCGCGCGGCGGCGGGTTCGTCCACTCGCTCGACGAACTGCGCGTCATGGCGCGCGACATCGCGGTCATGTTCGAGCACGGCGCCGCTGCCGTAATTTTCGGCGTGATCACGGAGTCACGCGAGATCGACATCGAGTCGTGTCGCCGATTGATCGACGCGTGCGACGGACGACCGGCGGTCTTTCACCGCGCGTTTGACCGCACCACCGACCTGCCGCGTTCGCTCGATGCGCTCATCGAACTCGGCTTCGGCCGCGTGCTGACCTCAGGCGGAGCGCCGACGGCCATCGACGGCGCGACAACGCTCGCCGAGTTGCGCCGCAGCGCGGCCGATCGGATCGAGATTCTCCCCGGCGGCGGCGTGCGATCGTCGAACGCGGCGGCGATCATCACCGCGACGGGTTGCGATCAACTGCACACGTCCGGGCGGGTCACCGTCGAAAAAAATGAGCCGCCAGTCGCCAGCGCCGCTGAACTCCGCGCGATTCGCGAAGTGCTCGACCGATAGTCACACCGCGTCACTCGACTCGCGAGCCGCCCCGCGTATAGTTTCGCCACTAGCAAGGAACGCGACATGATCCGAGCCATGATCCTCCGCGCCGCCGGCACAAACTGCGACCACGAGTGCGCCCACGCCTGGCAACTCGTCGGCGCGGCCGCCGAGCGCATTCACATCCGCCGCTTGATCGAAGAGCCGAAATTGCTCGACGAATATCAGATTCTCACGATTCCCGGCGGCTTCAGCTATGGCGACGACATTTCCGCCGGTGCGGTGTTCGGGCATCAGCTTCGCCGCAGCCTCGGCGACACGGTTCGAGCGTTCGTCGATCGTGGGCGGCTTGTGCTTGGCGTGTGCAACGGTTTCCAAATTTTGGTGAAGGCCGGCTTGCTGCCGTTTCCGTCCGACAAAAACGGCCGCGCACGATGCACCGTGACCTACAACGAGCCGCGCGGCTTTCAGGATCGCTGGATCACGCTGCGCGCCGGCAAAACACCTTGCGCGTTTCTCGAAGAGGGCCGCACATACGAGATGCCGATCGCACACGGCGAGGGTCGCGTGGTGTTCGCCGATCAAGCGACACTCGACGAAGCGCAGCAGCGCGGGCAACTCGCACTCAGTTACGTGCCGGGATCGGACGCGAGCGGCCAGGTCGATCAGCCGACGAACCCCAACGGCAGCCAGGCCGACATCGCCGGCTTGTGCGATCCGACTGGCCGCATCCTCGGCTTGATGCCGCATCCGGACCGCTTCACCGACTGGACGCAGCACCCGTGCTGGACATCGCTGCCGAAGCGCGCGTGCGGCGACGGCTTGCACATTTTCCGCCGCGCGTGCGAGTACTTCCGCTGAGTGCTGCGCCGCGACGTCTTCTGATTACCGTTCCTTGTTCCCTGTTTCCCTCCGCGCATGAACGCCGACGCGAACAGCGTCGCCCTCGCACCCGAGTTTCGACGATCTTATGGTTCTCGAGCGCTCACGCGCGGACGGGTTTCGGCTACGCCTCGAGAAATTCCGCAACGCTCGGTCCGTCGGCGCTGGCTTGGCTTGCGTCGAGATAGTTAGAGAACGAAATGTCGTTCACGGCGGAGGTTTGGCCGGATGAATCGATGTCATGCGGCAACAATTTCTTGCTGCTCAGCTTTGCGTCGCCAATCGATTCCAGACCGAGACGCTTGATGTGGGTGCGGCTGAGCGTGCCGACCCCGCCGAGAATCGGCGGTGCCGCAGACGGTTCACGGTGTGCGATCTGATCGAGGTAGAACCGCGAGTTCCGCACTTCGGCCATCCTCGGCTTGGTTTTTGCCTGCAATGCCACCGGCGCAACCGCGTACCACGCGAGCCAATCGAACGCGCGACCGACTGCGAGCGTGATCAATGCCCCCCAACCATCGGCGCTGAACTGCTCGGACTCGGGCGTTTCGAAGTATGGGTTTCTGGCCTTTCGCTTCATCGTCGGATAGGCCCAAACCGATCCGGCTGCCAGCAGCAGCGGCTCCGGTTCTTTGAGCGTTTTGGCTTTTGAAGGCGAGAGCGGCGCCTTGAGTTCGCCCGCCAGCTCGCTGAGCTTTTTCTCACGTCGTCGAAGGTCCGCGGCGGACATGCCGAGCTCGCGCATGACCTTGATGTCGGTTCCGCCTTGGATGATTTTGATCGCACGATCGCGCGCCTCGTCGCAGCGAACACCGTGCCGCGCGAACTGATCCGCGGCGACCAGCCAAAATTCGGTGTGTTCTTCGTCGCCCGGATCGTCGGCCGCTGCGTTGAGCGTGCGTAGCAGTTCCAGCATACGTTTGCCGTCGAACGGAAGGCGAACCAATGCCCGGATGCTGGCTTTCAAATCCAGTGCCGAGTCGCTCGAATACAGCCCCGCTCCCCACGCGCCCAAAAGACGCCCTCCATCCAGAGGTGATGTCACGCATCTACGCTGAGATTGCCGCGAAAGCAAGCGTGGACCCCGGCGATCGCGCTATGCTTCGGAAGCGACACTGGAGATTCATGGCGCTGCGGCGGCGACGCGCAGTTGCATGTGCGATCGTCGGCGTCGGCGTGCTCCGCGCTGCCGCATGCGCAGGCTGAATGCAGCCAGAGCATGCCATCAGACGCACGCCCCCAAAAACTACGTCTGCGGCTTGATTCGCAGCATTTCGCTCGTCGCGCGAATCGCCTCGGTGTGCGTCGGCAACTCGCCGAGCAATTCCGCTCGCCCGATGACCGCCGCGTAGATCGCCTTCGCACCGGCCAAGCGCAAAATGCGCGACACTTCGTGCAGCGTCGCGCCGCTGGTGATGACATTGTCGATGATGCAGGCGCACCAACCGGTCGGGTTCTGCCGTTTGCCCGGTGCAAACGCATCGCGAATCTGCTCGATGCGTTTGGTCATACTGGTCGCCCGCGCCTGACTCTGCTCGTACCGCACACGCCGCACCACCGCCCGCCGAACCGGAACGACGCGTCGCGATCCTACGCGTTGCAATCGCGCAAGCGCGTGCGACGTCGCGGTCGCGAGCTCGAGCGCGTGATCAATCGGCCGCTGCCATCGCCGCAATTGATGCATGGGCACCGGAACAAACGCGTCGATCTCGCCGATCCACGATTTCTCGGCGAGTCGCTCGGCCAGCAGCGACCCGAGGGCAAGCGTCGCGCGGCGATTGCCGGCGTATTTCATCGCCAGCACCAGGTCGCGCAGCGGGCCGCCATATTCGCCGATGCGCGCGATGTCTCGCACGTTCCAGTGGCCCTCCGAGCGGCAATGCGGGCAACCGTCGTCATGCTTCGACAGCGGCGAAATCGTCCGCGCACACCGCCGGCAATAGGGCAATTCGACGCCAGATGCGATATCAGATTTGCACGAGCCGCAAAGCAATCCGGCCTCGCCCGCGATCCACCGGCGGCACGCGGCGCACTCATTGGGAAACACCGTATCAACCATCGCCCGCCAACCCTCGCGGGCGGCGTGCAGCGCGGTCGAAATGGCGTCGCCTCGGCGAGTCATGTGCGCTCGGCGTCGCTCGCTTCCGCATCGCGCGGCGGCTCGAACGGCTCGGCAGTCACGTTGCCGGCGGCGTCCGCCTGAATGCGCTTGATCCGCAACTCGGCCTGATCAAGAATCGCCTGGCAATGGGCCTTGAGCGCCATCGCCTCTTCATAGCGTTCGAGCACTTCCTCGATGCCGATCTCGCCCGACTCCATCGCGTCAACGATTTGATCGAGCCGCTGCATGGCCTCTTCGAACTTGAGCTTTTTTGTGAGCTTGTTCACGAGGCGAATTGTACGACCCCAGCGCGGGATTGAAAGCGGAGCCGCGAAGCGTAGCCACACCCAGAATCCGGACGCCCCGTTTCTGCATCCTGCCCATTCTGCATATCCTGTTGAATCCCTCTTCGCCCGCGCATTCCGCGCGGAGCTACTTGTTCATATCCGTAAAATCGATAGCAGTATCTCTTCTTCTCTCTGCGCTCTCCGTGCACTCTGTGGCTCACCATCCCGCGCTACCTATGCTCGACGCATGAGAGCGATCCCGGCCCTTCCCGACCACCACCCACCGCATTCCGCCACTCCACCCACCAACGACCACGTCCGATATGGCAACCGTCCAATAATTTTCTCAGTTGCAAGCAATCCGCCGAAGGTAGTCAACAAAATGTCGCGCAGACGCACGAACTTGGAATCTTCGAGCCGCCGCACCGACCGCGCGCCGTCGAACCCCGCAACCAGGGACGCCGACGTGTGTCCCCAAACACACGCCCCCAAAATCGAGCCCGACGCGCAAGCTAGGTCTTCGCATGCCAGCGCGAGAAACCCTCGCCCGCGCTTCATGCTCAAATCGATTCCAGACTCCGTGGCCACACTCTGCCCGACCGATAGAAGAGCCGGAGCCTTCGCGGCTCGCAGGAGTCCTCGCATGCCCGCGTTGCTGGATACCGTCGTCGCCCCGACACTCGATCGCGTCACCGCCGAGCAGTTCATCGTCGAGCCGCACGGCGACAAATTCGACATCGCCCCCCGCGCCCCGTCGCCCACGCGCCGCTGCCTGCGACCCATCGCCGCAATGCGCGTCGAGCACGACGCGGGTACGTATCCCGAAATCAACATCTCAATGGGCCGCATCGCGATCGATGCCGGCGACGCAACGCCGCGCGCCTATCAGCCATATTCGCGCGACCCGCGACGAAGCGTGGTCGATTGGATGTTGTCGCCCGAAGAACTCAACGGCGACTCTCGACGCTGCGTGCAAGACCTGACCGCGTGGGTTCGAACTGCGATAGAGCGAGCGTGTCCCGGCAATGAGCTGGACGCAGGCAACGCACTCTCATCGGCGCGGCTGACACGCGTCGCCGATCGCCTGACCAAGATCCACAATCACGCTTTCGGCTGGTTTCATCCGACCGAGATGCTGCTGCTGCACCTCGCAAGCTGCGCAGCCCGGCTCCCGGATCGACACGTCATCGAAATCGGTTCGTTTCAGGGCCGATCGACGGCCGTGCTGGCGGCTGCGATGGAGGACGTGCAGTCGCGCGGCTTGCTCGTAAGCGTCGATCCGAATGAACTCTCGCCGGCCCAGGCGACGGTCGCGGCGGCAAACGTCGCCACATTCGACGCGGGCAAGCGGCTGGTGCAGGTGCAGCGACGCTCGAACGCGCTGGGCGGCATTTTCGCCGACAGCGCGTTCGGCCTGGCGTTCATCGACGGCAGCCACGATTTCGACGACGTGCGCCGTGACTTTGAAATGTGCGATCGACTACTCGCGCCAGGCGGCGTCTTGCTGTTGCATGACGTCTATCCAGCGGCACATCTCGGCTACCGCCCGCAAGTCGACGGCCCGACGCGCTGTGCCGATGAGGTGATTCTGCCGACGGGGCGATATGAGCCGATCGGTGCGGCACATCTGACGATTGCGATGCGGAAGAAGGAATGAGTGCGAGTGAACGGCGATGCCCGCCCTACCGCTAAAACGGCTGCCCAAGCAAGAACGCCCGCGCCACGCGTTTCGACATCTGCCCGTTGCTGAACACCAGCGGCAGCAGCATCGCCAGATCGGTATTCGGCGGACGCAGGTAATCGCCGAACGCACAACGCCAGGCCTGCGCGAAACTGGCCAATTCGTCTTGCGGCAATTTCGCCTGGGCCGCGCGCACGGCACACTCGGCCGCGACCCAGCCCGACTGCATGGCCGGATAGACGCCTTCGCCGCTGAACGCCGCGACGAATCCGCCGGCGTTGCCGATGAGCAGCGAGCGCTTGCCGATGTGCGTTTCGAGCTCGAGCGCGCTGCCGAGCGGCAGTTTGTGTCGCGTGGGCGACAAGTTCGCACCAGCAGGCACGAGACCGTTTTGCCGTAAGGCAGTGAGCAATGCCTGCGTCGACTGCGCTGCCGCCGCGCCGGTCTCGCGACTGAAAATCGTCAGTCGCGCCTGTTTGCCGCAACGCACCAGCGACGCCAGCCCCGCGCCGCGGCCGGGCATCAGAAACACATCGAGCGCCGACGCCGGCTTGTCGAGCGTCGTTTCAAAAAAGGTACACTCCGGAACGACCGGCAACCCGCCCGCGGCGACGATGCCGGCGAGCCGCGCGGTAGCCGATTCGCAACCGTCGGCGACCAGCAGCATGCGGGCCGTTGCGGTTCGCCCGTCGGCCATGCTCAGCTCGATGCGATCGTCGCGCAGCGTGATGCGTTCGGGCTGTAGCGCCGCAAACCAGTGTGCGCCGGCTTCGACCGCGAGTTTCACCAGCGCCTGATCGAACGCGGCGCGATCGACCGCCCAGCAGCCGAGCTCGCTGTCGTCGATCGTCGCGTGCTTTTTCAGATCCCATGTGTGCAGCGTCAGGCCGTTGAATTCCACCGCACCGCAACGGTTCGGCTTCATGCCGCACTGCTGCGCGAACGCGACGCCGGCAGGGCTGATCCAGCCGGCACATGTTCGCGGGCGCGGGAACTCGGCCCGATCGAGCAAGAGCACCGACGCACCGAGCTGCCGCCCGCGCAACGCGGCGACACTACCCGAAGGCCCCGCGCCGACGATCACCAAATCGTGCATGTCGGAAAGCGTCGCGTCGCGCTTGGCCATTACTTGATCCGTTCGAAAAGATAGTCCTCGGCCTTGCGATAGCGTTCAAACGCCGCCTTCAGCGATTCGCGAATCTCGCGCACTTCGTCGGTCGAGGCCGTCACCGGGCCGTCGGTCGGTGCCGCGGCGAGAACCGCTTCAAGCCGCACGGCGGTATTGTCGAGCGTGGTCGCGGCCTCGGCGAAGCGCCGTGCGGCTTCGAAGATTTCGAGTCGCTTGCGGTCGGCGTCACTCGTTGGTTTGTCAAGCAGCTTCCACGGTGCGACGATGAGTTCCTGCATGCCGATGCGCATCGCGTCGCTGGCTTCCTGGATGTTGTCGATGATTTTTTGCAGCACCGGGCGATTGGAGGCGAGCAGCACCTTGCCCGTGTCGGTCATCGACGCCACGTTTTCAAGCGAATGATCGATGTGATCCATGCTCTCATGCAGCTTGGCCAGCAGCGATTGCGGATCGGCGCGGTCGAACTCGCCCTTCAGCTTTTGCAAGATGTCGGCATCAAGCGTGCGGGCCATCGATGCGACGCTCTGCACCGTCTCGGTCAGGGCCGGGCGATTGTCGGCGAGCAAGCCGTTGGCCTGCGTCATGGCTTGCGCGAGTTGGTCGAGCGCGACGGTGAGCCGCGCGACGATCGTGGCCTGATCCTCGGTCGAGGTCTGATGCTTGAGCGCGGCCATCATGCCGCCGAGATCATCGACGATGCGATGAATCTTGCTCAGCAGTGTTTTTTCGTCCTCGGGCGAGAGCTGCGACTTCAACTCGCCGGTCATGCTCTGAATGTCGCTCAGGATGCCCGAGATTTTGCCGACCAGCGACGCAGGCTGCCGCACGTCGAGCATCATGTCGACTTTGTCGACCAGTCCGTCCGGGCCTAGCAATCGCTCAGACAATCCCGCGATCGCCGACGCAAAACTCTGCGGCGGCTGCCCGCGAATCAGGTTCTTCTCGCCGAGCGGCGTTTTGCCCGGCGTGCCGACGTCGCGGATGACGAGATATCCGCCGCCGCCAACGGGCGGTTGGTCGCTGCTGATGACGCAATCTTCGTAGAGATCGACGTACGTGGCGATGTCGGCTTCGATGACGATGGCGAGAATCTGCTGCGCGCCTTTGGGGGTTGGGGCGTCGATGCGTTCGAGCGTGACTTTCGAGACCTTGCCGACGTGAATCGAGCCGCTGAGCATGACGCCGCTGCCGGGCTTGAGTGGCGCGACACCCTCGGCGTGCGGGAAGTAGACGCGGTATTTGCGGGCGTCATCGGTGAATCGCGGATAGAGGAACAGCGTCGTTCCGATGAACAGCGCCAGCGTAGTGATGACGATGGTGCCGAGGAGCAGATCTTGGCGTGCGCGTGATTTCATGCCCGTCGTCCGCCTTCACGACCCGGGGCGGCAAGCCACGGGAGCGGGAATTGTAGCGGGCATGTACGGTTATGGAACCACACACGAAATCACTGCGGATTGCCGCGATCTTGCAAGGCGGTGCGGATAGAATCGAGACATGCCGCCAAATCAGGAAGCGACTCAGATCCTCACCGAACTCGCCCGCGGCGACCGCTCCGCCGCCGAGCGGCTGCTGCCGCACGTCTATGAGCAGCTTCGCGCGCTCGCCGCGAGTTTCTTTCAGCGACAGCCCGGCGATCACACGCTCCAACCCACCGCGCTCGTGCATGAGGCCTATGTCAAACTCGTCGGCTCGGGCAGCGGCGGCTGGGAAAACAAAAAGCACTTCTTCGACGTGGCCGCGATGGCCATGCGGCAATTGCTGACCGATCACGCGCGGCGGCGGGCCGCGGCCAAGCATGGCGGCAATGCCGAGCGGATCACACTATCTGACGCCGACGGCACCGACAGCGGGCCGATCAATTTGGATGTCGAGGCGCTCGACGCGGCCCTGACCAAGCTCGCCGCGCTCGATCATCGGCAGGCGCGGATCGTCGAGCTGCGCTACCTCGCGGGGCTGACATCGGAACAAACCGGCGAAGTGCTCGG
>JBJXFK010000017.1:0-7022 GCA_046155505.1 Phycisphaerae bacterium
ACGGCGCGGCCCAGTTCAGCAATCCGCGGGCCGATCTGATGATGTTCTTCACCGAACGCCCGACGCAGACGGCGGTGCCGGTCGAGACGGGCGGCGCGGCGAACGTGAACGCGTTCCAGCGCAGCCTGGCGTTCGGTGCCAAGGGTTCGCCGGTGCAGGTGGTCTATGGCCATGCCGCGATCGCCACGGTTCGCCCGGAAATCAGCGGCGGCGAAGTGACCGGCTACGACCTCGATCAGGTGCGGCATATTGAGCAGATTCGCGTGAATCAGGGCAATCAGGACCGTAATTTGCGCAGCATTTTGCCGCTCAGCGAATGGGTGGTCGCGCGGCGAGCGCTGATTGTTGAGCCGATTTTGCCTGCGAATTCCAGCTCGAACGCGGTGCAAGCATCGCGCGCGATTCCGCTTGCCTACTTCGACGGCGCAGGCGACAACCTTGCATCTTCAATGGTGCAGGCACTGCCGATGGACAACGTCACGGTGGTTTCGTCCGGCGTTTCGGACAACAGCCCACGCGCACCGGACACGATCGCGCTAGACATGGCGAGCGTGCTGCGAATTTTCGATCCGAATCCGGCGTATGACGGCGACCTGCTGCGCGTGAACGATGGGCTGTTGGCGTACATGAAACGTGCGGAGCGATATGTCGGCTCGAACAGCCAGCGCATCACGTACTATCGCTCAGGCGTGGCGCTCGCTTCGCCGTACAACTGGCGCGAATTAGGCGGCAACTTCAATCCGGCCGGTACGCCGCCGCGCGCGACCGGAACGGTCGACGTGCGACCGGTGCTCGATCTGCTTTATCCGGATAATGACGTGGACGGTGACGGTCGTGCCGAACGCGACTTCCGACACTTTGCCACGGCGATCCCAAATCCGCCGGCGGCGCTGCGTGGCAATCTGAATCTCCAGCGGCTGCGCGCCTGTGCGTGGTTCCAGGTTGAATTCCTGATGCCGGAAGATCCGCGTAACGCGTGGGATCATCCTGATGGACAGGCTCGATCGGGAATGCCGCGCTGGGTTTCGGTTCCGGATGGCGAGTACTACATGTTCGTGCCAGACAGCCGCGAAAACCGAAAGCTCGTCGAAGACCAGTTACCGGCAAAGGGTCCGGCGAACGTTTCCAAAGTGGCACCGAATGATACACGTCTGCGGCAGTTCGGAACCGTGGTGCCGGTTGCGCCCAACAAGGACGAGCTCGCTTCGGACCGCCGCGTTCGAATGTGGCCGTATGCGATCCGCGTGACCATGCGCATGTTCGACGGCAAGGGTGTGCTGAAAGACCCCATCACGCGGACGTTCGAGCACTGGTTCGATTGACGATTTGCCGCGTCTGATAAGCGACAATTTGCCGGGCCGACGACCTTGGTTGTCGGCCCGGCGGCGTTTATGCTTCACTCTCGGCGTGATTGCTCGCGTCTCGGCATGCATGATCACGACGACGGGCCATTTTTCGGGCCTGGGCACTTCGCGTAAGATTTGGTTCTGCAAGCACTTGTGTATTTCGCGGGACGCTCGGGAAGTTTGACCGCATCGGCATAATCCAGCGGTCAAAAAGGCGTTCTCGCCCTCACAGATAGGTGACGCAGTGAACACGAAGCAACTCAATCGAAAGCGACGCGCGACGATCTTGCTGCTCGTCGTCAGCATCCTCGCACTCCTGTTTGTCATTGTGACCGGTTTCCTGTCGGTCGCTCGCAACACTCGGCAACTGGTGGTCGAGGCCGAGCGCGGTGCTACCGTCGACTCCATACTCGCCCAGACGGTGGAGTCGGCTCTCGGCGCTGTCGGCGGCGGAACGTCGAATGTCGATCCGGGTGATTACGTCAGCAACGGCGCAACCGAGATGATCCCTGGATACGGTGCGATCGGTCGATTGGTGTCCCCGGTCGCCCCGGTTCGCAACGTCGGAATCGTGAATGAATCGAGCACGGACCCGTATCGCACTTTCTCGTCGAACATGGCCGGTGCCGACGAACTCGCCCGCGTCGTATGGCCGACCGTCGCCAATTTCGAAACGGATGGGCAGCATCGCGGTCGTGCGGTTTCGCTGTTGGACATGATCATTGAGAATCCGGACGATCTCAACCGAGAGATCGAGGATGAGGATTTCGAGCGAGTCGCGCGGCAGTCGCGTTTCGACGCGGACGGCGACGGCGTTCCGGATTCGTCACTGCTCGGCGCGGCGATTCTCACCGAAACGGCCAATGGAAAGATCGGCTCGCCGGTAGCGATTCGCGGACTTCTGCAAGACGCCTTTGCAACCGATCCCACGGAATCGCTGAGTTTTCTGCGTCTGGATAATCAAGCAAACGAACCGCCCGGCAGCGATCGCGCGCGACTCCGCCGCGCGCTCGAAGACTACGAGCAAAACGCTCGGTTCGAAATCTCGTTCCGAATGGTGCCGCACGGTGGCATGATCGCTCTGGACTCGGTGGCTGCGTCGAATACCGACGGCACGGCGGTGGTGCCGCCGAATCGGTACTTTGTGCAGAAGACGCTTGAGAACCTGTCCAAGTATCCGCTCAATGCGCAGGGCCGTCGGCAGGATGCAACGCTGACCAACATCACGAATTTTCCGATTCGCCGACGCTCGGAACTCGGCAATGTGGTTTTCGAAGAGATCGCAAATTCGCGCGCGGCGGTCGAGCGTCAGTTGCGTCGCCGCGGTGGCTGGTTGCCTGCGTATGCGTTGTTTCCGGGGATGGCGAGTACCACTCCCGGAGCGACGACGCTCGACACTTCGAATGATGCCGTTCCGCCGATCTTGTCATTCTTGCAGGGCACGCTGCCGACGCGGATCGCTGGTTTTCCGGACAATTCCGAGGACTCGATCGGTTTCCCGCGCACGTTTCTGCCGGACTATCGGGTGAACTCAAACGCCGCAAAGGTCGAGCCGTCGCAGCGATTCAACCTCGGCGAATATGTGGGTGTGGGCGATCCGCAGCGCATCGACAACGAGCGCGTGGCGGCGATGCTGGCGATCGCGCCGTCGGTCGATGAACTCATCGATGGCGCGCCGGGGGCCGACGCGCTGCTCGCGCGGCGCGCGTATTTCACGACGATCAGCAATTCGGACGAGATCGCGCGTAAGCAGGATCCGTCGACGCCAGTACGGTCGAACTTGGTCCGAGATGAGGCGGATCGACGCCAGTACGCGGTTGATCCGCTATTCGCGCGTGACGCGAATTTCCCGAACACGCTCGTGGTGGCCCCGGCGGACGCGGGCTTTGGCGTCAATCTCGGATTGCCGGAAAATTCGACGAAGTTTTATCTTGGTGATCTGTTCTCATACAGAGTGCGTGCGGCGAACGGTCGGTGGTACACGCCCTTCACCGAAGATCCTCCGGGCAGCGAAAACTACATTTACGTCCCATCGGTGAGGGACGTACGCGGCAACCGCCTCAAGGTCGGCGACGCCGTGATCGAGCGACTTGCGTCGTATTTTTACGATATGCTCGGCGGGCACAGCGCCAATGATCCGAGCACCATCGCTGATGCAAACCTCGACGGGGAGGATGATCGCGTCGACACGAACGGCGACGGTCAGGACGATCGCATTGAGCGAAGAGAAGACTGGTCTGACGCGCGTTTCTCGCCGCTAACGACGTTCGCGCCCAACAACACGCCTGCCGGCCTTTTCGGTGCGGCGCAGGAGGCGAATAAGCAAGCGGTGAGCCGCCGTCAGCAGGCGATTATGCTCGCGGTCAACACGATGGCGTTTGCTGCGCCGCGTTCGACTTCCGCGCGAAACACGGCGGTTCGCACCAACGGCGCTCCGTTCGACACGCGCGGGTTTCCCGCCGGTCAAGCGTTCCCGGTGTGGGATACATTTGGCGGAGAGGGATACGTCGACGCCGTTTCGTATGTCGATTGGTCCGCGCCGCTCAAGCCGGACGAGCCCGCGACTACGCCTGGTGTTCCTACGTTCAATGAATATGTAGGGTGGGGACCGCAGTTGATCTTCTCGGAGTGCGCTTCGCACTCAGAATTTGACGAGAATGATCCCGATTCCGAACCGGAAGTGTCGTTCGCGGTGGAACTATTCAATCCGAACGATCCACTTTTCGTAGGCAACGGCACGGACGATCTGCACGCGCTCTCGCTGTGGGACTTCGCGATCAGCATCAACGGGTTCAATCCCAACCTCGATGCGGACGGCGAGCCGCAGTCGGATGAGGGTCAATTTGATGATTGGCATGTGCTGGGCGCTCATTCGGTAGATCCATCGGTCGGTGGACGAACGTTCGTGCCGCTTCCGATTCAGATTGACATGGATGAGACCCGAACGGGCAGCGCGTTCACCGGTGGCAATCCCAATCCGCGGCAGCGTCCGCATTTCAAGGCTGAGCCGCTGCGTGGCGGTGCGTCGGGCGGAATCGATCCGATCGGCATCGGCGATGAGTATCGTGATCTCACCGGCGACTGGAGCTATTACACACTCGATCTCTGGCGGAAGGGTGTTCGGCTCAACGCGGCCGGGGCTCGCGAAATCTACTGGTACAACATCGACCGCATCCACCTGCCGGTGCCGCAAGATGTTGAGCAGACCTGGTTCGCAGCGGTCGCGCGCGACATGACCCCGAGTCGGCACATTCGGTCGAGCCCGGAGCTTGATGCGCTGGTCAATGCCGGTTATCCGGCGAGCGCTCGGTGGCGTGGCGTGACGGGGCGCGTACAGGTGACGGGGGTGACTGGTTCGAGCGTTTCCCAGAATCCGTCGTCGGCGTTCCTCGGCTCGCCCAAGTGGCTGAAGCTCAGTTCGGGTGCGGCTGACGAGAGCGTTGATCCGGATGTAGCGGGATTTTCTGATTCGTTCGCGCCGGAATTGCCGCTCTACACGATGAACGCGAGCCCGAATCCGATCACGGCGGACGTCGACGGCACCGACCTTCATCCGGATACGCCTCCGACGCGCTCGACGGGCAAGAACATTTGGGACATGCTGACCAATCTGCCGATGGGCGTGGACTATCGCGAACGCGTACCGGGCAACAACCGTGCGGCCAACTATACCGATACGCGGCCGCGGTCATTCCCGACCGTCGGCTTCATGATGTTTGTGCCGCGTTTTTCGCACTTCCGGCACATCGACGCGCGGGCCAACCAGATCCCGGCACCTGCGGATGCCTCGTATGCGCGACAACGCGACGTGCGCGTTCCGATGTCGGTTACGCTCGGTCAGCAGTGGCGCAATCGCTACACGGTGAACGGCCAGGTCAAGCGCGCTACGGAATTCGGCAGTGGCGGCCTCGCCACGGACGAAACGTATTATCCGGTCGACTTCGGACACATGCCGATTTTCGATAACAGCCAGCGCACCTACGGCGAAGTGGCGGGTATCGACGTTGCGAAACGCCACATCGACGCCGTTGGATCGGTGCCGTGGGGCCAGTTGGTTTTCGATTACTTCTCGACCGTGAATCCCGAGCGGATCGACCCGTATCAGGTGCCGGGACGCATCGACATCAATGCAGCGCCGTGGCTCGTAATGTCGCAGCTACCGATGCTCGGCCCGGTGACGTCTGGGACCACCGCGACCGGCGCACCGGTGCCGGCGCGGCGTATTCCTGGCACGCCGGTAGAGGTTACCAATGCCGAGTTGCCGATTCGCGCCGAGATGATGAGCCCGACGAGCTATGAAGATTTCCCGCGTCAGGGCGGTGGCGGTCCTGGCGGCACGGCCTCCGCCGCACGACACCCGTCGCCGGCGTTCTGGCAGCCGCGCGTTGGTGGGCTCGTGGGACTCGGGTTTGACCGCGCGAGCGGATTGGACACCGCGCCTCGGTTCGCGCCGCTTGAGATGCGCTTGGGGCGTCCCGCGCCGGCGAACAATGAGTTGCCGCGCTGGCCGGATGGTGATCGCCAGTCGCCGAGCAACGTTGTCGGCGACGGCATTTGGCGAATCGGGTCCGTGCTGGGTGTCGCGGCGGCGTCTTATCGCGACGGTGTGCAGCAAATCGAGAATCAGAACGGGCTGGCGGAAGATCGCTACGCCGACGCGCATCTGCGAAATCCTGTCGAGGATGCAACGAGTGGCGCGCTCTATGCGCCGCGTTCGAATCAGGAAAACGTGACGCGTATCACCGGTCCGTATCGACCGCTGACCGACACGGACGGTGACGGCATCGGCGAGACTGACGCGGTCTATGGAAAGATTCGCGGTCAGGCGCTGTCGAATGAAATCGGGCCGAGCAAGTTCGGCTTTGTCTCGATCGGCGAGCTGGCCAACGTGAAGGGATTCGACGGAACCCGACCGGAGCAGCTCCGCATTGATGCGCAGCCTTCTCAACCGGGGTTCTCGCCGGTCGGGACCAATCTGATGCGTGGCGACTTCCTCAAGTCCGTCAGTATGATTGCGATGTTGGACAGCAACTACATCACGACGCGCAGCAACACGTTCACGGTCTATATCAGCATCATGGATCGCGAAGACCCGAGCCAGAGCGTCCGGACGCAGATGACCATCGACCGCAGCAACTTGATCAAGCAGATCGGCCGCAGCTCGCCGCGCGGCCAGATGCCCGAGATCATCAGCGAAACCCGCGTGGGATATTTCAATACGCGGTATGACCAGTAAGAAGGGTTCAGGGTTCAGGGTTCAGGAAAAAAGACCGGCGGGCGGCGGCGCACAGGTGCGCCAGCGCCCGCCGCTTCATTTCGGCATGAAGAAATACCTGAGTTCTGAATCCTCGATTCCTGAACCCCGACCGCTGAACCCTGAACCCTGAACCCCGAACCCTCACCGCAGCCTCAGGCCCACCATCGTCAGATCATCCGACTGCTCCGCCAGTCCCACGAACCGGCGAATATCCCAACGAATCTGCCGCAGCGCCTGATCCGCCGGCTGCGAGCCGTGCTGCAGCAGCGATTCGACCAGCCGTTCGCGTCCGAACGTCTGGCTCGCGAAATCCATCGCCTCGATAACGCCGTCGGTATAGAGCAGGCACAAATCGCCGGGGCGCAGCGCGACGCGATCGGCCTCATATTTCTCATTCGGATCGATGCCCAGCACCAGCC
>JBJXFK010000018.1:0-4650 GCA_046155505.1 Phycisphaerae bacterium
TCGAGCACGCCTTTCCAGCTCAGATCGCGGGCGGTCTTGATGCCCAGCGTCTCGCCGCGTTCGATTTTGCCTTCGATGTCTGGAATCGGCGCGAGGCGGCCCTGCGGCTGCTTATCGCTGAAATAGACCTGCGGCACGACGGTCAGGACGTGAAAGTGCTTGCCATGCGGCAGGAAATTCAGAAATGTGAGCACGATGATCGTGTGCATCCAGAAGCCGACGTGATGCATGAGCAGCAGCAGCATCGGCGGCAGGTCGGCGAGTCGGTGGGCCAGCAGCGACGCGACCGGCACCTCGAAGTGAATCGGCATGTTTCCGCCGCCGGCGAGCATGATCAGCGATGTCGATTCATACGCCAGGTCGGCGAGAATGAGGCTCATGATCATGCACAGGATGAACACGCCTTCGAGCGAGAGGTTCATGCGCTTGGGCCGCGTGACGAGCCGCGTGTAGATGAAATAGAGCACACCGACGATGACGAACAAGCCGACCAGGTCCTTGATGAACAAATAGGCAATACCGAGCGGCATGTCGTCGTTGAAGAGCCAGAAGCCGAAACCGGGGCCGTCGCGGTGCGTGCCGGGCGGAAAGTCCTGCGGCGAATAGCCGGTAAAGCCGCGGGCGGCGAGCACCAGCGTGCGCAGGCCGAGAATCACAAAGCCGGTGAAGATGAACGCGTGGGCGATGCCGGCCCACCAATAACGAAACATGCGTGCCTGGCCGAAGACGTATTTCAGCACGAAGCCGATGCGGCGGACGGGGTCATCGAAGCGGTCGGCGGGCGATGCAGCGACACGCATCAGCGCGAGTTTTCGTCGGGCGGTGAGCGTGAATACGCCGACGCCGACGAGGAGAGTGATGGACATGAGGATCGCACTGGCCATGAGCGTCCTTTGCAGCGGATGAGTAAGACGCCACCGGCTTCTCGCGCGGCGTCAATTTTGCGACCGTGCCAATTTGCGGTCGGGATTGTAACGACGGCTGCACGGAATGGCGCGGGAGGGCGTTACCAGAGACTGGAGCACCGCGGCCCACCGCGGTTCTTCGGTGCGCGGGCATACCGATGCAAACGGCTGTCGCCCTGGCAGGCGAGTTTACGCCGTATTGCCGTCGGCATGGCACGCGTCGCGCCGCTAGAATTCCCGGATGGTCGCGAAACAACATTCGCAGGAGAAGACGATGCGCACGCCGCGATGGATTTGGGCGGTTCCGTTTGTGCTTGCCGGTTTGGCGATGATGGCGTCGGCACAGGATGTGCCGCCGGTGTTTTCGAAGGTCGAATTTGACAAGGCGCTCGAGGCGAACAAGAGTGACGGCAAGATTTTGATCGTGAAGGCGACGGCGGTCTGGTGCGGGCCGTGCAAGCAGATGGACAAGACGACCTGGCGCGATGAGAAGATCGTGGCGTGGGTGGGCAAGAACGCGGTTGCGATTCAGATCGACGTGGACAAGCAAAAGGCGGCTTCTGAGCAGTTGAAGATCGAAGCCATGCCGACGATGGTGGCGTTCAAGGCCGGCAAGGAGATTGATCGGGTGGTCGGCTTTCAGCAGGCCGGGCCGTTTTTGACGTGGATGGAGGGGCTGGCCAAGGGCGAGACTTCGACCGACAAGACGATGAAGAAGCTCGATGAGGCAAAGTCGGGCGAGTCGAAGATGTCGGCCGAGGAGCGATTGAAACTGGCGAAGGAGCTCGCGCAAGCGAAAAAATTCGACGAGGCGACCAGCGAGTACGTCTGGCTCTGGGACAACATTGTGAAGCTCGAACCCGGCATGGTCGGCGTGCGGGTGTCGTTCATGGCGGGCGACATGGAGCACCTTGCCGCCAGGCATGCGCTCGCGAAGGCGGCGTTCACCAAGCTCCGCGACGCGACGGCGGCGAAGTTTGAGAGTGACACGAAACGCGAGCGCATCGCGCTCGGCGATTGGATCGTGCTCAATCGCATCATCGACAGTGAGAAGGACACGCTGGCGTGGTTCGACAAGATCAAGGCGACCCCGGAAGCGGAAGAGTTGCTGAAGTACGTTTCGCATCATCTCGACGACCTGCTTCTGCAGAACGATCGCTGGTCAGATTTGGGCAAGACCTATCGCGACCCGGTCGACTCGTTGAAGCGTAACGCCGAGATGCGGCGCATCCCCCCGGGATTTCCGGAGGATCAAAAGGCGGACTTCGAGCGTTCGCAGAAGCAGTTGTTTCAACGCAATAGCGGAAGATTGTACGCCGCGTTGCTCGCCGCCGGTCGAGACAAAGACGCGGCGGACGTGGCTGGCGAAGCGATCAAGCTGGACGACAGCGCCGAGATGAAAATAGCGATGGTGCAGACGGCGCTGCGGGCGAAAGCTCCGCGCAAGGAGCAACTCGACCTGCTCGCTGCTGCCGAAAAGAGCGGCGCAAACGTTGAGGAAGTTCGCAAGGAACTGACTGCGGCGCTCGAAGAGAAATAACCACGCCGCCGGTCATGGTCAGTCGGGCCGGGCCGCACGTCCGCAGCTTCCGTGTGCGTAGTGGCGTTTGCTGATCGTCGGATTGATCGCGACGAGTGAAATCGTCGCGATTCCGATGGCTTCGTGCAGCCATAACGCTGCCGAATCACTTGAACGTGCGGCGGCGGGCTGTTTCGGTGATGGCCAGCACCGCCGGGTGTTTCACGCGGCGTTCGATCGAAATGGCGTAGAAGTGTTCGATCACGTCGCTGAGTCGGCCGACAATTTCGACGCCAAATTGTCGCTGAATCTCGTCTTCCGAAATCGACGGGGCGGCGAATAGGCCGATGCCGGATTGCCCGAACACTTTCAGCAGAGCGCTGTCCTCGAATTCGGCCGCCATCAAAGGGCGGATGGACGACTCATCGAAGAACTGATCGAGCGAGCGGCGAAGCACGGTGTTTTCCGTCGGATAGAGAAACGGCGCTCCGTCGAGCGATCGCGGAAAGTCGGCGCGGTATCGCGGCGCGAGCGATGATGCACCGAACACGGTGACCGTGCATTCGCCGAGCAAGTGGTTGAACGCACGCACCTTGATCTGCGGCGAGATGGGTCGATCGGCGAGGACCACGTCGAGTTCGTTGACACTGAGGCGGGCGGCGAGGTCGTTGGTGGTCCCCTCGACACAGGTGAGCTGCACTTTTTCGGGCATGCTGAGAGCCGGCGCCAGCAGGCGATAGGCGATCAGTTTGGGCAGCACATCCGCCACGCCGACGGTCAGGCGCAGCATCGACCCGGTGGGGCGTCCGCGCAGCGTGTCGAGCAATTCGCCGCTCAGCGAGAAAATGTCGTCGGCATATCGATAGACGACGCGCCCGGTGTCGGTGAGGACGAGATTCTTGCCGCGGCGTTCGAAGAGGCGATGGCCGAGCCGACGTTCAAGCGTTTTGAGCTGGGTGCTGATCGTCGGCTGCGCGAGATGCAGTTTCTTGCACGCGGCGGCGATCGTGCCCTCCTTGGCGACCATCCAAAAGTACTGTAGATGATTGAGGTTAGGCGCATCCATGCGGGCCGATCATACATCTAAAATATCAATGGATCAATCACGAACTTTCTATTTGTCCGATGCGAAAAGCGCTCGTATTCTTGGGGTGTAGCAAGTGCAGTGACTTGGCAGTGCGGGCAGTAACAGGAGCCGGTCATGAAGTTGGATGTGCAATCTCGCAGCGTGGAAGTGACGACGCAAACGCAGGAACTGATCGAACGCCGCCTGGCCTTCGCCCTGGGGCGATTTGGGCCCGCGGTGACGCGGATTCGCGTCAGCCTTGGCGACAACAACGGGCCGCGCGGCGGGAACGACAAGACTTGCCTCTTGGAAGCAAAACTGCGGTCGGTCAGCGATCCGATCGTGGTCGAGGTAACGGATGATCAGATCGAAGCGGCGGTCAGCCGAGCGGCTGAGCGCCTCGCGCGGCGGGTGAATGATGAGCTGGGTCGGCAGCGCGACCTGCGACGCAGGCCGCGCGGCGAGAACGAAACTGGGCGGATTCGTGGAACGCACACAACGGCCGCGCTCGACGAGTGATCGCGAGCCGTGAGATAAACGTGATGCTGATTAGGTGGTTCGGGGGTATGGCGAGTCGTCGCCTCGCACTCGCCTCCCCGGCCACCGCTCTGGCCGCCGGACGATTCGGCCCGGACGCGTGGAGAATGAACGAGCGATGGTCGCGGTGAAGTGTGACAACTGTCAATCAACGAACGCCGACGGTGCGAAGTTTTGTTCGCGCTGCGGCTCGCCGGTGCGAAACGCACGGAAAGATACAAGCGTCATGAAATGCCCGAGTTGCACGAGCGATCTTCGCATCAGCGATCGCAGCGGAATCGAGATCGACTATTGCCCGAGTTGTCGCGGCGTGTGGCTGGATCGCGGCGAGCTGGACAAGATCATCGAGCGGTCCGGTTCGCAGGCTCGCGGCGGGTATGACGACGATGATGACGATGACGATCGGCATCGCGGGCGAGCGGCCCCGCCTCCTCCGCCGCGAAGCGATGGATACGCTCAGCCGCAAGGCGGTTATGGGCAACCGGGCTATCCGAAAAAGAAGAAGTCCTGGCTGGGTGAGCTGATGGACTTCGACTAACGAAACATGCGGCGGAAGCGTCGCGACGATCCCCACTGTCCGTCCCCCACCCGGTTGCTTTGCGGCGCCGGGTGGGGTACCCCAT
>JBJXFK010000270.1:0-6621 GCA_046155505.1 Phycisphaerae bacterium
CGCCCGGGCGCCCCGCGCCCTGCGCCCCGCGCCCCGCGCCCTGCGCCCCGCGCCCTGCGCCCCGCGCCCGCCTCGCCACTGCGATACCATCCCCACATATGAACGCACCACCGCCGATGCTCGTCACCGATCGCGTGATCCTGCGTTTGCCGCAGCCGGCCGACGCCCCCGAGATCGTCGATTACTTCGAGCGCAATCGCGAGCACCTCGATCCGATGGACCCCACCCGGCCCGACGGATTTCACACAGTGCAATTCTGGCAGCAACGCGTCGCAATCTATCTGGATGAATTCGCCCGCGATCAATCGGCACGCATGATCGTCCTGCCCGCCGACCAGCCGCAGCGCGTCATCGGCACCGTTAGCCTCAGTGCGGTGCAGCGCGGGCCATTGCAGGCGGCCAATCTGGGATATGGAATCGACCGCGCGCTGCAAGGCCGCGGCCTGATGCACGAGGCCCTGCGCGCGACCATCGGCTACGCGTTCGGCCCGCTGAATCTGCACCGCTTGTTCGCGGGCTACATCCCCACGAACGACCGCAGCGCCCGCGTCGTGCGGCGACTGGGTTTCGAGGTCATGGGCTATTGCCGCGATTACCTGCTGATCAACGGCAAGTGGCAGGATCATGTACTGACGACGCTGGTGAATCCGCGCTGGCAGGCGACCTAGCCGGCTCGCGCGTCGCCCTGCGCCGCCGCGTGACGACCGTGACGAATTTCATCGTGGCTGAATGCGCCTCAGAGTTCGCGCGACTCGCCGTTTCATCCGGGATATGTAGTTCTCGTCGAACGGGACCGGCTCGCCGCTGTCGAGTCCGGCTTGAAGCAAGCCAATCAGTTTCGCCTTGGCCCGCTCGCGCGCACACTTCTCCTGAATCGCATCCTCGACAAATGCTTTCACCGACACCGCCGCGCCGGCTGCAACGCTATTCTCAATGAAGCGCTTGGTGTGCTGCTTCAACGGGACGCTCACGATGTCGCCATTCCGCGCATTCATGCTGTTATCGTGTCCACGCCGCTGGATATCGGTCAATATTTTCGTGAATCCCGCGGCGCACGCCCGAATGTCGACCCGATCTCGCGAACTACGCGCGTAACGCGTGCGCGGATCTCATTCGCACCGTCCAGAGGACGATGCTCCCCCGAAAAACGCAAAGCGACAAGCGCCGCCGAGCGATTCGAAACCGCGCCGCCCGCTTCGGGCGTGTTACGCAAGTCTCGCGACGCTTCGGCCGCGCTTGTCGCCTGAAATAGCCGATTCGAGATAGGTCGCTACTGCCGACCGAATTTCCTGCGACTGTTCTGCGTGCTCTACGCGGTCTGAACGAGCAGAGCCCGCTGTGGCGCTTTTTCACGCGGGGCGAGGGGCTACGCCCTCGAAGCTCCCGAGAATGTCGCGATGATTCAGTCTGCCGTGCGCCTCACTCTTGTCGAAATCTACTTCGTGGGCTTCTTCTTGGTCGCCTTCTTCTTCTTGGCGGCCTTCTTCGCGCCCTTTGCAGCCTTCTTCTTGGCCATCGCGAGACTCCTTAAAAGAGAAACACAGGAAACAATCACGCCACATTCGGCGTGCTTACACGCTCGTCAAATCGCACACTCACCCGCTTGCTCACGCCGGGCTCTTCCATCGTCACGCCATACAGCACATCCGCGAATTGCATGGTGCGCTTGTTGTGGGTGATGACAATGAATTGCGACTGCTCCAGAAACTCACCCAGCATGGTATTGAACCGCCCAACGTTCTGTTCATCAAGAGCCGCATCCACCTCATCCAGAAAAGCGAACGGCGACGGACGACTCTTGAAGATCGCAAACAGCAGCGCCACCGTCGACATCGTCTTCTCGCCGCCCGACAGTAAACTGATGCTCTGCGGCTCTTTGCCCGGCGGTCGCGCGATCACCTCGATCCCGCATTCCAGCGGCAACTCGGGGTTCTCAAGGACAATATCGGCTCTTCCACCACCAAAGAGTTTACGGAACAGGTCCTGAAAATTGGTCCGAATCTGATCAAACGTCGTCGTGAACCGCGACATGCACTCGCCGTCGAGGTCCTTGATCAACAGTTGAAGCTGCTCGATCGACGCGTTCAAATCGCTGCGCTGCGTGATCAAATTGTCATATCGCGGCGTCAACTCATCGAGTTCCTGAATCGAGTCGAGGTTCACATTGCCGAGCCGCTGAATTTTGCCCCGCAGCTCGTCGATCTCGGCCCGCTGCGCGTCGAAGTCCTGATCCTGCGCGACATAGTCGACATAGATCGCTTCAATCTCGACGCCCAGCTCCTCGCGCACGCGCGTGGTCAGCGTATCGCGCCGCACCTCGCACTCGCGCAGGTTCACCTCGCACTCGCGCAGCGACGTCTCGATCTCCTCGATCTCGCCGTGCAGCAGGCGAACCGTCGTGCCCGAAGCCTCCATTTTCCGCCGAAAAACCTCAACCGTGTCACGCTGCTGCGTGACGTCGAGATCCTTCAAACCCGCCTCGTCGCGAAGCTGAGCGATCCGCGACTCGGCCTCGGCAATCTCCTGCTGCGTCTGCTCGCTGCGGGCTACCGCGTCAGTCGTTGACCGCTCCACATCGGACTGTTGCCGCGCCACCGCCGCCGCCCGCTTGCGACAATCGGCCAGCGCCGACTCGCGCGCCACGCGACGCTCGGTCACGCGGCCCAGCTCGACAGACTTGGCCGTCAGGTCGCCGTTGGTCTGTGCCAGCGCGAGCTCCTGCCCGGTCAGCGCCTGCTCCAGCCGCGAGCTTTCCGATTCGTGCGTGTGCTGTGCCTGCTCGGTCGCCGCCTGCTCGCCGACCATGCGCTGTGCCCGTTCGCACACATCGCGCAAAATTCGCTCAAGCTCGGCCGTGTCGCGCTGCAAAATGCCCTTCTCGCGCTCCAGCCGATTGGCCTCATCGCCGAGCCGTAGCGACTCGGTCCGCGTGTCCGCGTGGCGACGCTGCGCCGTCGAGACTTGCGACGCGAGCGATTCCCGCTGTAGCGCCACATCCGACGCCTGCTCATCCAGTTCAATCCGGCTGCGCTGCAAGTGCTGCACGCGAGCCTCGATTTCTTCGAGGTCGGCTTGCAACTGGCGAATCTCGGCCTTGCGGCTGATCAGACCATCGACAGCCTTCGCCGGGCCGACGACGATCGTGCCGCCGCTCTCGACCGCGTGCCCGTCGAGTGTGACGAAAACAAAGCCCTCGCCGGCTTCGGCAGCCATCGCGAGCGCCCGCTCGATCACATCGACAACAATCACGCGACCTAGAAGCCGATTGGCCAGCGGCCGATACTCGTCTTCGCACTGCACCCAGTCGATCGCGCGGGCGACAAAGCCGGGCGACTGTTCATATGAATACGTCGCCACAGGCGTGACCAGGCGATCCATCAAGATCGCCCGCACCTGCCCCGGGGCCATGCCGCGGCGATTGAGTTCGGCCAGAAACGCGTGCGTATCGCGCACCACCGGCTGATTCTCAAACTGCGACAAAATCGGCTGCAACAAGCCGACGCGCGGGTCGTCGATTCGCAGCACGTCCGCGACCAGGCCGACGACCGAGCCGCCGCCCTCATCGCCGCTGCGCCAATCGAGCACCCATCGGCTGCCCTGATCGACGCCTTCGCGACGCCGCTCCAGGTCTTGCAATACACTCAGCCGCGACAAAATGCCGCTGCGCTGCTCTTTGGCCGCGCCAATCTGCTTATCCGTCTCAGAAATCGCCGCCCGCAACTCGGCCTGTCGCGCCTCGGTCTCGCGCAGCAGCGCCGTCAGCGAACCAACCTCACCGTCAAGCTCCGCCAGCCGCGCATCGAGCGCCGCTCGCTGCTCGGCGAAGACGATCTCTTGTTCGGCCACGCGCCGGCTGCGATCGGCGAGGCTGCTCTGCTGCGCCTCCAGCCGTTGTCGCTGGTGATCGAGATTTGTCCGCTCATTGGCGATCGACGCCAGTTTGCGGGCCGACTCAAAAATCGCCCGCCGTTCGACTTCGATCAGCCGCCGACCCGATTCGACCTGCCGCAGCAACTCTTCACGGCCGCGATTCAGCTCTTCGATTCGCTCGGCCTCAATCCGTTCGGCATCGACCAGCGCCGCGACATCCTGCGACTCTTCGTCGATGCGACCGTCGAGTTCGCTTATCGTCGCCGCAAGCTCCTCGGCCTGCGTCGTCAGCCGTTGCCGCGTCGTTTCCAGGTCGGCGATGCGCTTGCGCGCCTGCGTCGCCCGCTCGCCCATCGTCACCGCTTCGGCCTGCAGCGCCGCAAGCTCGGTCTCGCCCTGGCGCAGCAGGTGATCCGCCTCGCTCAGCTTCGCGGCAATATCCGCCGCGTCGGCATCGCGCGCCGTCAGATCGCTCCGCCGCGCCGACAGTACATCGCGCAGCGCCGAAAATTGTTCACTGAGGCCGCGCCGCGATTGTTCGAGATCGTGATACTCGGCGAGCGAAACCGCCGATCGCAACTCGCGCAGCCGCTGGTCATACTCTTGATACTTGCGCGCCTTGGCTGCGGCCAGCTTCACACTGCGTAGCTGCCGTTCCAATTCCTCGATCACATCGTGCAGACGCAGCAAATTTTGCTGCGTGCGTTCGAGCTTGCGCTGCGCCTCGGTGCGGCGAGCCTTATACCGGCTGATACCGGCGGCCTCTTCGAAAATCTCGCGCCGCTGGTCGGCATTGGCCGACAGCAACGCATCGACCTTGCCCTGTTCAATAATGCTATAGGCATCAACGCCGACGCCGGTGTCGAGGAACAGATCGCGAATGTCTTTCAGCCGGCTGATCTGCCCATTGATGCGATACTCGCTCTCGCCGCTGCGATAGAGCGTGCGTTCGACGGTCACCTCCGTCGCGTCGCTTTTCAGGAAGCTGCTCGTGTTGTCGAAGGTGAGTTTCACTTCCGCCGCACCCGCCGCCGTCCGCGACCGCGACCCGGAGAAGACAACGTCGAGCATCTTCGATCCGCGGAGCGTCTTGGCCGACTGTTCGCCGAGCACCCAGCGGAGGGCATCGAGCACATTGCTCTTGCCGCAACCGTTCGGGCCGACGATGCATGTCATGCCCGGGCCGAAATCGAGTTCGGTGCGATCGGCGAAACTCTTGAACCCGTGCAGGCTGATCCGCTTCAGATACACGCGCGTCACACTCCGTCGTGATCACGTCGAGTCGCGATAACTGCGCTTGCGCCCGATGTGCCGCAAGGGATAGTACCCATGTATCGCGCGCGATACAAGATATTCCGTTGACGTTCCTCACGAAATCTTCAGTCGAGCCGCACCGTACGGCCGCGCGCCGGTCGCGTACACTCGCATTATGCCCGTCGCCGCACTCATCACCGATCTCATCTTCGGCTCAAAGATCACCGCCACCGCTACGCACGTCGGCGTCATCGTCACGTCCGCGCGATCGTGCGATGCACTGCTCATCGCCTCAGCATCAGCGAACGGCGTGATCATCGACTTGAATGCCGGCGGCGACACGCCCGAGTTGATTCGTCAAATCAAAGCGACCCGCGCGACGCTGCCGATCGTCGGTTTCGCGTCGCATGTGCAAACCGATCTGATCAAGGCCGCGCGGACCGCCGGGTGCGACCACGTTTTGGCGCGGTCGAAGTTTGTCGAGAAGCTCGCTTTGGTTTTGCAGCGACTGGATCAGGGCCTGACGCTGCGGGACGCGGATCCGCGCCTGACGCCAGAGCGCGAAGCCGTTGAAGATTGATCGTGTCCCACGCGACGCCCTTGGCATTCTCTTCTTTAGGTGTCTCCAGAATCATCGGCTTGCCCAAAAAGCGCCGATCGTTCACGACATGTGCAAAGCCCGCCTCGCCGATCTTGCCCAGGCCGATATGTTCATGCCGATCAATCCGCGAGCCGAGATCGCCCTTGCTATCGTTCAAATGCCAGCAGCGAATGCGTTCGATGCCGACGGTCTTCGCCGCGAGTTGAATCATCGCCTCATACTGCGCCGCGTCGCGAATGTCATACCCCGCCGCGAACACATGGCACGTATCCACGCACACGCCGACGCGCTGCGCCTCGCGCGTCGCGGCAATCATCCCGGCCAGTTCCTCAAACGTGCGCCCCAGCGTCGAACCCTGACCGGCGGTCGTTTCCAGCAGTGGCATGCAGCGAATCTGCGGATGGCGCTCGAAGATGTGATTCAGCGATTCGCCCACCCGCGCGATCGCCGCCGCCGGCTCCTGCCCGACCGCCGCGCCCGGATGCACGACCAGATACGGAATCGTCAGCTCATCGCAACGCAGCAATTCCTCAGCAAACGCATCGCGGCTTTTCGCCGCCAACTCATCATCCGCAGATGCGAGATTGATCAGATACGTCGCATGCGCAACGATTGGTCCAAAGCCGCCTTCTTCGCGCGTCGCGTGCCACAACTTCAAATCATCCGGCTTGAACGGTGTCGCGTTCCACTGCCGCTGGTTCTTCACGAACACCTGGACCGTCTCAAATCCCAGCGTCCGCGCTTCAGCGATCGCATTGCTCATGGCCCCGGCGATCGAAAGGTGCGAGCCGAATCGATGCCCGGTTGAAACGTTTTTCATCGCCATGACGTCACCAACCCTTGTTCATCGCACGCGCGGGGAGCATCGGCCTCCGGCCGGTGCCAAAATCTTACGC
>JBJXFK010000022.1:0-4936 GCA_046155505.1 Phycisphaerae bacterium
TGATTTCGGCCGAGTCGCCTGGTGCGAGCGGTGCATCGGTTCCGTCGAGCAGGATCTCGGCTGCATGCTCTTTCAGATCGGGGTTGATCCAGCGATTGGCACTGTCTGCAAAGCGTGCGATTTTGGAGATTTTTCCAGTGAATGTCTTGCCAGGAACCGCAGTCACGCGAACCACGCACGGCATGCCGTCTTTGACGCGGTGCCGATCGCCCTCGTGAATGCGGAAGCTGACGATCATCTGCGACGTGTCGGGGAGCACGCAGAGCGTTTGTCCCTCATGCACTTTTTGGCCCTGGGCAGGGCGAAAATCGTCCCAGGGTGAAGTTTTGTACTGCACGACGCCGTCAACCGGCGCGATGGTCTTGCACTTTCCGACCTGCTCGATCAATCGATCGAGCCGCGTGCGACGGACCTGCAGCGTGGACTGTGCCTGTTCGAGCCGCACCTCGGCCTGCTTCTCTTTCGATGCGCCGCGTTTTTGCACGCGCTGGAGTTCCTCGCGGGCGCGCTCGGCGTCGGAGGTTTTTTGCTTCATGTTCTTCGTGAGCTCATATTCGTTCAGGGTCTTGAGCGCAAGTATGTTCTTCTCAAGCGTGCGATCGGCGTTCTTGAGCTCAAATCTCAGTTCCTCAAGCTTCGACTGCGTGACGAAGCCCTTGACCAGCAGCTTCTCCTGCTTGGTGAGTTCGTCGCGCTTGCGCAGTTGATCCAGTTCGGCCCGTTCGACTTCGATCTCCAGCGTCTTCACTTCCTTCGGATAGTCGCCGTTCTTGTATTTGTTCAATTCCAGCTCGGCGACCTCGAGTTCAAGCTCGGCCTTCTTCAGATCGCTCGCGTTCTGATTACGCGTGATCTCCAGCTCTTCGGCGGCGGCACCTGCGTCGGCCTCGACCCGGCGCAGCTCGATCTTTTCGGTTTCGAGTCGCTCGGTCAGTTGATCGCTGGCAAGTTCGACCAGCAGGTCGCCCTTTTTCACGCGCGTGCTCTCGGCGACGATGCTCAGAATTGTGCTCTGCCCCTCGACCTCGTTCTTGATCTCGATCTGGTCCTTGGGTTTCAACTCGCCGTCTTCGGAAATGACGATGCTCAGCGTCGCGGATTGGACGATGTGAACGCTCGTCTCGGCGGCGGCGCGGCGAAACCAACTTGCCACGTCCAGCCATGAAAACGCTGCGTAACCCAGTGCCAGGACAGCGACTCCGACGACGATCGGAACGACGCGCCGCCCGGCGAACATGCCGCCGCGCGCCGCCGCGCCGTGCCCGACCGAAACCGGCGATTTTGTGAACGTGGACATACGACTCCTTCACGCTGCTGGGTGGGGCGGGCAGATTGTCTGCCCCACTCGTCGCAAGCGCTTGTGCAGGCAGGAATGCCCGCACCGCCAGACTGAATTCGCAAATTCGTCAGGGCGTCACCAGCCGTTCGACGAACGCCTCGATGTCGGCTTCGTCGAACAGCGAGTCGCCGTTCATGTCGCAGCGTCCAAGCCCGGCGCGGGTCGTCGGCTGCTCGCTCGCATGCTTCATCGCCTCGCAAAACAAATCGACGTCATAGGCGTCGAGCACACCGTCGGCGTTCATGTCGCCCAGCACGACGTATACCGCCGTCAGCGATTGCGTGGCGTCGGCCGAAAGTTCGAGTGTCGGCGTCGCCACCATGCGACCGCCGCTGAGCCGCCAATGATCGAATACCAGTCGCGGCGTGCGCTTCGGTGCGATGAGCGTCAGCCGTTCGCCGCGCAGGCAGGGGGCGATGCGATTGGTCAGCATGCGTTCGCCCGATGTACTGCCCGCGCTGGCCAACGCGATCGGAATATCGTTCTCCGGCTCGCTGCGAATCGCCAGATACGCGAGGTCGTCCTCGCGCGGCGCGCGATACGCGGCGACGGCTCGTTGCTGCACATTCGATGAGAGCGCAACCGTGCGTTGCCGGTCGATCCGCGTCGCGTCGTCGATCAGCCAGTGACTCAGCACAAATCCCTCGAACACCGCCGGAGCGGTCGCCTGAATTTCGATTCCGCCGGCGATCGGCAACCGCAGCGGCGTCGCGGCATCGACGAGCTGGGCATCGCCGCCGATGCGCAGCGTGAGCGGAACGGCGTCGCGCGGACTGCTGTCAATGGAGAGGACGCGCTCGGCGGCGATGCTCCGCCCGAAAATCGCGACCTCGCGCAGGAACCATGCACTCGATTCCGTCGCGGCGGAGCGGATGCGAAGCTGCGCGGCGGCGTGAAGTCCGTCGGCGGATATCTCGTATTCGATGCTGTCACTTGTTGGCGAACCGGCGACGGGCAGCGCTTTGAGCCACGAGCCGGTGTCCGAGATACATTCGACGTCGAGCGGCGACGAGCCGGTGCCGATCGGCGTCGCGCGGATTCGCACGCGAGCACTGGTCAGGTCGGAGAGGTCGAGCGCACGCGTGCGCAGCTCGGCAAACGGGCGATCATCGCCGGCGCGCAGTTGCACACCGCCGTCGCTGTCCGATGCGAACCAGGTGACGCCGGCGGAGAATTCCCAGCGGCGGTCATCGAGCGACGGATGCCGGAAGGCGTCGGCAAAAAGCGGCATCGAGCTGCCGGAAAGCATGCCCGAGTCGCTGCCGAGCGGGTCGAACCAACTGGTCAGTTCGCCCAGCGTGGACGCCGGCCCGAGCAGCGGAACCTGTCCCAGCGTCGATGCCGACGCGGCCAAGGCGATTGCGGCGGCACACATCGCCCCGGGATGGCGAAAGCGCGGAGAAAAAACACCCGCTAATAGCGGGTGCCACATTTGCGGGTGCCACACTTGCGACTGCCACACGCGCGCGTGCGATACGGCAGCAGGCAGACCGGTGCGATTCGTCCCCAGCATCGGCGTCATCTCCCGTGCGTTCCCGGTCGCAGCCCGCACATCGTAACCGCGGCAGTCGCGGAGACGCCACACGAATCTGGCGATTCGATGACGTTGAGCGGCGAATCAATGCTCACGCGAATACGCGGACCGCCTCGCGATGCACGGTCGCATGCAAATCCGCGGTCAGCTCGACACTGGCCGCATAACCGCCGGAAAGCACGATCGCGACCGGTATGCCGCGCTGCTTGAGCCTTGATAGCACGAGCCGATCGCGCTGCGCGAGTCCGTCGCGCGTCAGGCCCAGCCGACCGAATCGATCGCCGGCGACAACATCGACACCCGCCAGATAGAACGCGAGCTCTGGCCGCGATTGCGGCAGCACATCGTCCAAATGTCGATCGAGTTGCGCGAGGTAGTCGCAATCGTTGATGCCATCCGGCAGCCCGACATCGAGCCGCGAACGCATTTTGTGAAACGGGTAGTTCTTCTGGCCGTGCATGCTGAACGTGAACGTCGCCGGATCGTCCTCAAAGATCGCGGCGGTGCCGTTGCCTTGGTGAACGTCGAGGTCGATGATCGCGGCCCGCTCGATTTCGCCGTCACGCCGCAGCACGCGAATCGCGACGGCGACGTCGTTGAGCACGCAGAATCCCTCGCCGCGATCGGCGAAGGCGTGGTGCGTGCCGCCAGCGAGATTGGCGGCGACGCCGTCGGCGAGCGCCACGCGGGCGGTCGCGATCGTTCCGCCGACCGCGAGACGTGATCGCCGCAGCATCCCGTCCTGCCACGGCAGTCCGAGTCGTCGGACGGCTTCGTGGCTCAGCGTGGCGTGCGCGAGATCACTGAGATAATCGGGCGTGTGAACGAGTTGCAGATCGGCCCATTCGGCCTCTTGTGATTCAATCACATCAGCGCCGCGAATCACGCCTTCGCGCAGCAGAATGTCGTGCAGGGCCGGGTACTTGCCCATCGGAAAGCGGTGCGCCGGCGGCAACTGGACGAAATAACCGGCTGAATAATGCACCCGCAAGTGGCATCCTCGGTGGCGTCGATTATCCGGACCTAAGTGCGAGTCGATTTGTATTCGTTGGCGAGCAAATCTGAGGGAGTTTAGCGCATTGCGAGTGAGTTTCAATTGACCTGGCGCACACGCTTTCGGTAGGATGGCGATTGTACAGGAGGAGCGGGAAGTGAGGCCTGCCTTGTCGCGCTGCGCCCGCAGTGCGAATCCTCCAGTTTGTTTTTCCGAGTGAACTTGTCACGCAACGTGACACTGGAGGAAGTTCCATGAAGCGTTTGATCGGGATCCTGGGCGCGCTTGCGCTCGCGTCGGCTGCGCAGGCCGCGATTCTCTACACCAATAACGTCGAAACCGCCAGCCGCGCGAATGCGGGCAACGCCGGTTTCACCGGTGTAACTACACCGGCCGACGCGAATCGTTTCGCGCTCGATGACGTGCCGATTCCGGCTTCGCGCCTGGGCGGCTTCACATCGATTGATGTGACGCGCGTCACGGTCGGCATTCGCCGCATCGGCGGCGCGCCGGCGACCGACATCGAGTTGTTCCACTCGACGTTCGCCAATAGCGCGCTCGCCCCGGACACGGTGCTGAACACGCCTCCGACCAGCGCCGGCACACAGTCGCTCGCAGCGAACGGCGCGGTGTCGGTCACGCAGCTCGTTTCATTCGGCGACGGCGTCAGCACGCTGTTCAACACTCCGTTGAACATGGACCTGATCGGCGACGGCGATCCGCTCAACGGTCCGGAGTTCGGTTCGCTCGCCATCGGCGTGCGCTTCTCGAATGTGTCGAGCAACCTGAACGGCTGGCGCATCACCAACGGCCCGGATGCGAACGTGACCACCGCTGCGTGGATGTATGACCCGGGTCTCACCGGCTCGCCGAATCCGGAGTTGCAGTTCAACTTCGGCACGGCCCTGCCGGCGACCTTCTACATCATCGTCGAAGGCAACCCGGTTCCGGAACCGACCAGCCTGGCGTTGCTGGGTCTGGGCGCTCTTGCCCTGATTCGCCGCCGCTAAGCGGACGAGTCGATCGTCGATTCAACCTAGCAGCCGCGCTACCGATTGTCGGTCGCGCG
>JBJXFK010000037.1:0-29382 GCA_046155505.1 Phycisphaerae bacterium
CGGAATCGCAGCTCGCACGCGGGTGCGTAGGCTTCGACAGTTTCGTTCGTCGCAGGCTTGTCGATCCACGCGCTGGCCCGTTCAAGCTGCGCAGCGACTGCGACGAAGGGCCGCGATTCGGGCTTGGGTTTGCTGGCCGTGTCTGTACGGCTGCGCGTGCTGGTGCTGCTGGGCTGTGACGTCGGCGCAACCTGAGCAAATGCCGTGACGACGACTGCCAGGAACAGGCATATCGATTGAATGGTCCGTGTATTCATGCGGCGAATGATACGGCCACTCGTAGGTTGGGCACCGCCCAACAATTGCGGCTGACGACACGCACTCCGCGCCATCGTCCGGCTGCCGGCGTACTTGGCTCGGTTACTGCCGGGCGGCTTCGCCGCTCACCGACGCTCGTCCCCCCAATACAACTTGACGTACCAAAACCGCGCCGCGCTTCGCGGCGTGCCGCACTCCGGGCACTCGCGCTCGCTCGGCAATCGCTCTCGCAGGTAGCCGCACTGCAAGCAGGCATAATCCGGCCCCATCGCCAGCGCCAGTCGAATCGCGTCCAGCCATTGCGCGTGCAACCAACCGGCCAGGTAGATCGCGAGAACAGAACCACACAAGAGCACATACAGGCGGCTCGTAACGGCGATTGCGGCGATACCAAGTCCGGCGAGCAGCACAAGGTAGACTGACGGCCCAAAGCGGACGCCGGCGCGACACGGGTAACACAACACGGCACGCGGAATTTGGCGCAGCGCCGCCGCCTCGGTCGCCGAACGCTCGCGCAGCTTCTCGATTGCCGCTGCAGCCGCACGTCGCCGCGCCGCCACAGCACAATCGTCGCCACGGCCGCTACCAGCATTAGCGCGCAGACTATCGGGCGCAACGTGTCTGCAGTCGACATATAGCCGCCCCCGTATCGCGGCGGGTCGCACCCCAATGACAGCCCGACGCAACAGAATGTCCCGACGACGACAGCGGTCAGGAAGCGCAAGCGAAGCGCGTATATCCGCGCCGCCGCCGCACCGCGACACTCCCATTCCAAACTATTCCGAAGTGGCATTCGCGCAAGTATATCGGTTGCGACTCCGGCTTGGGTTTGCGGCTCGTTTTCGGCCAGCCGGCAAGGTCAGGAAAAGTGCGCGGCCGCTGGCAGCGAACGCGACCACCGCATGATCGAGAATTCGAGTGTTCATTGGCAGCATGCGGCGCGCGAATCAGACGTGGCGAAGTCACGCGCCGACACGGGAGAAACTGTCCGAGGCTGGTGCCCTGAGCGCGGGCACCGGCCAGAGGCAGATGCTGCCCACGCGACGTTCGATCCGTTTTTTCCAGAAGTCTCGTGCTCGGCGAGCTACCAATCTTTGTCCACCGGTCGTTGTCGGGCGGCTTCGCGAGCGCGCAGTCGTTCCCGCCGCTCGCGCTCGGCCTCGCGCAGCTTCTGCAAAATGCGCTCGGCTTCTTCCTTCGTCATTTCAAGCTCAACCGCCGGCTGACTCTCGCCCTCGCCCGGCTGCGAATCGGGTTGCGATTGCGGCTGCGGCTGATTCTGTGACGTCGGCTGACTCTGCGGCTGCTGCGACGCCGGTTGCGACTGCGGCTCGTCTTGCTTCTGCTGCGAGCTCGGCTGGCTTTGCTGACTGCTCGGCTGCGACGATTGCTGCTCGTCCTGCTGCTGATTTTCCTGCGACGACGGCTGCGATGTGTTCTGATTCTCGTCCTTCTGGTTGTTTTCCTGGTTCGGCGAGCTCGACGGCTGCGACTGGCTCTGGGCCTGCTCTTTGAGCTGCTTTTCGAGCTGCTTGGCGAGTTCCAGATTGGCCCGTGCGTCGGTGAGCGACGGATCGAGCCGCAGCGATTCGCGATATTGCTCGACTGCGGCGGCGAGTTTTTGCAGGAGCGCGTCGAGCGACGGCTGCTGCGCCGGCGCCGCGCCATCGGCGGGCGGCTGCGTGTCAGCGGGCGGCTGTGCGGCGGCGAGCGTCTCGCTGTAGTGCGTGTTGCCGAGATTGAATCGCGCCCGGGCCTCGAACGCGGGATCTTTCAACGCCGCGCCACGGGTCCATGTCTCGCGTGCGTCCTCGTATTTGCCCAGGCGGTAGTACGCGCTGGCCAGGTTGTGCAGCAGCTCGGCTGACATCGAAGCGTCGACGTCAGCGGGGACTTGCAGGAAGGCGTCGAGCGCTTCCTGATACTTGCCTGCGGCGAAGGCCTCATTGCCGCGCTGCATGAGTTGGCGGGGGGTGTCGGCCGACGCGTATGAAGAGAAAACAACCACAGAGACACAGAGGCACAGAGAAGAGCGAATGAAGAATAGCGAATAGCGAAAGAAGAAGTCGGCGAACGTGCCGGTCACGGCAACGCGTTCGCACCCTGCTCTAACCGCTCTTTTGCCTTCTCTGTGTCTCTGTGCCTCTGTCGTTAGCCCCGTCTTCATCACGCCGCCTCCTTCTGAAGCGTGCCGGAGCGCACGATCGTCGCGCGGCGCGGGCCTTCGCGCAGGAACGACTCGATCAACACCAGCACCAATGCCGCCACCGCGAACATGTGGTACTGCGACGGCTGCTTGACCTTTTCGTTCTCGGCCAGTTGCTTGCTCGCCATCGCCGGTGCGATCTTGCTGCGATAGATGTCGCCGAGGTCGAAATTCTGCGTGCCGACCGGGACGAACGCGGCGAGCGTCGAAATCTGCGCGATCTTGCGAAGTTGATCGAAGTTCGCCTTGCTCCAGACGACGTTGCCCTGATAGCGAACGTAATCCTGCCCCGCGTTGTTTTCGACCGGGATGCGCGCCCCCTCGCGTTCGTCGCCCAGAGCGACTGACACGATCGGGATTTTCTTGTCATCCCACAATTTGCGGGCGGCTTCCAGCGGAAAGCTCTCGTGATCTTCGCCGTCGGTGATGAGCACGATCACCTTGTGCGTGTCGAGTTTCTCGTCGAACGAATCGCGCGCCAGGCGAATCGCATCGCCGATCAGCGTGCCGCCGCGTGCGACGCTGCCGACGCCGGTGTCTTCGAGTGCGAGCCGGAAAAAGCCATAGTCGTTGGTCAGCGGACACTTCAAGCTGGGCGTGCCAGCGAAGGCGATCAGGCCGATGCGATCGCCGCCTAGCGCGGACAGCAGGTCTTCGCGGATCGAGAGTTTCGCCCGTTCGAGTCGATTCGGTGCAATGTCGCGCGCGAGCATGGAACGCGACACGTCGAGCAGCACCATGACATCGACGCCGCGACGATAGAGCTTCTGCTCGGCCTCGCCCCAGCGCGGTCCGATGATCGCCGCCGTGAGCGCGACGAGTGCGAGCGTAACGAGTGTGATGCGCACAATGCCGCGTGCCCAACTCACCGGCGGCGCGAGCCGCGCGATGACATTCGCCGTCGCAAACATCCGCATCGCCCGCGCCCGCTGCCAAAGGCCGTACATACCGACGACCGCGGCAGCGCCCGCGACCGCGAGCAGCCAGAGCCAGTTCAGATTGTCGAACGTCACATCACTCATGGGAACTTCCGCAGCCTCGTGCTGTCGAGCAGCGTCTGCATCGTGATCGCCGCGAACGCGACGAGCAGCCAGTTGAGCGACAATTCGTCGTAGCGAACGAACCGCCGCTCTTCGCTGCGTGTGCGTTCGAGGCGGTCGATTTCTTCATAGATGCCGAGCAGCGAACGAGCGTCGGTCGCGTGGAAATACTTGCCGCCGGTGACATTGGCGATCTCGCGCAGGTCACGGTCGTTCAGCGGGCGGCGGAAAAAGCCCTCGTTCTGCCCGGTGCCGGCCATGATGGCGTAGACCTTGATGCCAAAATTCGCCGCGAGTTCGCCGGCTTGCTCGGGCGTGATCATGCCGGCGTTGTTCTCGCCGTCGGTGAGCAGAATCACCACGCGGCTCGTGATCGTCAGTTGCTCGCCTCCGCCCGTCGTGCGTTTCAGGTCTTTCAAACGCTCGACCGCGAGTGCGAGGCCGTCGCCGATTCCGGTGCCGTCTTCTTCCGATCGCGGCTGCATGGGCTGCAGCATCTCGACCGCGCGGGTCACCGCGCGATGATCGAGCGTGAGCGGGCAAACGCTGTCCGGGAATCGTGCGAATTTCACGAGTCCGACGAGATCGTTCGTGCGGCCCTTGAGTTCGCCGCCCTCTTCGCCGGCGACGAAGCGCTGCACGACCGCTTTCACGATGTCGAGGCGATTGACCTGCCTGCCCGGCGGCGACAAGTCCCAATCGGTCATGCTGCTCGACACATCAACCACAAGCTGAATCGCGATGCCCTCGACGTAAACCTGCGTCGATCGGTCCGCCACTTGCGGCCGCGCGACCGCGACGACCAGACACGCGAGTGCGAGGCACCGCAGCAGCGGCAATATCAATCGCACGCGGCGACTCACCGCGCCGCCGGCGGCTTTCAGGCCGCTGAGTCCGCTGAACACGACCACCGATCGGGCGCGCGGCCGCATCGTGAAAAACCAGTACAGCGGCACGACCAGCAACAACAGCAGTGCCCACGGATAGGCCCAGAAGAGCCACTCAGGAGTCAGCGGGAGGTTCACCGGCGTCATGCGGCTTTCCCCCCTTCGCTGTGCGAGGTCGGAATCGGCGGCAGCGGCGGCGCGGTGTCGGCGGTGGTCGCGAGCCGCTGCGCTTCGAGTCGCGCGACGGCCGCGGCGGTTGCGTCGATGAACGCCCGCGCGGCCGACAAGTTGCCCGCGCCATCGTCACGCGTCGGTTGCCACGCGGCGTATTTCACCAGATCGCACGACTCCATGAACACGCGCAGCTTCACGGCGTCGTAGGGCAACGCCGTCGCGTCGCGACTGAGGCGTGTTAGAAACTCCTCGGTCGTCATCTCCGGCGCGGCGAGGCCGAATTTGCGTTCGATGTAGCTGCGCACGACTTCGCTCAGACGGTAGTAGAACTCGCGTACGCGCTTGGTCGCGAAGAAGTCCTCGCGCTCGAGCGTGGCCAATTCGTTGAGCGCCCAAATCTCCGGCGCGATCGGCGGCGGCGGACGCAGCAAGCGCGCGCGAATCACGCGATAGGCAACGTAGCCGCCGATCAGTACCGCGACCGCGGCGGCGCAGATCGCGGCGATCTCCCACGGCTTCAGCGGGCGGCGCGGAACGGCGAGCAAGGCTGTGATGTCGCGCGGCTTGGTCGGCGCGTCCTGCGACGTGAGTGCGGAGCGCACCTCGACCTGCAACGACCCCGTCGCCAATTCACTATCGAGTTTCGGCGTTTCGCCTGCGTCGCCCTTCTTGGCGTACTTGATCACCGTCGGCGGAATGTCGAGCGCGCCGGCGGCGTAGGACTCGAGCGTGAATTCACGCTGCCAGCGCAGTGTGCCGTCAGGCAGCGCCAGCGGCACACCCGGTGGCGGCGCGGCGGCGACGGTGATTTCGGGAAAGCTCTTTTCGTCCGGCAACTCAATCGCGAAGTCCGCCGGCGCGTCGGCGGTAATCACGACGCGGATCGGCTCAGCGATCTGGACGATTTTTGGTGACGCGGTCACTGAAAGCTTGATCGGGCCGCGCTCGGCGGAGTCGGTGACCGATTCGGGCGGCGGTGGCGCGCTGGGGCCGCAGCCGACGAGCGACAGCGTGATGATCGCCGCAAACAGGGCACGCGCGTGCAGGCTGCCATGCCGACGGCGGTACTCCGCAGTCGGCATGTTCTGCGTCGGGACGAAAAGCAGCCGAGGGCGGCTGCTCCAAAAGAACCGCGGAGGGCCGCGGTGCTCCAGACGCTGAACCCTGAACCCTGAACGCCGAACCCTCATCGCCGCGCCCCTCGCTTGCGAAAGAACCGCGTCAGCGGCTCGACGAACGAGTGGCCCGTCTCAACCTCGATCGGGTCAATCCCCAGCTTGCGAAAATTCGCCGTCAATTCCTGCCGCCGCTGGCTAGCGTGCTCGCCGAACCGGCGACGAAACGCGCGCGAGCTCGTATCGACCAGCAGTTGCTCACCCGTCTCCGGGTCGATCGCCTCGAAGTATCGCACCGGCGGCATTTCGCGTTCGCGCCGATCGCGCACGACGATCGGGATCACATCATGCCGATGGCGGATGATTCGCATCGCGTGCTCATACTCGCGATCCTGAAAATCGCTGATGACAAACACCACCGAGCGTCGCGTCAGCATGCCGTTGACCGCTTCGAGGGCCGCACCGATGTCGGTGCGCTTGCCCTCGGGCTGGTGATAAAGCAACTCGCGTACGACGCGCAGCACGTGCCGCGTGCCCTTCTTCGCTTGCACAAATTTTTCGACGCGGTCGCTGAACAGCAGCAGGCCGACTTTGTCGTTATTGGTTATGGCCGAGAACGCCAGCGTCGCGCCAAGCTCGGCGACCAGCTCGCTCTTGAGCTGCTGATTCGTGCCAAATTCCTGCGACCCGCTGACATCGACCACCAGCGTGACGGTCAACTCGCGTTCCTCGCGGAAGCGTTTGACGAACGGGCGGCCGCTGCGGGCGGTGACGTTCCAGTCGATCGTTCGCACGTCGTCGCCGGGCTGATACTCGCGCACCTCCTGGAACTCCATGCCGAGTCCCTTGAAGGCGGAGTGATACTGACCCGCGAACACGTCCTGCACGAGCGCGCTGGTGAGAATCTGAATGCGGCGAACTTTCTTGAGAACCTCGGCAGGAATCATCGCGCCACGCTCTGCGTTGTCCAAAAGTGTGGCATGCTCTCGCTGTACTCAGCGTGAGCATGCTTACGCGGAGTACCGCGAAAGCATGCCACCCTCCACCGTCTACCCCTCCGCCGACCGCCGGCGGGAACGAGGTATCTTACAGACGGCGGCGAAGCGCGGCAGCAGTCGGAAATTCGTCCGCTGCGCGGAATGCAGAATGAAGAATGCAGAGTGCAGAATGCTGATCCCAGCAGCACGCTCTCGCTCGACTCAGCCCGAGCATGCTTACGCGGAGTACCGCATAAGCATGCCACAGGGGGGGAGTTTTCTGCATTCTGCATTCTGCATTCGCCGTTACTGGCCGTGCGGATGGTGCTTGCGATGCACCTCTTTGAGATGCCGCGTCTGGACATGCGTATAGATCGCAGTGGTCGCGACGCTGGAGTGGCCGAGCAATTCCTGCACGACGCGCAGGTCCATGCCGCCTTCGAGCAGATGCGTGGCGAAGCTGTGCCGCAATGTGTGCGGGCTGCATTTGCCGGGGATGCCGCGCTTGATCGCCTCGCGCCGCACGAGCCGCCAGACCGCCGTTCGCTCGATCGGCCCGCCCGTGCGGCTCAGAAACAGCGGCAGGTTGAGCTTTACTTTTTCCGTCAGCGGCCCCTCGACCTTACCCGATTGCATGCCCGCCGCCACGAGATCAAGCCATTGGCGTTCGAGATAGACCTCGATCGCGTCGATGGCCGACTTGCCCACCGGCACCACGCGCTCCTTGCGGCCCTTGCCGATGCACCGCACGTAACCGTGCTTCAGGCTCGCATCGCGCAGCCGCAGGCCGCACAGTTCGCTGACACGCAAGCCGCAGGCGTAGAACAATTCGAGAATCGCCCGGTCGCGGATGCCGAGCGGGTTGTCGAGTTCGGGCGAGGTGACCAGCTCGACGGTGCGATCGAGCGCGAGCGTCTCGGGCAGGCGCTGCCACTGCTTGGGCAATTCGAAATGGGTCTTCAAATCCTGCGTGATCTGCGCGGTCAGCAGCAGCCAGCGGGCCCACATGCGAATCGACACCACATGCCGCGCGATGGTGCTCTCGCGATAGCCGCGGCCGGACAGCTCGATCAGATAGCCCTGCGTAATTCCAGCGTCGATCGCCGCTTCGTTACCGACGCCTTGTCGTCGCAGGTAATCGCCGAGTTGTTCGAGATCGCGACGATATGCGATCATCGTCAGCGGCGAGAGGCCGAGTTCGACATTTTGGTACGTGCGGAACCGATCGAGCGATTCCAGAAACCACGGCGGGCACTCGACAGGTGCGTCGGGTTTTGCGGCAGTCGAGGCGCGGCTGCGTTTAGCAGCGGCCGATAGCGGCGTCATGTGCGACTCACCTCCGTGCGAGTCAACCATTCAGTTCGTGCCGTGGCATGATAGCGGGGCAGTCCACGGGCGCGCAAGGAGCGCGGTGATCACGCGGGGAGCATCGGCCTCCGGCCGGTGAATTTAGAGTGCGCACCGGCCGGAGACCGATGCTCCCCAGCGCCGCGTGTTCAACAATTCAGGCCGAAATTCGCCAGAAGCGTCGCCAAATCGGTCAGGTCCACGTCGCCGTCCGCGTCGGCGTCGCCCTCGGCGATTGTCGCGCC
The DNA here is from genome assembly GCA_046155505.1 of Phycisphaerae bacterium. Classification (GTDB taxonomy): domain Bacteria; phylum Planctomycetota; class Phycisphaerae; order UBA1845; family Fen-1342; genus JBJXFK01. The sequence goes on from JBJXFK010000037.1 coordinate 8,250, forward strand.
CGTCGGCATGCCGAAGTTCGACAGCAGCCGGGCCAGGTCGGTCAGGTCGCGTGCGCCATCGCCGTTGGTGTCGCCCACGCAGGGCTGCACAAGCTCGATCGCGCCCAGGTCGACAATCGGCACCGCGCCCGCTCCACTGTCGGCGGTTTGCGGATCATCCGAAAGGCGAACGCTGTCCAAAACATCAATCGGCAACGCCTCGATACGGTTGCCATCGCGATCCACGTCGGCAGCATCGCTGGCGAGCAGCGCGTTGTCACCCGCATCGACGCACGGCGAACCGCTCGGCAAGCGATAATCATTCGCCGCCGCATCGACGAACAGCGGATCGGCGTTGATGGTGCTGACCCAACCGGTCGCGGCCCCGCCGCCGACGATCGCTGCTGGGCCGCCTTGTACGTTGCTGCGGTTCGCACTGACGCTCGTGCCAACTACCGTATAGGCCGTCGGCCCCTGCGTGGTGGCGGTGTTGCCCCAGACAATGCTGTTGTGCAGCGTGACCGAACCGACTTCTGACAGGTTGAACGCACCGCCGCGCTGCGTGGCGGCGTTGCGGCTGATCGTGCAGTTCACGAGCGTTGCTAGCGAGGTCTGGCTCGCCTCGATGCCCGCGCCGTTCGTGCCGGCATTGGCCGCGATCACGCAACCGACAAACGTCGGCAGCGAACCGAGCCGCGCCCGCACGCCGCCGCCGGTCGGGCAGGCATTTGCCACGATGCGGCAATTCACAAAGTACGGATCCGCTCGCGTGAACGCATACACACCGCCGCCGCTTTGCGTCGCCGTGTTCGCGGTGATCAGGCAATTGGCGATCGTCGGCGATGCGGTGACGCAATAGATGCCCGCGCCGACGGTGATGCTGCCGCCGCGAATCGTGAAGCCATCGACGACCGACTGTCGCGTTTCATTCGTGTGAAAATAGAACCCGCGTCCGGAATTCTGGCAGTCGATGATGGTGTTCGCCGCGCCCGTTTCGCCGCGGACGACAATCGATTTGCCGCCGAAATCGAGGTTCTTGTTGCCGGTGCCCGTGTACGTTCCGGGTGCGACGAGCACCGTATCTCCCGCGACCGCCGCGTTGATCGCCGCTTGAATCGTCGCAAAATCGGTCGGCACGCGGCGAACCGTCTGGCACGCATCCGGCACGCCGTTGCTATCCGTGTCGGCCGCGCCCGCGGCAATTTCGCAGACGTTGCTCGTGCCGTCGCTATCGCAGTCGGCGGCGATGCCGACCTCGCACACGTCGGGAAAGCCGTTGCCGTTGCAATCGGTCAGCGCGCTCGATGCGATCTGCTGCGCATCGGAAACGCCGTCGCCGTTACAATCGTCGGCGTGAAACGCACGCGCGTTGTCGGCCAGATAACCCGCCACGACACGCACCATCTTGATCGCGAACGGATAGTTGATGTAATTCGGCTGATTTTCGTAGTCGCAAGCCTGGTGATAGCAGGTGTTGCCGACGTAATTGTCCTCGACAAAACACACGGCCTGATATCCGGCTTGATCGAACGGGTGATGATCGCTGAAGTTCGCCGCGCCGTTGCTTTGCACGTTTACGCCGTTGCCGTACACCGGAAACGCGGCGATCAAGCCGTTTTTCAGCGGAGCGGCGGTCGCACTGCCGTAAATGTCCTGCGCGTTGGCCCCGTTATCTTTGGCGATCATGTCGAGTTGGATCATGCCGCGAATCGTGTCGCTGCGGCGGCCCGCGACATAAGCCGTGCTGCCGACGAGTCCGCGTTCTTCGACGTCCCACGCGCAATAACGAATCGTGTACGCCGTCTCGTATTGCGACAGAATGCGGGCCAGCTCGATCACCGCGGCCACGCCCGATGCGTCGTCATCCGCACCGGCGTTGTTCACCGAGTCATAGTGCGCCCCAACGACATAGACCTCGTCCGGATAGAGCACGCCACGTTGCTCGGCGATCACGTTGTAATACGTACTGCCCTGATAGGTGAAGCCGTTGAGTTCGACGGGCAGGCCGTGGCCTTGCAGCAGCGCGACGATGTTGTCGCGTGCTAGGTCGTGATGCGCCCCGTTGTAATTGCGATTGTGGCCCTGCTGCGTGTAGAGATGGTTCTCGTGTACGTCCTGATATGTGGCGACCTGCACCTGGTTGGCAATTTCAAGACCGATATCGCTGGCGGTTGCCGCGGCGAAGACAGACCCAGTAGCGATCATCGCCGCGACACGCGAAATTCGAAGCATGAAAACTCCCCAATCGAGCACCAGACAGGCAATCGGCAGCCTACGACCGACGCATCCATCATACCCGGACGACTCCCGGATTCACCCCTGAAATTCCGGGCGACGAATTGCTCACGCGGAGGGCAATTCTGCCTCGTTGGTGCGGGCCTCGCGACGTGCGCGCTGCGACTCTTCCAGTCGCGATGCGACGTAGACCAACCGCGTCATGCCGCGCGACTGCAACGCGTGCAGTTGCTCGATCATCTGCTGGCCCGCTTGCAAGACGACAGACGGGTCGTTGCCCAGAATGGGATGCGCCAGCAAGTATGGCCCGAGCGTAATCCCGCGCTGCGCATGCTCAAACGGATAGTCCACGTCGCGCAGGTCACGCCGCAAGTTGTTCGCCGTCTCGGCGATGTCCTTGATTCGGATCGTCAGCGACGCGGCGAGTTCTTCGGTGACGCCGCCACGCTCCGAAATTTCGCCCACCCACATCAGGCAGCGGATCGCCTGCAAGACCTGCACGCGAAACTCCAGCACGGGCTGCAAGTGAACCAGCGCGCGCCAGATTTTCTCGGCGGTTTCGATCAGTTTCGGCGCGCTGGGCACCTGCTTGGCGACCGCCGGCAAGCGCAGCAACCGCAGCTCGGCGGCGAGCCGCTCGCTGACCGCGTCTTCGTATGCGCGCACCGTGTCGAGTATCGGGTGCATCTCGCGCCGAACCTGCGTACGCGCCGATTCGATCTCGGCAACGCTCCACTTGGCCAGGCCGACTTGCTTCGGCTGGAGCTGCACTTTTCCGCGACACAGCATCTCCGCCGCCTCGAGCGTCGCCAGACGATCTTCCGCCGCGGACAGCTTCGCGTAGGCGTCCTTGGCCGCAGGTGCCAGCGAACGCACTCGGCTCACGGCCGCGCGGGCGGCCGCGGCGAGATCCTTCGGAGGCGCGGTCGATTCCAGTTCAATCGATGAAACCACGAACGGGCGAACGTCGGAAACGTCCAGACACAGATAGCCGCTGAGCGCTGCGGATTCGCGGACGCGCTGCTCGTGCTGATCGACCAGCAACTCGGTGGACGTGAGATTCGCGGGCGTGACTTCCTCACCGATCCGATCGCGGTAATAGACGAACGTCATCGTCTTGCACACCTTGTCGAATTGATCGAATAGCTGCGTCGCCGGGCCGTCTGCAATCTGCACCCCGCCGCTCGGGCTGCGTTTCACACTAGCGATGCGATCACGATCAGCGGGGTGCGTCGCCAGCAGCGCCGTCGGAGTCGATTCAATCGTCTTGCGAATGTCTGCCGTTGCGTCGGGCGGAATGCTCCGCGCTCGATGCGAAATCAGTCCGACCAGATTATCGGCGAGCCGCCGATCACGCCACGCAGCCCCGAGTTGCTGATGCGCCGTCTGCGATGCCATGTTCAACTCGGCGAGCCGATAGACCGTTTTCTCAAACGTGTCATCGCCGGCAACAGCCGCTTCGTAGCTGTCGGCGTCGTACTCCATCTGCCGCGCCAGGAAAAAGGTCAGGAACAGACCGATCTGCATCAGACACCACAAGATGCCGCGCGTGATCCAGATCAGCAACTTCGCGAGCCAGACGAAGACCTGACCATAGAATCCGCCGGATTCACTCACTGTACCAAGCCACTCATCCCATTGATCGCGCTCGTAGACGAGCCGGGAGAACCACTGGTTGATCGTCACAATGACGTAGCGCAGCCGCATGCCGAGGCCCTGCGCAAAATGCCCGAACTCGTGGGCCAGAACGCCGGTGAATTGCCGCAGCGTTAGCCCCGCGACCAGCGGCAAACCGATCGTGAGCCGCAGGTCGCGCCCGAGAAAGCTCCAGAATCCGCGGCGAAAACTGGCATAGGCGTTCACGTCACAATTCAGCGCGATCTCGCGCGGCGCGGGCGCACCGACCATTCGACACAGATGCTCGACGTATTCAAATAGCAGCGGCTGGTCTTCGCGGCGGACCGGCAATCCGTCGAACTCCCGCGAACGCGGTGCGAACAATGGCTTGATCATGAACAGCAGCAACAATCCGCCGCCGAGCAGCGGGCCGATGTAGAGTGCGGCGGCGAGTTTGACCCCGCGCGCGCCGCGCACATGCTGAAACACGGTCGCGTCGTTTACCGCGTGCCAATACAACCCGTAACCAACGGCCGCCACGATGGCGAGGTACACGAGCGGCAGCAGGACCATCGCGATCGAGACCAGCAGAAGTGACAGCGTGTAGACCGGCGAGGTGCCGCGCCGCGCGATCTCACCGCTCAGCAACGCCGCTGGCGCAACCGCGCCACCGCCCGATGTTCGGCTCACGACCGGTCCTCCGGACGTTGCATGCAAATTCGAGAAATGAACCGCCCGCCGGTAAATGGTCGGGCACTTCGTCGAAGTTATCCAAATCGGAGTGAATCGTCAATCGTAGTTGCGTGAATATCTCAAGTTTCGGCGTCAGCACCAACAATCGAGGGTGCACGCGGCCCCCGCCTCGCGCAGCCGCTCCGCATGGCCATCCAACACATGTCCGCCGCCGACGAAACCGATCGCCGTCATTCCCGCCGCCACCGCCGCGCGGATGCCGCCGGCCGAATCCTCGACCACCACGCACCGCGCCGGCTCGACGTCCAGCCGCGCCGCGACATACAAAAATAGGTCTGGTGCCGGCTTGGCGTTCTTCACGAGCGCCGCGCTGTAGACATGCTCGCCAAACCAGTGCCGCATACCGCACGCGTCCATCGCTCCATCCAGACGCTGCGGATAACTGTTCGACGCCACCGCGCGCGGCTGCGTCAACCGCTCCAGTACCGCTTCGATCCCCGACATCGGCTGCAACTCGCGCTCAAACGCCGCCACCATGCGCCTCGTCAAGTCGCGCTGCACCACATCCGCGACGCGCCGCCCGTGATCGAGTTGCACGCGCTCGACAATCATCGGCAACGTCATGCCGACATACGTAAGCGTCGATTGCTCGACGGTCATCGCCACGCCGAGCTCGCCGAGCAACTCGCAAAACACGCGATTCGAAATGGGTTCGCTATCGACCACCACGCCGTCAAAGTCGAAAATGATAGCTCCGGCGGCGTCGAGCAGCCGCATTGCGTCATCAAGCGCCAAAATCTCACACCCCCGCTCGCCGCCGCCACGCGAAATCGAGACGATCTTCCGTCGCCCGTTGACAACGGCCTCACGCCGCGACAGACTATCCTCATTAGGCGGCCTTCCCGCAAGAGAAAGGGTTCACGATGCGCAAGTTGGCGTTGTTTGGTCTATTGGTCGGCATCGTTGCCTCATTTGGCTGCGAGGGTGTGGTCAAGAATTTCGACGAGCGCATGAACCAGTACGGGCAGACGCTCGACATGGACACGCGCCAGCTCGTGGACGACTGGGATTATCTGTGGCTGGCCGACCGCCAGTACCGCATGACCCGTTGGCACACGCGCTAGGCCGAATCGGCTCGCGGCAGAATTTGCCGCCCGCGCGAAATCGACTCGCCGTCTGTACCGTCGCCTTGCCACGCAAGTCGACGGCGCGGGCGGCGATTTTGTTTGCGCGATTTGCCGCGAGTGCCACGCCGATCGTAACCATATGCTTTGTAACACTTTACAGCCGCATCCGCGTGCCGTTCCGGAATCGCTCTCGGCCCACCCTCATCGCCTGATGGTCGCAAGCCGCATTGGCCGATACACTTCGCAGGTCGCATTGCGAATTGATTCAGGGAATATCCGCTGCATCCGCGCGGTTTTCCATCTCGTATTCAATTCCGACCGGCGGGTGCGAGGGTCGCTGCTCGTCGGTGAGCCGAAAAAATCGTTCCGGTGGGAACCGAGATCTATTAAAGGAGCGTCCGAATGAACCGTTTCATGATTGTTGCCGCGTCGACCGTGCTGATGGCGTGTAGTGCGTTTGCCCAGTGTACCGCCAGCGGCGGCGAAACCAAGGCCACCGAGGCCAAGGCCGGCGGCAAGTGCTGCATGGCCGGCGACAAGAAGGGCGAGTGCTCGAGCACGTGCAGCGAAGGCTCGAAGGCCGTCGCCGTGAAGATGCCCAAGATGTCGTACAAGGTCGGCGACAAGGAAGTCTGCTGCTCGTCGGAAGCGAGCGAGCTGGCCAAGGGCGACAAGAGCAAGATCCAGTTCGTCGTCGCCGGCAAGAGCTACACCAGCCAGGCCGAAGCGACCGATGCGCTCGCGACCGCCCTCGACGGCTTCATGAACGAAGTCATCACGGTCAAGTACGCCGTTGGCGATAGCTGCGTCGCCTGCCCGACCGCCGCCAAGGAAATGGCGTCGAAGGACAACAAAAAGGTCCAGTATCGCGTCGCCTCGTTCAACTTCGAGAAACAGGAAGACGCTGACAAGGCCGTCAAGGTCGCCAAGGAAGCCGCCGCCAAGGTCGAGATGAAGATGATGGTCGGCGAGAAGTGCTACCAGTGCCCGATGAGCGCCGGCGAAGCCGCCAAGAAGGAAAGCAAATCGGTCGAGTTCGTGGTCGGCGAGAAGAAGTCGTGCTGCGACAAGGAAGCCAAAGTCATGTTGGCCAAGGCGCGCATCGACGCCGCCATGAAGGCCATGAGCGAAGCCCCGGGCATCGCGAAGGCCTAAGTGACTGCAGCGATCGGGACTCGGTGCGCGACGGCGTTGCGCGTGACAGCGCAACGCTTTTTCGCGCGGCGAAAGCAATGATCCGCATTGAGAGACCGGTCACCGACCGGTCTCTCTTTATTTGCAGTGACGCAGACCGAGGTACGCCGGACATTTCGGTTGCCACGCCGCCGACCGTTACGTCGGCATATGTTCCCGTCGCGCAAACGGTTGGGGCGATCCCAGGTTCAACCCAGCAACTCAATTCTTCGGCTTGCGGGCGGCGACCCAGAAATTGTCGCCGAAAGGGTTGGCATGCACGCCGGCGATTTCGAAGCCGGCTTCGCGCATCAGCCGGCCGAACGTCGATCCGTTGAAGTATTGCACATGCTCGGGAAAGCGGTAACCCGACCAGCGCTGGCCCAGCAGCGTGCGCAGCCGGCTGTCGTAATTCGGCGTCTTTTGAATGCAGTAGCCGCCGGGGCGCAGCAGCTTGAAGAATTCGCGCATGGCCGCCGCCGGTCGCGGCTCGTGCTCCACGTAGCTGACGGTGATGATCGCATCGACGCTGCTCGGCGCGAAATCAAAATCCTGCAAGCGACCGACCTTCACATTCTCGGGCCCCACGCGCCGTGCGGCCCGCGCGGCCATCTTGGCCGACGGTTCCACCCCGATGGCGTCAAATCCCGCGCGTCGCGCGTGCATCAGCATACGCCCGTCGCCGCAGCCGACGTCGATCAGTTTGCCGCCGCTCACGTAGCGTTTCACGAGCCGCATCGCGCGGCCCTCGCGGCTGGGCTTCAGGAACAGCACGGCCATCGTATACGCGCGGGCAAACGGATTGCGCATCCAGCGCTCGTATCGCTCGCGTGCGAACGACTCGCTCCACTCAAAATCGGTATCGATCGCCTCGTCGGTGGGCACCTCGGGCATGTAGGCCAATCCGCACCCGCCGCACTGCACCAGCGGCCAGCCGTCGCATTCGAAGAGCGGCGAACAGTCGCTGCGGTTGCAAACCGGGCAGGCGCGCGACTCGCGCTTCGCAGGCGCTACGGGTGCGGCGACGCCGGACGCCGTCTCGATGGTGGCTTTCATACGGCAAATGCTATGCGAAGCGGAGCGGCGTTGCGACCGCGACGGGCGTCGCGCACGCGGTCGCGCGCGGTTGCGGATTTACGTACCGAATGTCTGCGAGTGCAAGTGGACGCACTGCCACCGTAACGGGCTGCGCGACAGCAGGAGCAGAATGCCGATGACCGAGCGCGAGAATATCGTGTAACCCATCGCGTCGACGATTGGTCTTTCGCGAAAACCATCAAGCTGGCACCCGTTCACCCCGCGCGGTATGTTCATGCGGATGAGTGCGACCGAATCGGCTGCTCATCATCGTGGCAAGCCCGCCTTCAACTTCGTTCCGAAATCCATCCTCTGCCTGCGTAATTACTCCGTCGGTACGTTTGCGTCTGACCTGATCGCCGGCGTGACCGTCGGCCTGGTCGCACTGCCGCTCGCGATGGCGTTCGCCATTTCGTCCGGCGTGCCGCCGCAATCGGGCATTTACTGTGCGATCGTGGCCGGGTTCCTGATTTCGGCGCTCGGCGGTTCTCGATGCCAAATCGGCGGACCGACCGGTGCGTTCGTCGTGGTCGTCTCCGGCATCGTCGCCGCACACGGCATCGATGGCCTGTTCATGTGTACGCTCATGGCCGGCGTGCTGCTGATTTTTCTCGGGCTGACGGGGCTGGGGCAGGCGGTGAAGTTCATCCCGCGGCCGGTCGTCATCGGCTTCACCAACGGCATCGCCGTGCTGATCGCCAGCACGCAGATCAAGGATTTCTTCGGGTTGGAAATCGACAAAGTGCCCGGCGATTTTCTGCATCGCATGCAAGCGATCGGCGAGCATTGGACCACGCTCTCGCCGGTGGCGACGGCGGTCGGGGCCGTTTCGCTGGTAGTGATGGTCGTGATGATGCGTTTCGTCCGGCGCGTGCCTGGATCGATCGTCGTGCTGCTCGGCGGCACGACAATTGTGTGGCTGAGCGGCCTCTCGATCGAGACGATCGCGTCGCGCTTCGGCGAGATTCCCAGCGGTTTGCCGCACTTTGCGCTTCCGCAGTTTCGTACGGACCTGATCTTCTCGCTGATCTCGCCGGCGCTGACCGTCGCGATGCTGGGCGCGATCGAGTCGCTGCTGTCGGCCGTCGTGGCCGATCGAATGAGCGGCGACAAGCACAATCCCAATGTCGAGTTGTTCGCGCAAGGCGTGGCGAACGTCGTGTCGCCGCTGGTCGGCGGGCTGCCCGCGACCGGGGCAATCGCGCGCACGGCGACGAACATCCGCTCGGGTGCGAAGACGCCCGTCGCGGGCATGCTTCACGCCGTCACGCTGCTCGTGGTGTTGCTGGTCGCCGCTCCGCTGGCCAAGCACATTCCGATGAGCGTGCTGGCGGCGATCCTCTTCATCGTGTCATACAACATGGGCGAATGGCGCGAGATTCCCGAGATTCTGAAGCTGAGTTGGGCCGACATCGTTGTCTGGGCGATCACGTTCGCGCTGACCGTGCTGGCCGATCTGACGGTTGCGGTCGAAGTGGGCATGATGTTCGCCGCGCTGCTCTACATCCGCAAAGTGACCAGCACGACGACTGTGACGCGCGTAACAGCGGAATATGTGCGGTCGGGCGTGCAGCACAGCTTGCAGATGAACCCGATCCCCGACGGCGTCGTGGTCTATCGCATTCACGGGCCGTTCTTGTTCGGCGCGGTCGACAAACTGTCGATTATCGAAGACGACCTGCACACGTTGCCGCAAGTTGTGGTGCTGCGCCTGCGGAACATGACGGCGATTGATGCGACCGGGTTGCATGCGCTGGCCGATCTCGCCGTTCGAATCAAATCGTCGGGCCGCGTGCTACTGATGTGCGGCTCGCGGCATCAGCCGGCGAAGCTCATGCACGATGCTGAATTTCACGCGCACATCGGTGAGCGGAACATCCTGCCGTCGCTCGCGGCGGCGATTGAGCGGGCGCGCGAGTTGCTTGCGGCGCGCTCGACGTAGCGGTTTTGCCGATGCCGTGCGAAGAAAGCAGCCGAAGGCGGCTGCCCCACATCGTAGCGATCGGCCCTCCGTGGCCGACGCTGTGCGTGAAACGCAGGAAAAAAACGCCGTCGGCCGCGGAAGGCCGATCGCTACCGCATTCGTTCCTACGGCAGTTATGCGTTGCGACGACGCAGCGCGAACAGCCCGCCGGCGATCAGCGTCAGCAACGTGCCCGGCTCGGGAACGATGCGCAGCACGCGGTCGTTGGCGTGGTCGCTGGCGTAAAGAGCGCCATCGGGGCCGAACGACAAATCCCAGATCGGACCGAAGCCGGTGCCGAGCACGTCACGGCGACCGTCTGCGTGCAGCCGAAGCAGGTCGCCGTTAGCGATTGAATAGATGGTCGGCTCGTAGTCGCGAACGATGACGCCGCCGCCGTCGTTGGGATCGGTGGGATCGCCGCCGCCTGAGCCGCCACCACCGCTGTTACCACCACCACCTCCGCCGCCCGAACCGCCGCCGTTAGATTGCGGGCGAAGCAGCGAGTTGCCCGGCTCGATTGCGACCGTGCCGTACTCACCGAGGCTCGACGCAAACGCGGCCATGATTACGCTGCCATCGGCGTTGTGGCGTGACATGACGCCATCGAGCATCGTGACGTAGATTTCTCCGTTGTGCGGATCGACGGCGATGCAATTCGGTTGCGCCGGCGTGGCGAAGAGCCGCGTTACGGCACCATTTTGAAAGACCTTCACGTCGCGCCGCGAAATGTCCGCGAAGATCGCTCGGCCCGAGGCGTCGATGGCGAAGTCGTTGGGATTGACGAACGTGGAGCTGGGGCCGAGCAGCGTCGCGCCGGTGCCGTTGGCCTGGGTGATGCTGATGACGCCGGTATGCGTCGCGGTCGAGCCGCCGAGCAGCACACCGCCCGCGACGCCGCCAAATCGACCGTCGGCGTCGAACAGCACGGCGTCGGGGTCAACAATCGGCGCACCGAATTGTTCGACCGATCGATCGATGCCGAGAATGCGATGAATGCGCAAGGAGTCGTTCGCTCCGCCGCCGGAGCCGGTGTTGTCGCGCCCGACGTAGAGGTCGCCGTTCGGCGCGAAGCTGAGCATCATCGGGTCGGCCAAGCGCGCGTAGATTTCGACCGGTCGACCGAAGGCGATCGGATCGGCGCTGGCCGAGGCGTTGAGCAACGAGGCGGCGAGAACGATCGGGCAGGCGAGACGGAAAAACGTACGCATGGCATTCCTCCTCCGGGTTTGCAAAGCGCGAGCAAGCATCGTTGTGCCTGGTGAGCTTGAGCCGCCGTTGTGGCGATCAAACCATCCGCCCGGGGGAGAGCGTGGTGCGCGTCCGTGAGCGCGCGTAAGTCGCAGCGATCACAAGATGATTGGCACGCCGGCGCCGAAAGGTCAACCAGTGCGGCGAGAATGCCGTTGGTCCGCGCGGCGGAGATGAACTATCGGACAGGGCGACGATCCGTCCGCGCGCGAGTGAGTTGATTCGGACGATGAGGATCATCCGAAACCTGAATCGCGGAACACGAGCGCCCGCTATTACCCAAGGTTCATGGCGATTTGAGCGGAGCCGCGTTGCCCGCACGCGCAGATCGAGCGTCTCGCGCGTCGTTAGCTCGGGGGTAAAGTGCGGCACCGCCACCGGAAACGCTCGATCACTCGAAAACGCGTTTGCCGCGGCTGCTACGTTTCGACGTCGAGCAGCGTCTCGCGCACGACCTCTTCAATCGTGCTGATGCCGTCGTAAATCGCGAGCAGGCCCGCCTCGCGCAACGTGCGCATGCCGCGCTTGCGCGACTCGGCTCGCAGCGTTGCCGCTGAGGCGTTGTTCATGATCATGTCGCGCAGGTCATCGTCGAGCACCATGATCTCGAACAAGGCCAGACGACCCTTGTAGCCCGTGTTGTTGCAATAGTCGCAGCCCTTGCCGTAATAGAACACGCGGCCGGCGACATCCTCGGGCAGCAGGCCAAGCTCCATTAGCTGCTGCTCGCTCGGCGAATACTCTTCCTTGCAGTTGGTGCAAATTTTCCGCACCAGACGCTGCGCGATGACGCCTTCGAGCGTCGCGGTCAGCAGGAACGGCTCCATACCCAAATCGAGCAATCGCGCGATCGAGCTGGGCGCGTCGTTGGTGTGCAGCGTTGTGAACACCAAGTGGCCCGTCAGCGCGGCCTGCACAGAAATCTGCGCCGTCTCAAGGTCGCGCGTCTCGCCGACGAGGATCGTGTCCGGGTCTTGTCGCAAGAAGCTGCGCAAACAGCGGGCAAACGTCAGGCCGATGTCCGACTTGATCTGGCACTGCACCATGCCGTCGATGTCGTATTCGACCGGGTCTTCGGCCGTCAGAATCTTCACATCCGGCGTATTCAACTCGCGCAGCGCCGAATAGAGCGTGGTCGTCTTGCCCGAGCCGGTCGGGCCGGTGACGATCACGATGCCGTGCGGCTTGTCGATGAGCTGCTTGAACACCGCCAGCTCTTCCTCGCGGAAGCCGAGCTGCGACAGATCGAGATTCACCTGATTGCGGTCGAGCACGCGCAGCACGCAGCTCTCGCCGTTCATCGTCGGCAGAATCGACACGCGCAAATCGACCTGTCGCCCTTCGACCATCAGCTCGATACGACCGTCCTGCGGCATGCGGCGTTCAGCGATATCAAGGCTGGCCATAACCTTCACGCGCGTCGAGACCGCGATGGCCACATGCTTGGGCGGCGGCACCATTTCGAACAGTACGCCGTCGATGCGATAGCGCATCTTGAATTCATCTTCGAACGGTTCGAAGTGTACGTCCGACGCTTTTTCGCGAATCGCCTGCAAGAGCACGAGGTTGATCAGCTTCTTGACCGGCGCGCTCTCGGCCGCATCCTTCAACTCGTCGAGATCGATCGACTCGCCGCGATTTTCGAGCCGCTTGATGTCGGTCGAATCGCCCATGGCCGAGATGATGTCGCCGATCGTCTCGGCGTCCTCTTCCGGATAGAACCGGTTGAGGGCGTCGGTCATGTCCTGTTCGGTGGTGATGCGCGCGATGACGTTGAAGCCCATCAGCGTCTTCAGGTCGTCGGTCGCCTGAAAGTTGTCCGGGCTGGAGAGCGCCACGCCCAGCGTATTGGTCTCGCGGTCATAATCCGTCGGCACAATGCGATAGGCATGCGCCATCTGGGACTGAACCATCGCCAGCACGTTCTGCGGAATGTCGATCGTGCCGAGCGCGATCGACTCCATGCCGACCTGCGCCGCGAGGGCCGTATGCACGTCCTTTTCGGTGACGTAGGCCAACTCGATCAGAATCTGCCCGAGCGGGCCGCGCTTCTTTTTCTGAATATCGAGCGCTTCGGACACCTGCGCGCGGGTCAGCTTGCCCATCTTGATCAGGATGCGACCCAGCGGGCGACCCTTAAGCTGCGAAATCGGAGGCATCGGTTCGGCGGCCATACAACGCTCCCTGGACGTTCAATTGTATGCCCTGAATGATAGCCGGAATCGCGCGGCGCTGTGCCGAAGATTAGCATCACGATTCGCCGAGACGCAGCTTGAGGATCGCGACCACTCGCACGCACGTCTCACAGTGGCGAAGTATCAATCGTCGCTCGGCACCGGCTGACTCGCCGCCGGCTTTCGCGCCAACGCCTCATAATACGCCTTCAACACCGCACGCAGCGCCGGCGAAATTTCCTGTTCCGGCGGCGTAGCGAACTGATATAGTGAATCGGTCAATAAGTCTGTCGCGCCGATCGTCTGGCCCGCGCCATCGCCGACCCCGGCGGCCAGCTTTGCCTCGCCCAACCGCGCTCGTGACTTCCATCGCTTCAAATCGCCCAGCACACCCGCCCGCAAAGCCGCCTCGCGCAGCCGCTCGAAATCGCGTACAAACGCCGACGCTTTCTCCGCTGACCAACCCAAATCGAGCAAGTCCCGCTCAGTCACACCCTCGGCCCGCTCCAGCAATCGCAGCGCATCCACCACCTCGCCGCCGCGATCGTCAGCCTTCGGCGCAGGCGACGCCGTCTGCTCCGCCTCAGCCGGTTGCGGCGGCGGCTCGACTTTCGGCTCGTTCAGTTCCGTCATCACACGCTCATCACGCCCCGCCGCCGGCACGTCGAGATTGTCCGCCGCAGGCCCGTCGCCGGCATTTTGCGGCTCTTGCGGCTTGTCGGTCGGCTGTGACGTCGCACCGTCGGGACACGGGGCATTCGGCGGAGCATCCTGCGGCTGCGGCGGGTCGTTCAGCGTCGGCGGCGCGGGCGGCTGCGTATCGCCATTTTTGTCGCCGGGGCCGTCCTCGGGCTGATCGCCTTCCTTGCCGCCCTTCTCGTCCGCGCCCTTCTGCGGCTGCTCACCCTTCGGATCACGCTGCGGAGCGTCGCTGCCCGGCTCGGGTTTCGGCTGCTCGCCCTTTTCGCCGTGCTCTTTCTTCCCGCCCTCTTTGTCGCCGTCCTTCTCTTCGTCGAGATTCTCGCTGTCTTTGTTGGCGTTCTTCTTTTCGTCGTTCTCGGCGTCCTCGCCATCCTGCTTTTTCTCGTCGTCCGCGCGCGGCGGTTCCCGTTTCGGCTCGTCCGTCGGATTGGCCGCGCCACCCTGCTGCGACGCTGGCGGCGGCGTCGGGCGAGACGTCGGCGCGTTCGGGTCTTTCTCCTGCGGCGGCATGCTCGGCGGTGAATCCTGCGGAGCCTGCGGGCTACTCGGCGGATTCGCCTCGTCCTGCTCCGACGCCCCACCCATGCGACGCCCGGCCTCTCCCGCGTCGTCGCCGTGTTTCTCCTTGAAACGCTGCAACTCTTCGGCAAACGCCTTCTCAGCGTCGCTCATCTCTTTCGAGTCGTCGTCGCTCGGGTCGCCGTCACCGTCACTAGCCGGCCCGTCCGACGGCTTTGCTTTGTCCGAATCGCTCGGGGCCTTCTTGTCGCCGGCGTTCATCTCCTCATCGACGCGCAGCACCGCGCCTTCTTCGCCATCTTCGGCTCGGCGAACCGTCTGACCATCCTTGGCCGCGCCGCCGTTGCCTTCGCTGCCCTTCTCATCACCCTCGCCCGCCGCACTACCCGCGACAAGCTGCGCCCGCCCGGCGTCTTGCGACTCGCGCGCCTTGGTCAGTTTCGCATCGTCGCGCGGCGTACGTTTTCGCGCGCTCAGTTTGTCACGCGTCAGCGTGATCGCCGCACTGCTCGACGTCTGCCCCACCACCACCGAATCGGCAAGCTTGCGATTGTCGCGCGCCTCAAACCACACGCGAATCGGCTTGCCCGGCGAAACGTCGAAACTATCAGTCGGCACGCCCGCTTCGATCGTCGTCTTGCCGCGCACGCCGTCCGCATCGATCAGCCGCTGCCGATGCGTCGCCCCGTCGCGCTCCACCACGACCACGACTTCCTCGATCGATACGTCGTCTCGCACCACCGCCGACAATCGCGGCACGTCGTCAACCGACACCGTTCCGGCCTTGAGCTCGGCCGAAGTCGGCGACGCGATCGCAATCTCGGGCGGCGCATCGCCGCGCACGACCAGCCGCATCGGCGTGCCGCGCGCCGCGCGACCGCCGTCATCGCTGAACTCGATCCAGAATTCGCCGCTCTCGCGCAGCACCATCTCTGCTGTCGCACGCGTGCCGTCCACCGACTCCGGCGTCAACCGCGTGCGCGTCTCGGTCGCGCCCGCCATAACCAGCACCGGCCCGTGCATCGCCGTGCTCGCGCCGACTGCAATCTGCGCCTTCGTGCCCGCCCACGCATGCACCGGCGAACCGGTCGCCACGCTCGACGGCAGCTTCAAATATTCGGGCGGCGTCAGTCGCACCTCGACCGCCGTCACCGCCGGCACAGGCCGCACGGTCAGCACGCCTGTCAAGGTCGCGTCGCCGATCGTCGCGCGATACGGCACCGTTCGCGTGACCTCGTGTGCGGCCAGCGTGAGCGAGCGAATGTCCGGGGCCGAGCGCTCGGCGACGCGCTTGATCGCATACGACGCGGTTACCCGGGCGTCGGCCTTCCCGTCGAGCAACTCGAACGCGCCCGCGTCGGCGGCTCGTCCGCGCACGCGCAACTCGAACGTAACCGGCTGTCCGGAGTAGATCCGCTCATCAGGCGTCGGGCGCAGCAATTCGATCTGCGTCGCCGTCGGGGCGGCGATCGAAAAGCCGAAGATTCGCGCAAGCGACGGCATCACGGCTTTAGGAGCGAGCGCCGCGTAAGTGAACCAGATCGCGATCGCAACGCAGGCCGCCGACCACTGCCACGCCTGCGACCCGCCGCGAACGACGGGCACGCCGTGCACACTCTCGATCGCGTCGGCTGCCTGCCGCTCGGCTGTGCCGGAGACATAGGCCAGCCGTCGATCGCCCTCGACCAGCACGGCGTTCAGCACAAGATTGTGCGGAATGCCGTGGGCGTGCTCTAGCTCGCGCGCAACGTGCGGCGTCGAAAGTCGGCGCGCCGCGAGTTTCGACAGCACGACCGCGACGGCGACGCACGACGCGACGATCCATGCCACGCCGCAAATTGCGAGCAGTTGTGTGGGCGCACCGCCGGCGACCGCGTGATCCCACCCGACCAGGGTCAGCAACACGACCGACGCCGCGGCCAAGACGACCACCCCTGCGCCCACCAATACGCGCCGTGTAAGCGATCGTCGAACGGCGGCAATCACGAATTTCAGCGAACGTTCGGGGGAATTCTGGGATGAATTTTCGTTTCGATGCATACGGCGAGGGCCTCGAGTTTGGCCGGTGGCACTGTGGCCGTGCGGCGGTGGATTCGCACGACCCGTCCGACGTGGCCCGCAACCATGCGAGGAACGTTGGGACCAGCGCAGTATATGCATATCAATCGGCCGATGGCCAGAGAAAACTGTGGTGAACGCGCTTCAACCGGCGGTGCCCGATGTGTACATCGGATGGTCCGTTGAGTTCCCGGCGCGATTCCGGCGCGTGTCGTTTCAGAGCAGGACCGCACGCTCGTCCGGTCGCCGAGGCTGGTCAACGCACTTGACGCGAAGCACGTGTCGGCGACAATATCTAGTGACAGAATCACTCGGGCGTTTAGCTCAGTTGGCTAGAGCGCTTCCTTCACACGGAAGAGGTCACAGGTTCGAGTCCTGTAACGCCCATCCCCCCGCTTTTGCACCCAAATGAACCGGAATGCACATCGGTGCATTCTGTGTCGTTTTCACCTTGTTTTGCAGCGTCATTCGACTCGGCGGACAATTCCGTTCGTTTCGGTTCGGTTGCGTGCTGTTGCGCCGAATGTTGCGCCCGATGATGCGCCCGCGCCGGCGATGAATCCAGACCATCGAATGCGACCGCCCGCTTGAAATCGTCATTCTTGTCGATGCTGGTGGCATAGTGACGGGCAAGAATCGCCGGAGAGTGTCCAGCCCAATTCGCAACCGTCGCGAGATCAAACTCGCGAAGTAGCTCAGTGACCCGCGACGACCGCAGATTTTGAAACAAGCGCGGCCAGTCCGTCAGTCCTGCCCGCACGATTAGTCGCTGGAACTGCGTTCGAAGGTTTGCCGATTCATCCCGACGGTGCCGAGAAATCACGAAAACCGCCCCTTCATCCGCTCGCTCCAGCCCTTCGGTGAGCAACTCGCGCAGTCGCGGCCACATCGGTACGATCCGCGACCCGTGCCCGTCGTGATGCTCAGTTTTCGGTGACGAAACGCGAATCGCGCCCTTCTCAAAGTCCACGTCACGCCACGTCAGCGCGAATGTTTCACTCGGCGTGCGAAGTGCCCCGTAACGCGCCAAGGCGATGATGAGTTTCCACTCCACATCGCGGCACTGGCCGATTACGCGCTCGACGGTGTCGATTGGCACGAACACGTTCCGCGCCTCATTTCGCTGCGATCCGCCGTCAACGTGTTCGAAGATATTCTCGCTGGCCAACTTCCAGCGAACGGCGCGCTTCCACATTTGCCGCGCCACGATGATCCGCTTGCTCACCGTCGCGGGCGATAGTCCCAACTCGCCGAGATAGCCGCGAAAGGCGTCGGCGTCAGCTTCGTCGAGACTGCGCAGCGCCCGCGTCGCGCCAAACTTCGCTTCCAAGTTTCGCCGCGTGTTCGTGTAGGCAGTCACAGTTGACGGCTTCACTGCCAGAGCATCGAAGTACCGCGTCATGAACTCGCCAAGGGTGATCGCCGACAAACCGACACCGGCGACCAACCCAACTCGGCGAAGCCGCTCTCGCATCGATTCGTCGAGACCGGCGATCCAACGCGATAGGTCGGCATCGTTTGGGCGATTCGCGAGCCAATCAGCGAGAAGTGATTCGATCCGCCGCCGCCATTCGTCCGCGACTTTCGCGGTAACGGCCCCAAGGCAGATGCGACACCGCTTGCCGTTGCGTACGGGCGTGAATTCGATTCGCCGAAGCGTTGCGCGTTTGCCGTCAGACGCCCGCCCGCGATAGGAAACGACGCTGGCCACAGTTCACCGCCATTCGTTGATATGCACTATCTAAATGTACCATACGCTTCGGTTCACGTCAAATAAAAATTGCAGAAATCGACCGGGGTGCCGGACATCGGCGCGTGCGACGTTCGTGCGTCTTCGGGCGTGTTCGTGAGCCAAGCGAGACCGCGCGCCCGGGCCACTCTGTTACTGGCGCAGCAACATACAACGACCTCATCCAGAGCATCAAAATCCCCCGCGTCTTTTGCCGTCCCATCCGTCCCTACCGTCCCATGCGGTCGGTGGACGACGAACCGCGAGCGCTCTAATCGAACGGTGCAGCACGCAAACCGGGACGCTTTCGGGACGGTTGCACTCACGCGACCGGCCAACCGTCCCGCCCAACGTCTTCGACGTGCTCGCCGAACCGCGATGCACCGAGTTCACCAGGTGCGCATTCCTATTCGCTCGGGACGCTCGGGACAGCCGGGACGACCTTTCGCAGTGTGATTCGTCGTTCGCGATTCCCGCCCGAGCGTCGCGAGTGCTGAGTTTCGATGCCGACCGCCCCGAGCACTGGCGCAAGTCGCTTCAAGGCACCCGATAGCTTCGCCGCCGAACCCGGCCAATGCCGATCGACGGCTTCCGGTTTGAATGGAGCGAGAGCACGCAAAAGGTCGCTGGGCGTGCTGTCCCAATCGTCCCTATCGCCCATGAACCGCGCGACCGCAGTTCCGACCGGATCGCCGTCGATCAGGTCTTCAGCAATTCGCCCCTTTTGCGCCATGAACAGCCCGAGCGAGTCCGTGCCATTCGCTTGATCGCACGCCGCGAGGATGCAAGCGAAATCGGCCATGCGCGGAAGTCGCTCCGGCTCGACGTTCGGCAACTCGCGGAGAACCCGAACCGTCAAGTCGAGCAGCCCGCCGAGGATCGCCCCCCGTGCGGCGTCGAATTCCGCTTGCATTTCCGCTTCCCTGCGTCGCCGGGTCGGCTCGATCCGATCCAAGTCAACTAGCAGCAGCCGGTCGCCGAGATCCCCGCGTAGCGCGCCCGTGTCGATGCTGTTGAGGATGATGCAGCGACGGAAACACACGACCGCCAACTGCGAATCAGTGTACAACGCGCGCCGACACCACCCGTCACCGGTCACGGCTTTGCATAAGGCGTCGCTCCACCAATGCGGGATCATGGACACATTGTCGATTGCAACGACCCATGAACCGTTCGCCGCCATCGCCCACGCTTCCGAATCGCGCGGCACGGAACGGAGGGGCGACGGGGAAGCATCAACCAGCGCCACCAAAAGGCGCGACGCTGAACTCTTGCCGGTTCCCTGTTCACCGCCAAACAGCACAATCGGATGCGGGATTTCTGGAATCAGCGCAGACACCAGCCAGCCGATGAGAAGCGGCCAACCTGCATCATCCACGTTCAGGAATTCGCGAAGTCGAGACAGGTCGCCGTTCCGAACCGGCTCGGCAAGCGCACCCGTCAAAGGCGTGCGCCGGAATAGGATCGGTGAGTAGTCGAGAATCGTCCAACCGCCCGGCGTGATCCTCACGGCGCGTCCGTCGGCGTCGCCAAGGTCCAGGATTACGTCGGTTTCGTCCCGCCCGACGCGCAGGTGTACGGTTTCGCGCTCACAGTCCGCCGCGTCACCTTCGAGCGTGTTTAGCGCATCGGACAACGCACTCGCCGTCGCAACGCGGGAATACGCGCGTCGATAATCGCTCGCAAGACCCGCCCGCAGCGCGTCGCGCGATCCGCGAAACGTGAGCGCGATATTCGGCCCGTCTCGGCGAACGGCGAACGCCTCACCCTTGTCGGTCAGTCCAAGTCGATATCGCTCCAACGCCAGCGATACCAGCCGATCGGATTGCGACAGTTTGCGCGCTTTGGATTCGGCCCTTGCCGAGTTGACCAATTCGGCGAGTAATTCCCGACCTGCCGCAAGACATTCTTCGCGATCGGCCAGCGACAATCCGCCGGCGACCCTTGCGCCGAGCCATGCGCGCACGTCTTTCGAACCGCTCGGCGGTAGTGTCCACGAAACCGGCTCAGCCCATTCGCTCGCCATGCACTGCGCAATTCGCTCGGCACCGTCTCGCCCCGGCCACGCCCCCGAGTCCTTTTGGTCGTTTTCCCCAACAACCATAACCGCGCGGCCTTTCAACAGTCTTGCGAGCATTTCCGCGCCGCCTGAATTGCTCGGTCGGCCAACGGCGGCGATTCCCAAAGTCTCGCACGCCGCGACATCGCTCGCGCCCTCGACGATCATGACCGGCCCACTACCAACGGCGAGAGTCGTTGGAACTACCAACCCACGCCGCGATCCGACCTTGCCGCTGGGCGAACCCTTGCGCCCGTCCGCCGTTCGGAGCGAAAAGCCGACGATGCGACCGTCGCCGTCACGTTCTGGAAACGAATACGCGCCGTCGGGGTAGTTCCCCGCCCAATCCGCACCGCTCGCGCCCAGTTTGCGAAGATCATCGCGCGTTGCCCACCCGACGCCGATTGCTCGGAGTGAATCCGGCGTAACGACGAGTTGCGATGCAAGCTCGTCGCGCCTTTTCGGCGTACAGGCATCGGCGAATCGACTTTGTGCGGCGTCGAATTCGGGACGCTGCGCTTCGGTCGGGCCTTGCGCTTGCTTCGGCACCGGCTTAGCCGTCCGGGTCGGTCGCCGATGAGAAGCGGCGATCGGTGCGAACAGCTTCGCGCCGTCTCGCATCGTCCGCACGAACTTCATGTCAGACGGGGAATCGCCGCCGCTTTGGCAGCGAAGCGCGCCGTCAGGTAGCCAGGCGCACCAATGGTCTTTGCCGCAGGCGGGACACGGCGACTTTGCGGTCACTTGTCGGTGTTTCATCGCGCACCCGGCTTTCGG
>JBJXFK010000039.1:0-17768 GCA_046155505.1 Phycisphaerae bacterium
ACCGGTGATTTCGATTCGCAGCGGCACGGTGCCGGTGCTGGGTTGCGCTTCGCCGATGATCGGGCGGCGAGCGCGGCCGCGCGCGTCGACTCGCGCGGTGAGTACTCGGGGGAAGTATTGGTGCGCGGGGGGCGGTGCGGCAAGGGGCGCGCGGGGCGTGTGCGAGAGGTGAACGGTGGTGGGCAGATTTGAGCGGGTTTGGTGAGGGGATGCCGATCCGACGAAGACATGCCGACTGCGGCGTCGCGATGCCACCAGCCGAGAAGGACATGCTTACGCGGAGTACCGCGAAAGCATGCCACGCGCCGGGGAGAATTCGAGTCGTTCGATGTCGGATCGTCGCTCGTCCGCTCGGATGGAATCTCGCTGGACAACCGAACGGTTCACGCGCTTCCGTATCACACTGCTCACAGAGCAGTGGCACCCGCACGGTTGTCGTAGTTCACAAGCTTTGTCGAAATTGGAGCGGTTCCGGCCGTGCCACCCGCCCGCGTTGGTTAAGTCCTGGGTCGCATCATTTCGACACGACGCTTCAAGTAGCGGGGGCTCGCTATGCCCGCCATCATCATGCCCCTGATAGCGAAAAAACGCTGATTCTGAGGTCGATTCGGGCCGTATTCTGGAATCGCTTTCAAGGAGCGGCGTGGCCCTTACGGCGCGCAGCGGAGGGGCTCATTCGCTTGACGCGGCATGCCGCCGGCGACATGTGCTTCACGGCGTTGCCGGAATCGCATTCAGCACAACATGAATCGGCGGAGTTTGGCGTGCCGCGCAGATGATGAGGAACCGTTTGCCGTCGGGCGCGATATCGGCGCCGCCGATTTCGTCTGGGGTCTCGAAAAGTACGCGCGCCTTGGGCGGCGCCTCGAACGCCTGGGCCGAATCGAGGTCGACGGCCATCATCGCTTTCCCCGTAATTGCGGAATTTTTGACGGCATCGCCTGTGACGCGCGTGTAATAAATTCTGCTTCCATCAGGCGACCACATCGGGTTCGTGCCGCCATCTTCGGAGACTTGCACCTTCGGGCCGCGCTCGGGAAACGACGAAAGATAGATCTCCGCTCTTCCAGACTCGTTCGACACATAGGCGACCCACCTGCCGTCGGGAGAGAAGCGCGCGGCGGCCTCGAAGGCGGGCGTGCTCCGGAATGGAATGGCTTCACGCTTTCCTTCGGATTCATCGACCGGCACGATGCGGAGTTCCAGGCCGCGCGTGCCTACGAAGCCCTGCACGATGATCGATTTCCGATCCGGGGCCATGTCCATGGCGCGCCAAATGACACCATCAGTCGCGGGTGCGTAGAACTCGTCTGTCGAGCCGGATCCATCGGCGAGCATCGACACGATTCCGAGCTGTGTTGCGCGGTCGGCGGAGTAATAGATGCGTGAACCATCGCGGCTCCACAGCGGTGATTCTTCACCGCGAGGATCGTTGGTCAGATGCACGGTCGTTGAACGCGCGGTGCCGAAGAGCCAGATATCCGAGTATTCCGTGCGGTGATCGGCAATCATGACGGCGACCTGCGTTCCGTCCGGCGAGAAACGCGGCTCACGGAGCCGGCCGCCCGGGCCGATCGTGCCGAGTCGCTTCCCGGTCAGATCGAACCAGACCAGCTCGTCGTCCGTGCGTGGAGGTTGATAGGCGAGCGTGCCATCGCGCGAGGCGGTGAGACTTGTTGATCCATACCCGCGGAAGTACCTGACGCCGTCGGCGATCGTAATCGCTTCGCTTGTAAGTTTCAGGGCGCGGGAGTCAAACCGAACGGCCTTGACGACGCCATCGTCCACATACACGAGCCAGCCGGGCTCAACATACCACACCCGCGATATGATGTTGGCGATGAACACGCGTTCGGACGAGCCGATGCGGCCCGCATACAGCCGGCCTTGGCGCACGGGAACGGCGGGATCGATCTGAACGCCAACATAGAGGTAATGCTGGCCATCGGGGAGGAACTGAGGAAAGACATGCCCTTTCTCGTTGGACGCGGCGTCGATGGTAGTGAGCGGCTGTGGCGAACCTCCTCCGCCTTCGCCTCCGCCTCCGGACGCGACACGCATCAGCGGACTCGTTCCTTGCAAGTTTGAAAAGATGATTGATCCGTCGGAACCCCACGCGGCGCCGCCAAGGCCGGGTGAATCAGCCGCGACCAGGCGGCGCGCGCTTGCCTGCGCGACCTCCATTGCCCAGAGTTTTCCGTCCAGGAAGAACGCGATCGAAAGACCGTCGGGAGACCAGATGGGACGTCGTGCGCCGTCGGTTTCCGACAATGGTCGAGCATCGAAGGAATCAATGGGGCGAATCCACAGGCATCGCGTGAACTGATCAACAGGCCGTGCGGAGAAGACGATCGATCGGCCGTCCGGCGAGATCGCCGCGTCGTTCGCCTCGGCGTAACTTGTACTTTGTGAAGCGATCACCAGTCTGGCGGATTTCAAGGGGAGGCCGGCCGGCGCCGCAACGCGCGGTGCGAGGAACCATGTTGCGGCCACGAGGCTCATCGCGCAGAAGATTCCGGCTGCAAGGCGAGCGCCGGGATTGCGTTGGCGGACTGGAAACAAGTTGTCGGAAGCGGTCGATTCATCTCTGTTCAGCGCTCGGTCGATTTCAAGTCGAGCATCGCCGATGTCGCGCAAACGATTCTTGCGATCTTTGGTGAGACAACCGGAAAGCAGGTCGCGAATGCGATTGGGCGTGTTCGGAGGAAGCTGCGTCCAGTCGGGTTCGCGGTGCAAGATCGCGCCGAGCGAATCGGTCATGGTTTCGCCGGGGAATGGGCCGGCGCCCGTGAGCATCTCGTAGAGCACACAACCGAAGGAGAAGATATCGGAGCGCTTGTCCACCGGCTTGCCGCGCGCCTGCTCAGGACTCATGTAACCGGCCGTCCCCATGATGACGCCGGGAATCGTCGGCGAATCGATGCGCGCGGGTGAAGTAATTGTCGGCGCATCGGCGCGCGGGGCGGGGTCCAGGTCGGCGGCGATGCGCGCCAGGCCAAAATCGAGCACCTTAACCACGCCATCGGGCGTGACCATGACGTTGCCGGGCTTGAGGTCGCGGTGGACGATGCCCTTTTCATGGGCGATTTCAAGCGCCTCGGCGATTTGCCGGGCGGTCGTCAACGCCTCGCTGACGGGGATCCCACTTCCGGGTCGTCGCGCCAGTCGAGTCGCGAGCGTTTCGCCTTCGATGAATTCCAAAACGAGATACTCGCGGCCATCGGCTTGCTCAAGCCCATAAATGGCGGCGATATTCGGATGATTGAGCGAAGCAAGCACTTTGGCTTCGCGCTGCAGGCGGGTAAGTCGATCTCGGTCGGACGCGAGATCGGCCGGGAGCGCCTTAATGGCGACTTGTCGATCCAGGCGCGTGTCGGTAGCGAGGTAAACTACGCCCATGCCGCCGCGCCCTAACTCGCGGATGAGCGCGTAAAGACCAATGGTTGTCGGGTTCATGTGCCAAGAGTGTAAGAGAGCGCAAGGTCATTCGCCCACTCCCGCGCCGCAGGCCCCGACGGGTTAGCATGAGCATTCCAGGCAATTTCCCGAATTTCAACACGTGCCTTGCGGACTTTGCCGATATCCACTGACTCTGGGGCTCTATGCCCCATCCCGAGTCGGCGCTCCGGCATTCGCGGATTTACCTTAGCGCGGGCTTCGCCCGCAACCCATTGCTTTGCTTGAAATCGTTGCTCGCCGGCGTATGGTGATGTTGCAAAACAAGCCTCACGCCAGGAGCAACGTCATGCTGTCTTTTATACAACGCCACGCCGGCGCCGTCACCGGAGTCCTCAGCGGATTTGACCGCCTGCGCTTTCGAGGAACCAAACGACTGCTCGCCAACGCCGGCGGAATGATGAACTTCCTCTCCCAAAAGAAAGTCCTCCTCAAAGACTTCAAACAGTACGCGCTCCACACCACCGACCAAATCCGCCGCGCCACCACAAACATCGCCGCCGCCGCCGGACTGGCCGTGCGCTATCTGGCCGGCAGCGCGCAGTCCAAGGAAACCCAGGTCGCGCAGATCGAGCAAGAGCAGGGAGTCCGCCACGGGCTGATCTGCATTCTCAGTTGCGTCGAGCCGTGCTGGTCCTACGAAATCCACCGCAATCGAGCCGCACGCAAGCTCGAACTCCAGGGCGGATGGCGCAAGTGCCTGCACTATTACCACTACTTCCGGCATCCCGAGCTGGGACTGATGCACGTTCGGCTGCAAACCTGGTTTCCGTTTCACATGCACATCTGTCTGAACGGACGCGAATGGCTGGCCAACCAGATGAACGTCGCCGGGATCGAATATCAGAAACGCGACAACTGCTTCGTGTCGCTCGCCGATCCGCCGGCGGTTCAGGCGTTGATGGATCGGCAGTTGACGACCGACTGGCCGAAACTGCTCGATGAACTGGCCCGCCGCGTCAATCCGCAGGAGCAAGCGATCTTCGCCGATGCGGCGGTGCCGTATTACTGGTCGCTGGAGCAGAGCGAGTGGGCCACGGATGTGCTGTTCCGCTCGGGCGCGGCGCTGGCCGGGCTGTATCCGCGGCTGATTCGATTCGGCATGCAAACGCTGGGCAGCCGGGATGTGATGCGTTTTCTGGGGCGCAGGCCGCCGCACAACGGCGGGTACGGCACGTTTGCGGGCGAGGTGGTCAGCGATCTGAAGGGGCGTCCCGAGGGCGTGCGGATCAAGCATCGTGTAAACCGCAACTCGATCAAGATGTACGACAAGCAGGCGAGCGTGTTGCGCGTGGAGACGACCGTGAACGATCCGCACGACATGAAGGTATATCGTCCGAAGGAAGGCGATCCGAACGGTGCGAAGCAGTGGCGTTACATGCGTAAGGGCGTGGCCGACCTGCATCGCCGGGCGCAGGTCAGTCAGGCGGCCAACGAGCGTTATCTGGAGGCGCTGGCGAGTGTGGAGCCGAGCGCGGCGCTGGGTGAACTGACGGCGGCGTTGTGCCGGCCGGTGAAGTGGAAGGGCGCGCGGGTGCGTGGGTTGAATCCGCTGGGATCGGCGGACGCGGAGTTGCTGGCGATCGTGGGCCGAGGCGAATTCATGCTGAACGGCTTTCGGAATCGGGATGTCGCGACGGGTCTGTATTCGGGTGCGGCGGCGGGGTCGCGTGAAGCGCGGCGGCGGAGTGCGGCGGTGACGCGCAAGTTGCGTTTGTTGCGTGCGCACGGGTTGATCCAGAAGGCTCCGAAGACGCATCGTTATCAGGTGACGGCAGCGGGCCGCAAGTTGATTACAGCCATTCTGGCGGCCCGTGCGGCGGATGCGGCGAAACTGATCACGGCGGCGTGAAAATCTTCGCGGTTCGAGGAGAAATGGATGGATAGTAGTACAGTAACACTGCGCGGACAGAGCCAATCTGAGCGAGCGGCGGTCAAGGTCGACCGCCGCCGCATCAAATTCATGTTCGATCGTCTACTCGAACGAGCAAATCGGAGGCTGCCAGCATTATCCGCTCGCGCAATTAGACTGCACGGGCGAAATGAACCGGCGTTCCGACCCGCCGCGCAAAACACGTATAATGTTGTGGTTGCGAGATCGCCCGGTGTCCCGCGCGATCGTTGCTCACCGAAGCAGTCACAATGGGGCTGTCATCCCAATCCGTTCCGCCGGACCAACCCGTACCGTCCGGGGTCACCCGGCTGCTGCGCGCTGCGGCCGGCGGCGACCGCGATGCCCTGGAACAGCTCTTTCCAATCGTCTATGACGAGCTGCATCGACTGGCCCGGTGCGTATCGCCGGGTGACGATCGCAACCAGACGTTGCAGCCGACCGCGCTGGTGAACGAAGCGTACATCCGATTGGTTGAAGCGGTCGGGGGCGTCCAGTGCGTCGACCGGCATCACTTTCTCTCGCTCGCGGCCCGTGTCATGCGACAGATTCTCGCCGACTACGCTCGCGCCCAGCAATCGCTCAAGCGCGGCGGCGACCGCACGCGAATTCCCTTGATGGATAATCTGGCCGGGCGGCAGGCAGTCGAAATGGACGTCGTCGAGTTGGATGACGCGCTGTCGCGGCTGGCGGCGATGGATGCGCAACATGCACGGCTAGCAGAGCTACGGCTGCTCGGCGGGCTGAGCATTGACGAGTCCGCGAGTGCGCTTGGGCTGCCGGTTCCGCTGGTGAAGGCTGAATGGCGCGTGACGCGCGCGTGGCTGCGGGCGCAGCTCTCGCAAGGACTCGTGCCATGAACGCCGAGTCGTACCAGCGCGCAGTGACCGTTTTTCGCACCGCCTGCGAACTGCCTGCGGCGCAGCGGGAGAGTTTCATTCAGCGCGAGTGCGGCGACGATGGCGAAGCAGCTGATCTCGTGCGGCGGATGATTGCGGCGGAACCGGATGAGGCCTCCGACGCGACCGAGCCGCTGGTCGGCTACGGCGCGCGGCTGCTGGCCGGAAGACTTGGAGCCCGCGCGCCGGAAGTCGGCATGCCGACCCAGATCGGACAGTATCGCATCCTGCGTTTGCTCGGTGAAGGCGGGATGGGTGTGGTCTTCGAGGCTGAGCAGGATCGGCCGCGCCGGCGCGTCGCGCTCAAAGTCATGCGCGCGGGCGTACTGGATGAATCGGGCCGATCCCGCTTTGATCGCGAGATCGATGCGCTCGGTAAGCTCCATCATCCCGGCATCGCGCAGATCTTCGAGGCTGGCCGCGCGCCCCTCGGCGACGGCGGACTGGAGCGGCCGTATTTCGCGATGGAGTTGGTTCAGGGTGAATCGCTGCGCGTCGCCGCCGATGCGCAGCAACTGACGCTGCAGCAGCGGCTGCGCGTTCTGGCTGACGTATGCGATGCGGTGCAACACGCGCATCAGAACGGCATCATCCATCGCGATCTGAAGCCCGCGAACGTGCTGCTCACCGCCGACAGCCGCGTAAAGGTGCTCGACTTTGGCATCGCGAGAATCGCCGGCAATCCGCGCGACACGCTGCAGACACAGGCGGGCCAGATCGTCGGCACGCTCGCGTACATGAGCCCGGAGCAACTCGGGGGCGACGCTGCGATCGATACCCGGGCCGACGTCTACGCGCTGGGCGTGATGATGTATGAGCTGCTCAGCGGCCGGTTGCCGCTAGCGCTGCGCGACGTACCGCTCGTCGAACTCGCGCGGCGGCTCGCCGAAGCGGAACCGCCGCCGCTCGACCGGCT
Source organism: Phycisphaerae bacterium (assembly GCA_046155505.1). GTDB lineage: Bacteria > Planctomycetota > Phycisphaerae > UBA1845 > Fen-1342 > JBJXFK01. Next base: position 7,163 of record JBJXFK010000039.1, read on the forward strand.
GGACCCGCGATTTCGCGGCGATCTGGCGGTCATCGCCGGTCGGGCCATGGAGAAGCACAAATCGCGACGCTATGCGTCGGCGTCTGAACTAGCCGGAGACATTCGCCGGCACCTGCGCAGCGAGCCGATCCTGGCTCGTCCCGCCACCGCGACCTACACGCTTCGCAAGTTTGTCCGCCGCCATCGCGTTGGCGTTACCGGCGCGGCGGTGGCCGCAATCGCGGGCGTCGGCGGCCTCACGTATGGACTGCTCGAAGCGCGTGCGCAGCGCGACGAGGCCCGCCTGTCGCAGCAAGCTGCCGTGAAGTCCGGCGCGGCGGAGAAGACGGCCCGCGAAGCCGCGCAGCGCGAGTCGCGCATCACAGCGGCAATCAACCGATTCTGGATCCAGGAGGTGCTGGAGTCGGTAAGCCCCGACAATACACCGAATCGCGACATCCGCATGCGCGACGTGCTGAGCGCTGCCGCCGCCAAAATCGAAGGAAAGTTCCCGGATGAACCGCTGGTCGAGGCCGGCGTGCGGGCCGCGCTCGGCAAGACTTACCTCCGTATGGGCGAATACGCCGCCGCGCAGATGCATCTGTCCCGCGCCGTCAAGCTGCGCTCGGAGCACCTCGCACCCACCGACCCCGACCTGTTTGAGACGCTCGGGATCGTGGCAAACCTGCTGTACCAGAAAGGCGATTATGCCGAAGCGGCCCGGCATCTACAGGAACTGACGGCGCTCGCGCGGAGGGTCTACGGCGACGATCACGAGCTGACTGTGAGCACGATGGGCAGCCTCGGATTCGTTCTGCTGCAGCAGCGGCAGTTTGCCGCGGCCGAACCATTGCTCGCCGACGCGGTCGAGCGGAGCCGGCGGCGCTCGCCGCAAACGATCGATTCGGTGACCACGCTCGTAAATCTGGCGATGTGCTACATGCGCACCCAGCGGTTCGATCAGGCCGAGGCCCCGCTGCGCGAGGCGGTGGAGGTGGGGCGTCGGGTTGGCGGTGAAGATCATCCCGAGACGCTGAATGCACTGGGCGTTCTCGCGGCGTGCTACAACGAGAAGGAAGAGTTCGCGGAGGCGATTCCACTGCTGAAAACCGTACTGGCGGCGCAGTCACGCGTGCTTGGCGACGAGAATCCGCAGACGCTGATGACGCGGGCGAACTTGGGCTATTCGCTGCTTCGCTCGCCACGACTGGAAGAGGCTGAGGAAGTACTTGATTCGGTTCTAAACTCCCGTACGCGTGTGCTGGGCGAGGCGCATCCACATACGCTGGCCTCGCTCTATAACCTCGCGTTTCTGCGGCATGCACAGGGTCGCTTGAACGACGCCGAGGGGATGCTGTTGCGCGGGATGGAGCTACGCAGCACTGCGAAGGTGGATATCCATCCGCCGCTTGAAACGTGGCAACAGATGCTCGCCAAGGTGCGAGCGACCCGCGAACAAGCGCCGACGTCGCAAACCCGACCGGCGACTACCCCAACTGAGCGGGGACCGTAAGAAAACCGTAAATAAACGGGTTCTGAATTGCGTGCGGGGCCGAAACTTGCTCACTACAAAACGACGGCGGCCGGCTGCCCGTTCAGCATCCGGCCGCCGCGTGTTCTCCGCTCCAAAGTCAGCCGTTATGGTGCGGCTTGGAACTCGTGTGCGCCGATATCGATCAGCGCTTCGCCGTCGCCGTCGCCGTCAGCGACGCGCGGTTTGCCGCTGACGTCGACGCCGTCGAGAAATTGAATCCCCGGCGTCAGCCGGTCGACATCGTAGAAGTCGGCACCGGCGTCAATTGCTGGACTGCCCGCGAGCAACTGCATCGACGAGCCGGGCGCGAATACGTCGCTGTTCACTTCGACGAAGAGGTTGCCCATGCCGGTGTACACGTTTGTCGGGCCACCGTTCCGTGGAAGCAGGCAGTAGCGGGGGAATACGTAGTGAAACTGCGCCTCCATCGTGCGTACATAGCCGCCAAGCCAATCAAGATACGTGGTGTTCTCCGCTATCACACAATTGTAGACAAGGTCTCCAATGCCGTGTGAATCGACGGCAGCGCTGCTGGGGCTGTTCACTGAGCCGGTCAGGTTTCTTCCGATGCTGCAGTGATGAAGCTCGAGGCGTCCCTGCGGACCGCTCTTGATAGCACCACCCTGATAGGCGCGATTGCCTGAGAACGTGCAATTACGGGCGACCAGCATCCCGCGCGAATACACGGCACCGCCTTCGGGCTCGGGTTGGGCCACGCCGAAGTTCATATTCAGGAGGTAGTTGTTATTTCGCAGAGCGCACCGATCAAGTATGGTCGTTGCGCCGAGATCCACATAGATTCCGCCGCCATCCTGAACATCGCCGGCCTGGTTGGAGTCAAAGAGGCAATCCGAAAGCGCGACGTTGCCCCCGGTAGCGACGAACAGTCCGCCACCGCCCGTTAGCGTGTCGGTGGAGGTGCAACTGTTGCCGATGAAACGGCAGCGCTGCATTGTCGCGCGGCCCATGACGTGGACGGCACCGCCGCGGCCGAACGAAGAGTTCTGGACGAAGCTGACGTTTGTAAAAGTTGGCGCTCCGGAGGCGATGACGATCATCGCGCTGCCCCCCGGGTTGCTGTCGTTCACGTTGTTGAGCAGCAGCAGATTGCGCAGCGTCGCGCCATGACTAATGATTAGCGCAGCTGCCGGGGTGTTTGCATAGGTATCGGAAATCGTGAATCCATCCAGAATCGCCGTTTCGTTGGTGCCAAGCGCCCGGATCACGACCGGCAGATTGTCCAGATGGCTGGCTGGATCGCCGATGTTTCCGCTGATGACGGTCTTATTGGTGAACGGGTCCGCATCGCGTTGTGAAAGAGTCGTTTCCGTGCCGATGAAGCCGCCGTAGATTCCGACATAGTTGGGCAGGTAAAAGAATCCCGTCGGCAGATACGTTCCGCGTGCGACCCAGATTTCGCTTACGTCATCCGCCGGGTCGCCGCCGTTGCGCGCGTGTGCAGCGGCTACCGCCAACTCGATGGCCTGATACGCGCTGGACCAGCTCGTGCCGTCTCCGGCGACGGGAATGGCCGCGTTCACGTACAGACGGCTGGCCGGCACGGTCGGATGTGGGTCGACGGTGTCCGCGAGCGCGTCGGCATCCGTGTCCGCGTTACTGGGATCGGTGTCGATGATTTCTTCCTGCGCGTCGCTGAGGCTGTCCTGGTCGGTGTCGGTGACGCGCGGGTCAGATACCACAAAGCGAGGTTCGCCGGCCACCGTGATCTGCCAGCCGTTCAGCTCTCGCTTGTCGGTTAGGCCGTCGCTGTCGCTGTCGACGACACCGGTGCCGGTTCCGTGATACGCCTCTTCCAGGTTCACCAGTCCGTCGGCGTCGTCATCCCGAGCAAGCACGAGCCGGATCGCGTCACCAGGGTGCAGGACGATGTCATCGAAGCTGAGGTTGTTAAGCCCGTCATTGTCAAAGTCCTCAAACAGCCCCTGCGCTTCGCCCATCACGAACCAGCGCGAGCCCGAGACGGTTTGCGGACCCAGCCCGCGGACAAGGGCCAGCTCGAGCGGACCGCTGCCGTCGCGCGGCGCCAAAGCGTAACCGGCATCGCCGGCGTCATCGCGCTCGAGTCCGACAATGCGCTCCAGCACTGCCCGCAGGGGCACGCCGGCCAGCGAACCATCGGCGTTTCGATCCACGTTTGTGGCCACGAAATACTTCTCGTACGGCTGCTCGGAACCGGCGTAGTCTATCGAGACCAGTGCCGTGCGCGACTGCGTCGTTTGAGTGATGAACGCGTAGTTGAGACCCTCGGCATTCGTAATCGCGAGCGCGGCCGGCTCGAGGAACAAGCCGGTCGGGTTTGCCAGGTATTCGCGCACAAACGCGGGGTTTACTTCATCGTCGGCGAAGCGCAGTACGGGACTCGACTCACCCGAAGCCAAGGTGACGGACTCGACATCGGGGCGTAGCGTGCCGATCGTCCGCAGCTTCGCGGCGCGGGCGTTCTGCGGGCCGCGGTTAAGAAGATCGGGCACGTATTGGCGCACCGCGATGGCAATGTCACTGAGGTCGTAGGCCACGTTACCGGTGTTACGGATGGCCAGTCCCGCCGCCATCTCGCCCTTCGAAACCGTCTCCTGCCGCTCACGCGAAGTAGCCTCTGCGCGGGCGAACTCTTTCTGCGATTCCTGCGTGCTCTCGGAAGACGTACTCCACTCATCGCCCCACTCGTGCGAATACTCGAAGCTGCCCGCGATCCGCTGATGCGAATCGGTGCCGAACTGAGCTTCGATCTCGATCCCGACCGCAACGGCGTTGCTTATCGACCGCGCGTGCGCCGAGCCGGTGGTTGTCGATTTTCCCTCCGCGAACGATGTACTGTACTCACTGGATTGGCCGTTCGAGTCCGCGTATTCGACCAGCAGGCGAACGTCGATGTTATCCACCACGTCGACCGCGATTTCGGGCAGGTCAGCTACGAGCGGACTCCGCGACGGATGGTCGAATTCCTCCCAGTCGCTCACGTTGTCGCCGTCCGTATCGGCGAGTGACGGCGATGTGCCCCCGATGACGACGCGGAACGGAACGCAGACGGCGTCGTGCTTGCCGAAGTTCTCAAGCACATACGTCGGATAAACGTCCCACCCGATGGCTGGATCGAAACCGCCGTCGTGATGGGCGACCGGCATGCACCGGTCCAACTTACGCCGCAGCACATGGTCGCGAGCCGAATGGTCGGGATCGCCCCAGGGGGTCAGTGGCGCGACGACCGTCGAGAAATTGAGATCGAATTGCGGGACGCCGACCATGCTGCCGCCGGGGTAGGGGTTATCTGAGGAATACCCGACGCCCAACGAGCCTGCGCTTGTGGTTAGCGTAAAAGCAAGCGTGTCTCCGGCGGCGAATAATGGGTTTGCGTCCAGCGCGATGCGCTTCGGCGCGCCAGCGGGAGCCGCGTCGTAGGCGACCGGTTGAGTCATGACCAATTCATTATTGCGATACACCAAGATCGTTCCCTGCGCCGGAGAGAGGCACTGCACGCGCACGTCGATCGCGCTCAGCCGGCCACTAACGCCGACCGTTGCGGTCTGCCCGATGGGTGCGGCAAACCACAGCGTGCCGGTCGGTTGCTGCTGATCAAAACTGGGCTCACCGTACTGGAATGCGGCAGAGCCAATCGCGTCGACAGCGCTTGTGCCTTGAACGAGCTCGACCAGGTGGGAACCGTCGAACGGCAACGTCGCGACCTGTTGTGCGCGTGCTCGAATCTGTTTGCTGGCGAGCGAATCAGCCACCACAAAAGTCTGGCGCGCGCCAACCACGCCATTCAAGTGAATCGCTGCCGTTGTGAGAGGATTTCGAACCCAGATTCGATAGCTTTCGGCACCCAGATCGATCGGCATGTCGGTGGGGTTGTAGATTTCCAGCGCGCGATCGTTGCCGGGGCCTTCCAGGTACTCCGAGATGATCGGCTTCTTCGGCGTGATGAACCCGGCGGTGATCATCTCCTGGCCGTCGAGCAGGGCCACGTTGGGCGGATTGTTGCCGGCCGGTCCGCGCGAGTCGTGGTCGCTGTCAACGTGCGTCGCGCTGGTGCGGAAACGTACGATTTCCTCATAATCGCTCAGACCATCTCCGTCGGTGTCCGTGCTGCGCGCATCGCAGCGGGCAAGAAATTCGTTGTTGTCAAGCAGCCCATCGTTGTCCGTGTCAGCCTTGGTCGGATCGCTGATGCAGGTGTAGCGCGTTACGTTTCCGAACGTATCCACGCCGAGGGTCAGACCGAACTGATCGGTCCAGACTTCCCAGCCGACCAGTTCGGCATAGTCGGTAAGCCCGTCGCCGTCGGTGTCGGTCCCGTCATCGGGAGGGAGGATGTAATAGCTGAAGTCGGCTCGGAGCGCGACCACGCCGACATGCGTCGGAGTCGCGGGATCCTGCGGGATCAGTAGCGTAACTGTTGCGGCACCGGCGGTGTCGCCGGGCGGGGTGACGGCGGTGATGAACCGTTCGTTGATGATCTGTACGTCGAGCGCCGTATGGCCGCCGAACTGCACCGAAGTACCCTCACGGAAGCCTTCACCGACAATGGTTACGAGCGTCCCGCCCTCAATCGGACCCATGTCCGGCTGAATGACAACGTCAATCCGCCGAGCGCGAGCATCATCCGTCTCAACCGTTTCCGCCGGATTCGGGCATCCGCCGAGCATCAGCGGCACCCCGCAGGCCGAAGCCATGCCGAGTCCTAACATACAGTTCTTGAACACGTTACGCATCATCGAGGGTCTCCCTGAAGTTGACGGGTACTGACGCTGCGAATGCCGAATTTGCCAAACAACCCCCTCAGGTGGAGCGGGGTCAGCGGATCGGGCAGCGTCTAGCTTTCTGCTGCTACTCGTGGAACGGAATCGGCGACGGTTGCGACAAAAAATATGAGAAATTCTGGCGCGCGGGTCGACTCGATGTCTGAGTCAGCGGCTGCTAAGTCGCTGAGAGCTTTATGCAACATGCAAACCCGGACGCGTTCAGCGAGACCGCCCAGACCCGCCGCCGGTCGAACGAAAGTCCTGCTCGAAGGTACGGATCGTCGAGACCTGACCGCTGTTGTAAGCCGCGACGAACGCCGCGGCGGTGCGACCTGCGGCGGTCGTCGGATAGCTGCGCCCGTTCTCTTGGACGGCGTTATGTGTTAACCGCTCGCGAGCGACATTTCGCTACTCCCGTGCAACTAGACATTCCGACGAGTAACGCGAACCACGAGCGGATCAATCATGGCCCGCCTGCTCGCGCTTGAGTGCCGCGTCGCCCGTCGCCCGTTCCCCCCCCGCCGCCTTCCCGAGAGCGCTCTCGCCCGAGGTCCGAGTCTGGCGGTGCTGAATCTGCAAGAGCTTCTTCGAATTCTCGGAATCCGAGTGGATTGTGCGACCCGGTCATGGCACTGTTGGCATGTACGCACGGGGCGTACGAAACGGAGGAACATAGATGAATCCCGCGAAGCAGCGCGCCATGCTTATTGCGATGTTCTGGCCCGCCGCGCCCATTGGATTTGAGAAGGCGCCGAACTTTGTCGAACAGCGCCTGCGGGGCGATGGCTTCGTGTTCACCGTCGGGCAGTGCGTCCTTATGCTTGATCTTGCCGACGTAGATGGGGTTCTTGAGCAGAACACTGAGCCGGGTCCTATCGAAGGCCTCGCCGCCACGCCTGCGCCCATCGCGCGTCGTCCAGGATTTGCATCGCCATCCACGTCGATTCAGTTCGGCGACCACCGATAGCAACGAGCCCATTTCGATGTACAAGGCGAATATGGCGAGCACGCGCGACGCTTCGTTTGAGTTGACGACAAGTTTGGGGCTCGCGCCAGTGCGATCCACATCAAAGCCGAGCGCTGCGGTGCCGCCCGTCCATCGCCCGCGCTTCCGGGACGCCGCGATTTTGTCTCTGATTCTCTCGCCGATCACCTCGCGCTCGAACTCGGCAAAGCTCAACAACACGTTCATCATCAACCGACCCATCGCGGATTTCGTGTCAAAGCTCTGCGAGATGCTGACACAGGCGACGCCGTGTCCCTCGAAGATCGACAGCAAGGACAGGAAGTCGCGTAACGATCGGGATATGCGGTCGAGCTTGTAGATGACGACCGCATCGACCTTGCCCGCTTTGATGTCCTCGAGCAGCCGCTGGAGTGCCGGTCTCTCCGTGTTCTTTCCCGAAAACCCGGCGTCGCTGTACGCGTCCGTCAACGCGACCCAACCGTCGCCTTTGCGACTGGAGATGTAATGGGCGCAGGCCTCGCGCTGCGCGTCGAGGCTATTGAAGTCGGAGTTCAAGCGTTCGTCCGACGAGGTGCGCGTGTAGATCGCGCACATCACCGTCGCCGGCACTTCGGGCTTCGTGACCTTGGTGCGGCTTCGGTTCACGGTTTGTCCTCGATCTTGAAGAATCGGAATCCGTTCTGATGCGTGCCGCTGACGGCCTTGGCGATGGCGCTCAACGACGAATACCGCTCGCCCAGGTATTCGAATCCGTCGGCGAGTACCTGCACGCTCAGCGTGCGGCCCTTGTACGCGCGTGTGATCGTGGCACCGACCGGCGGCAGTCGCGGGTCGAGCGAGGTCGACGGCGCGGTCGCAACGGGTGCGATCACACGCCGTTGTTCCCGTTCGCGTGGCGGGGTCACCCGCGCGTCGGCCGGATCGGCCAACTCGGCGGCCCGGGCGATCGCGCGTTCGCTCAGACCGCCTTCGGAATTGGCCTGCAAACGCCAGGCAATCTTGCGAATCAAGTATGCCTTGTGGCGACTGCGAGGTTCCTCACCGAAGACGGTTGCATACTTGCGCTGCAGTTCGCTGATGGGCATTTGTTCCATCGCGGCGAGTTCTTTCTTCAGATTCATCGTTGTTCTCCATCGCCCGGGGTCGTTAACCCCGCGGTACGAGGCGCACTGCGCGGTGGGTTGGCAACAAGTTCAAGTCGCGATGCCGGAGAAACCGGCGCGCATGGAGCCGTACTCTCCCGCATCCGTAGGATCGCCGCCGCCAGCAACTCGGCGATCTCGTGAAGCGAAGAATCAGGTTCGCGTGATGAGTCGCGCCCAACTCGTCTGCAGCGACTCATACGACGGCCCCGTGAGTTCGCGCGCTTGCGACCAATTGACGTCGTGAAATGTCGGTAATTGCTTGCCGGACGAGTTCAACCGCCGACTCGTCGTACACGCGTGCGATGCCGACGCGGCCGACGGGCTGGATCTGCGGGCGGCTTCGGAGGATGTACTCGACCCGGTGGATCGGTAAGTTGAGAAGTCTGGCAACGTCGCCGACGGTATGAAGCGCGGTCCGGGTTGGGGACATGGGCGAAACTCCTATTGTTCGGAGCACGGACTACGCCGTGCTCTCAATAGGAGTCACTGATTGGAATTTTGTTCAGTTGGATCGGAGTTTCTCGGCGTGATTGCAGTGCTGATCTGATTGCAATCGGCCAGCAATCACTTGTCAGAGTCCGAATTCTCGATCAACTTAAGAGCTCGGCGGGCCCCTCTTCGATCGGAATGAAGCAGCAGCCTGCCCAGCTCAGCGCGAGCTTCAGAATCCATCGCCTTCCACTGCTGCTCAAGCTGCGTTGCCCCCCATATCGCCCAGCAATTTCAGGGTTCCCCCAGCATCGTCGGACAGGTCTTCATTGAGCGCGGCGAGGAAGTTTGGAACTCGGTTCGGGGTGATCTTGAAGTGCGCCGCCAAGATCGGCGACCGATGGACGGCTGCAAGTACCGTGCTGTACGGAGAATCGAGTTTGTTGGCCGTCGTACGGATGGAGCCTGGTAAGTCATCGCACCTAAGCAACTTGAGCATCCGCTTGCGCAGGCTTCGCCATTTCTCATTACCGCTGGCTGGACGCGGCGTCTTTGAAGTTTGCGTTTGTGAACTATCCTCGCGACGAACCGATCCGGACGTCAACATGCCCGTATCCTGTTTTTGGTTCGAGTCTGCTTCTGTCGTCCCGACCAATATTTCCAGGAAATCGCAGCACGCCGTCGCAGCATCATCCAGATGACTAGCATAGGCGTCGGGCAATCGATTAACCCATTCGCGCGGCACGAGCGCGAACAGTTCGGCGAAAACGCGACCCTCGAGTTGCCTTTTCAGCTCGTCACGATCGTACGGCAGCTGAATCGACCCCTGTCGTTCAGCGGGATGGCAGATGTATCGACTCGCTTTCAGTAGCGGATGGGCCCCCGTCCAGGCATATTCGAAGAGCGTCGCCCACCAGAGCCCGCCGCTACCTGGACTGAATCGCCATCCCGCAGGTGGCGCGCATGCCGGGACAGGAATCTGGGCGATCAGAGTCGCGGCCCGCGTGCTCACACGTCGCAACCGACTCACAGCCCCTGTATCGCCGAAGAAAGCTACAGTCCGCATGGCAGGCACGACATAGACGAAAGCTTCACCGGCGCTATTGACGATCGGTTTTCCGTGAGCATCTAATTCGGGTTCGTCTGCAAAGAGCGGCATGCCGTTGACGTCTGTTACTACGCCACCCTCCCGCATTCCTGCGCATACTTTTCCGCAGAACCCGAACTCGGACTCATACGGATACGGCTGCACACCGTAATGACTAGCGTTCGTCGCTTCATGAATTAGCACGGCGCGGATCGGAAACCTCTCCTCCCGCAGCGAATGAAAGTCCCGCCGGATGTAGTCGAATCCGGCTCGCAGTTGCGGGTTGATTTTCTGGGCGGACTCGGACATCACCGTTTCCAAGCATCGATCAGGTACGCGCAGTAGTCTTGCTGTCGAGGACGGCAGCCGACTACACGGACTGCTCCGAGGTCAGCCCGCGCTGCGAGATATCATCGGCGGAAGTTTGGGCGAACCGGGGGAGTTTGCCAACGGTGTCGGCCGACCCGCAACGCCGCAATAAGCCGAAGGCCCATGCCGCTGCTTGACCCCCAGCGCCCAACGGCGAGACTTCGCAGACTCATTTGTCACGTCGGAGAATCACGCATGGCTTCTCGCGCCTGTCGCGTCCTCGGAGTTTCAATCATCACCGCTGCGGTGACGCTGCTGGTCGGCTGCCAATCAGGCGCGTCGCAGCACCAATCCGCCAAGACGCAGGCCGCGTCGAAGCCGTCGCCACAATCG
>JBJXFK010000047.1:0-13033 GCA_046155505.1 Phycisphaerae bacterium
ACCACGGCTTCAGCGCATCGTAAAAATTGTTGGCCCAGCCGTTGAAGTCACCGTCGGGCCGAGGGATGTAACTCTCACCGCCGTGAGCCATGTTCAAGCCTCCGAATGCCACGCCCGGATCGGCGAACGCCGCACCGGGACCGGCGCGGACGACCGCAAGACCGGTGTAGACGGTCGCCGAAGTCGCGCGGTCCGCGCTCGCTCGAGCGAATATCGCGCTCGCCGCGACGAATACCACGCTCGCTCGGGCCAGCACCGCGTCCGCCGCGGCCAGCGCCGCGCCGGGACCGGCGAACCTCGCACCCGCCCGGGCGAGTGCCGCTGCCGCTTCGCTCCGTCGCGCGCGTACAACACTGCTATCGGATCGTCGCTGCCCACAAATGAACACGAAATGACTGAAGTTGCCCCGCTCCATGCCCCAAGCCGCACGGAATACACGACAACCCACTCGTCGCATGCTCCGACCCAGTTGGAGCCATCCCCAAACCACTCGTCCATCGACTCACGCGCCGCTCGCCGGGGGAGAAGAGAAACCACAGAGGCACAGAGACACAGAGACGCACAGGGGAAGGGAACTAGGGAACAAGGGAACCAGGGAACAAGGGGAAGAGATTCAACACAGAGACGCCGAGGGCACAGAGAAGAGGGAGGGGGAAGGGCGTTGGGCGCTGGGCGCGGGGCGCGATGGAGGACTGCCGCCCTCGGCTGTTTCTTGTGGAGCAGCCGCCCACGGCTGCTTTCTCCCAGCGCCCTGCGCCCGGCGCCCCGCGCCCCATTCCCCGCCATCACCCGTTTCTTCGCACAACCCGGAATCCAAGACCATTCTCACGCAGAGGCGCGGAGGCGCGGAGAAGAGCGCCGCAGCCGCGCACTATCGGATGATCAGAAGATTGGGCCGGGCTTCCCGCAGCGCCGCCACCCCCGCGTCCGTCACCTTCGTGCCGGCGAGGCTCAGCGTGGTCAGGGCCTTGAGGCCGGAGTCCGCGCGGGCGAGCTGCGCAAGCCCCGCGTCCGTCACCTTCGTGCGGCCGAGGTTCAGCGTGGACAGGGCCTTGAGGCCGGTGTCCGCGCGGGCGAGTTGCGCCAGCCCCTCGTCCGTCACCTTCGTGCCGCGGAGGTCCAGCGTGGTCAGGGCCTTGGGGCCGGAGTCCGCGCGGGCGAGCAGCGCCAGCCCCGCGTCCGTCACCTGCGTGTCGCTGAGTTCCAGTGTGGTCAGGGCCTTGAGGCCGGTATCCGCGCGGGCGAGCTGCGCAACCCCTGCGTCACTAACTTGCGTGCCGCTGAGGTTCAACGTCGTCAGCGCCTTGAGGCCTGACTCCGCGCGGGCAAGCTGCGTCAGCCCCGCGTCCGTCGCCTTCGTATAACCGAGGTCCAGCGCGATCAGGGCTTTGAGGCCGGTATCCGGGCGGGCGAGCTGCGTCAGCCCCGCGTCCGTCACCCGTGTGTGCTTGAGGCCCAGCGTGATCAGGGCCTTGAGGCCCGTATCCGGGCGGGCGAGCTGCGTCAGCCCGGCGTCCGTCACCTGCGTGTAGTACAAGTCCAATGTGGTCAGGGCTTTGAGGCCGCTATCCGCACGGGCGAGTTGCATTACCCCTGCGTCCGTCAATTTAGCATGCCAGAGCTTCAGCTGCGTAACGGCTTTGAGGCCTGTGCTCGGGCGTGCGAGTTGCGACAGCCCCGCGTCCGTCACCGTTGTGTGTATGAGGTTTAGTTCGGTCAGGGCCTTGAGTCCGGTATCCGCATGGGCGAGCTCGGTCAGCCCCGCGTCGGTCACCAGGGTGTTGCATAGATTCAAGGTGGTTAGATTCTTTAGGCCTGTGTTCGGGCGTGCGAGTTGCGCGAGCCCCGCGTCCGTCACCTTCGTGTCGGTGAGGTTCAGCGCGGTCAGGGCCTTGAGGCCGGTATCCGCGCGGGCGAGCCAAGCCATTCCCGCGTCGGTGATCGCATCATCGAAAAGATCCAACGCCGTGACCCGACTCCACGCCGCGATGTCGAGCGACGCATTGGGGTCCAGCCCGAGGCTTTCTCGCGCGGCTTCCTCGATCAGCGCGATTTGCTCGCGCAACTCTGGCGTATCTTGCAGTAACGGCGATTGCGGCGGTTGTGCGGTCCGGGGCGGGTGGGCGGCCGTCGCGTTGACCTCAACGGGCGTTGCTGCCAGTGCGGCGACTGGAGGAGCAGGGCTACCAAGCAAAACCCGCAGTTCATTCACCAGAGCGCCCGCATGTTCCGGTCGCTCGGCCGGGTCGGAATCGACACAGCGCTCGATGAGCGAAATCATGTCGTCGGAAACCGAGAGCGCTCGGAGCTGGCGCTTCCATCCCACTCCACGCGGAGCCGATTTGTTGAAATCCCCCAGCAGCAACTGCCACCAGATGACACCCAGTGCAAAAATGTCGTTTCGAGGATCGGGTACTGCGCCAGAAATTTGCTCGTCGGGTGCGTACCGAGGTGTGTGCGATGCGAGCGCGTCGAGAGTAAACGAGGAACCAAGGCGACCGAGTGTGCGTATTCGCGTGGCCTGCTGATTCTCTTCGGCGGTTCGGAGGATGGCGCCGATCCCGAAGTCGGTCACTTTGAAACGCGATCCGCGCGGGCGGGCGGGCACAAGCACATTCGCGGGTTTCAGGTCGCGGTGAACGATTGGCTCGGGTCGACCAAGCTCTCTGCCGTGATCGTGCGCGGCGTGAACAATATCCGCGAGGTCGGCCACGACTTCTGCGACGAATTGGCCGCGCTGCGCGTTCGTCACCGGATTCGCGAGAAACCATGAGGCGAGGTCGGTTCCATCGACGAACTCGTACTCCAGACAAAGAGGCACTTCCCCGCGGCGTGGGTGAATCTCTTCCAACCGCACAATGCCGGGATGGTCGAGACGCTGCGCCAGCCGGGCTTCGTGGAGCAGTGCCGCATCCTCGCCGAGGCAAAACTTAAGAGCTACGCGGCGATCGGCGAAACCGGACTTGCGGGCTTCCCAGACCTCGCCGAAAGTGCCCGAACCCAGCAAGCGCACCAGCGTCCGGTTGTAAACCGGTTCTTCGCCCGCGGCGAATCGCGGCATCGGCGGAAGAAATGCGGCGAGGTCCAGCGCGGTGCGCATCGGCAGGTCGGCGGGCACCGTGCGACCGGTCGGGTCTTCCGGACGTTGGAGTGTGCGGCGAACGCGCTCGGGGAGGATCGAGGCGTAGCTTGTCAATAGCGCTCGATCCTGCTCGGGCATTTCCGGTGCAATTTCAGCGAGTGCCGTGGACATTTGCGCGGCAGCTTGCGGAGCGCTGGACCGGGCGATTTCGGCGATCTGCCGCCGCACTTCATTTTGTGTTGTCGGCTCAAGTGCCGTTTCGATATTGGATGCCGAAGGCGGCTTTTCGGGACCGCCGCCGATCTGACGACAGAGGTCCTCAAAGACGCCGATTCCGAAATCGACAGCTCCCTCAACAACTGTACCCGCGCCATAGGGTGTGCCCAGCGCATAGGCAAGCTTCTTCACGCCGATTTTGCTGGCGGTGATCGCGATCGCGCGAAATAGCCTTGATGCGAGGCCCATGCGAAAGGCTCTCCCGGGGTGCAGCTTCTGGCGGAAAGTGTGACGCGCGCGGCGTAAACCCGCAATTATAAGCGCACCGGACATTTGGAAGGCCAACGCGCTGTGCGAAGAACGTCTCTAATCCTCGCGCGCGCTGCGGGACGCGGGGCGATCCTCGGGTGCGACACCTCAAACGCAATCAGCGCAGCTCTCGGGCTGTACTCTGACCCAACGAGCTCTTGTGGCGCGCCAAATTCCTAATTCGCTGGTCGCGGGGCGGGGTTCCACGCCCTATCGGTTCCGTCCCGTAGAACCCTGAACCCGCGCCGCGGTCCCATGATCCCTCATTCCCTCGATCCCTTTCCCCCAAATTCCCCGCGCCTTCGCGGCTCTGCGTGAGGATGATCTTGGATTCCGGGCGGTGCGAAGAGACGGGTTACAAACCCGTCCCACATGGGCTGCGGGATAAAAAAACAGCCGATGGCGGCTGTTCCACAAAGTTCGCTGACCCCTGAACCCCGACCCCTGAACCCTTTTTTATGTCTAGTGAAGTTCTCTGTGCATTCTCGGTGTCTCTGTGTCTCTGTGGTGAATCTTCTTTTCGGTATTGCAGTCGGCAGGTTGGCGGGTCGATGCTGGAGGCGGAAACCCGTTGCAGCACACGCTGCGCTTTGTGGACTCGGCCTCGCCGACGCGGCGGGCCAAGCCGCCGGGCGTGCTGGGCGTCGAGATCTGGAACAAGATCGGCACGACGCCGCCGACGGGCGAGAGCGAGCTGCGCTTTGTGGCGGTGTTCACGAGCCAGCCGTATGTGCTGGATTTTGCCTCGGAAGACGGCGGCAAGACGGCGTACTACTGGTTGCGCTGGGTGAACCCGACCGGCGAACGCGGGCCCTGGAGCGAACAGGCGGCGGCGACGATCGCGGCTTAAGTGCGGCGGCAGGAGAGAATGTTGCGGAGCGCCGGTCGCGCGGCGATCGGCGATCCGCTGACTTTTTGGGAGCGCGGTGCGATGGCCGCGAGTTCGGTTGGTCGGGGGCCGCCTGCGCGCGATACTCCATGCTAGGCACTAGATACTGAGCACTAGGCACTAAACAGCGGCTTCTCTTCGCCCCAGTTGTGCGTGTTCAATGAGGTGACGATTTGCTCGGCCAGGCGGACGGCGGCGACGCCGTCTTCGACGCTGACCGGTGGTCGCTTGCGATCGCGGACGCATTCCAGGAATGTTTCCAACTCGTCTTGCAGCGCATCTTTGGACGAGACCACCAGCGGCTCGACGTTGACCATCTTGCTGTAGTCGGCGGCGGTGAATTGCGACACGTCTTCGATATTGCGTTCGCGAGCGAATTTCAGGATGTCGATGTTGTTGGCCAGCGTGATCGCCACGCCGACCTTCTTTTGATAATCGAGCGAGACGTATGCATTTGTCGCGAAGGCACGCAGCTTGCGTTCGGTTTTCAGCGCGAGGCGCGACGCCGTGAGCGTGGCGACCGCGCCGTTTTTGAACATGACCCGCGCGTTGGCGATGTCCTCGTGACCGGCGAGCACTTTTACGCCGACCGCGTCGACGCGGACCGGCTCGTCGCGGATGAGATCGAGCACGATGTCGATGTCGTGGATCATCATGTCGAAGACCACGCCGATGTCGGCCGAGCGGAATGTGAACGGGCTGATGCGGTGCGTTTCGACGAATTTGGGCCGCAGGCCGAGCTTCTGTGCCGCGCGGACGGCGGGATTGAAGCGCTCAGTGTGGCCGACTCCAACTACAGTGCCGTGTTTTTTGGCGAGCGATGCGATCTCTTCGGCCTCGGCAGCCGATGACGCGATCGGCTTTTCGATCAATACGCCGATGCCGCGCTCGATCAGCGGTCGCGAGGCCGACAGATGAAATTTCGTAGGCACGGCGACGGTCACGGCTGCGACGTCGCCCATTTCCGGAGTGAGCTCGCGGCCAAAGGCGACGCCGAGCGGTTCGGCGGCGGCGCGGGCGCGGTCGATGTCGTGGTCGATCACCGCGACGAGTTTCGCCTGTGGCATTTGCGAATAGACGCGAACGTGGTGCTTGCCCATGTGGCCCGCGCCGATGACGGCGACCGGCATTGGATTGCTCATGAATTCGTGTCCTTGCGAACGGCGGAGTAAAAGCCGGCACGGTCCTCGGGTTTATCGGCGCGCAGCTTTTCGAGCACGCGACCGTGGACGCTGCTTTCGCGCATGCGGCGGAGAAAATCGACGAGATAGCGCACATGCGAATCGGCGGCGAGGCCGGCGTCTTCGACTTCGTTGAGCGCGTCGATGATGCTCAGCGGGCGCGACGTGTCGCGGCGCGGGAACAACATGCGACCGGCTTTTTCGAGAGCCTCGATTGACTCGTCGGGCACTTTCCAGCGTTGCAGACCTTTGACGTTGATGCCTTGCGTCGCGGCTTCGTAGCCGTGGGCGATGGTGTAAGGCGGTACGTCGCGCGGCACGCGCGTCGCGCCGGTGACGAACGAGTAGCGGCCGATCGTGCTGAAATGCTGAATCGCGACGGCGCCGCTAATGTTGACAAAATCTTCGATGACGATGTGCCCGGCGGCGAGCACGTTGTTGGCGATGATGCAGTGATTGCCGACGGCGCAGTCATGGGCGATGTGCGCGCCGACCATGAGCAGGTTGTGATCGCCGATGCGCGTCACGCCGGCGCTGTGGCGATCGACTTCGGTGCCGCGGTGGATGGTGACGAGTTCGCGGAAATGATTGTCATTGCCGACGACGAGGCGGGTGGGGCCACCCTTGTATTTTAGATCCTGCGGATCGGCACCGAGGACGCATTGCGGATGAAATTGGTTGCGCGCGCCAAACGTGCTGTTGCCGATGAGGGTGACGTGCGGATGCAGCACGCAGTCGTCGCCGAGCGTGACTTCGGGGCCGACGTAGCAAAACGGGTCGATGCGGACGTTTCGTCCGAGAGTCGCCTTGGGATCGACGAATGCAAGGGGAGAGATTTCGGTCATTGGACTCCCGCCGAACAATAGCGAGTGGCGAGTAGCGAGTAGCGAGTGACAAAGTGCCACCGCGTCGCGCAACTCGCTACTCGATACTCACTACTCGATACTCTGATCACGTCGGATCCTCATCGACCAGCATGAATCGGATCGTGCCCTCCGCCGCCAGTTCGTTGCCGACTGTGGCGCGGGCGTGGACTTCGCCGGTGCGGCTCTTGGCTCGGCGGTTGATGACTTCGATGACGAGCTGATCGCCGGGCGTTACCGGGCGGCGGAATTTGAATTTGTCGAGGCTGAGCAGGACGGCGACCTTGCCGGTGTGTTCGAGTTTCTGCGAAAGCAGCAAGCCGCCGAGTTGAGCCATCGCTTCGACGATCAGTACGCCGGGCATGATCGGGTGGCGCGGATAGTGGCCCTCAAAGAACGGCTCGTTGACCGAGACGTTCTTCAGGCCGACGGCGCGGCGATCGCCGTCGAATTCGAGCACGCGGTCGATCAGCAGCATCGGATAGCGATGCGGCAAGATGCGTTGAATGTGGCGAATGTCGAGTTTGGGCGAGACGTTGAGCTGCTCGCTGCGGCGGCGCTTCTCGCGCTGCTCGATCAGCTTGCGAACCAGCTCGTGGTTGAGATTGTGGCCGCTCTTGCGGGCGTAGATTTTGCCGCAGACGAACGCGCCGCCGAGCATCAGGTCGCCGACCAGGTCGAGAATCTTGTGCCGCACGCACTCGTTCGGATAGCGAAACGCGTTGTCGATCGGGCCGTCCTTGCCGATGACGAGAATGTCGCGATAGTCGAGGTGTGTGCCCATGCCGGCGGAGCGCAATTGTGCCGCCTCCGCCTCAGTGACGAAGGTGCGAGCGGCGGCGATTTCCTGCACGAACGAGTCATGCTCGAGCGTGAAGTGATGAATCTGCTTGCCGATCGGGCTTTCGGGGCCGTAATCCAACTCGTAGAAAATTTCGAGCCGCGTCGCGTCGCCCGGCCACGCGACCAATTCGGCGTCGCCCTCCGTGACGCGCGTCAATTCGCGAACGGGCAGCGTGATGCGTTCAGCGTCCTGCTCGACAATGCCGGCGGATTGCAGCGTTTCAACGAACGGGCGAGAGCTGCCGTCGGCGGCGGGTACCTCGGCGTTGTCGAGCTCGACGAAGAGATTGTCGATCGACAAGCCGCGCACGGCGGCGAGGCAATGTTCGACCGTTTCGACCGCGAGCGTGCCGTTGCGAATGCTCGATCGGCGGGCGCGGCGGGTGAGATTTTCAATGCTGGCGCGAATGTAGACCGGTTGGCCCTGATCGGTGCGCACGAATACAACGCCCGCGCCGACCGGGGCGGGTTTGAAGCGGGCGGTGACCGGGCCACCCGTGAACAAGCCGCGGCCGGGGAGTTCAACTTCGCGCGCGATCGTTTGCTGACGACTCAAGCTGCTCAATCCGTTTCTGAAGCTCTTTTAGCTGTACGACCAATTCGGGCAATTTGCGCGAGGCCAACTCGCGCTTCAACGCGGCGCGTTTCGCGATTGCGGGCGTTCCCAGCAGCACTTCGCCGTCGTCGGCATCGCCAAAAAGACACGCCTGCGCTCCAACCTGGACGGCATTGCCGACCTTGATGTGGTCCGAGACCCCTGCCTGCCCGGCGAAAACACAGTAGTTGCCGGTTGTCACCGACCCGGAGATGCCCACTTGGGCGACGATCATGCAATCTTCACCAATGTTGCAATTGTGGCCGATTTGCACGAGGTTATCAATCTTGGTTCCGCGGCCGATGCGCGTGACGCCGGACTTCGCGCGATCGACGCACGAGTTGGCCCCGATCTCCACGTCGTCTTCGATCAGCACTGTTCCGACCTGCGGAACCTTCACATGCTTACCGTCGCGAAACAGAAAGCCGAAACCGTCGGCCCCGATGATCGCATTGGGTTGTAGCGTGACGCGATCGCCGAGGATGCAGCGATCGCGGACGACGCTGCCGGGCCAGAGGATGCAATCGCGTCCGATGCGTGCGCCGTTGCCGACATACACGCCCGCGTGCAACTGCGTCCCCGCGCCGACGATCGCCCCGGCGCAGATTGTGGCGTGCGGGCCGATGCACGCACCATCGATCACGGCGTCTTCGGCGACGACGGCGGTGCGGTGTACGCCGATCGGCACGGTCGGCGGGCGCGGGGCCATGTGCTCTAGCGCGCGGCTGAGCGAGACGTCGGGGTCTTTCACGCGGATGACGGTTTTCGCCGCCGGCGGTTCGATACCGAGTGGGATCAGCACGACGCCGGCGGCTGTCGCTGCCAGCTTGCCGGCATAGTTGGCGCTGCCCATCCAGGCGAGAGAAGCTGGGCCGGCGTTATCGAGCGTGCCGATTTGATTGATCGTGATCGCGCCGTCGCCGTGCAACTCACCATCGAGGATGCGAGCCAGCTCGTCGGCGCGGATCGGCTTCCAGTCGTTCATCTTTCGTGCTCGTGCGATGCGAGTCGGGGCCAGAGTGTTTGCGAGCATAGTCCGCCCGGCGCTCAGTTTCGGCACCGGGCGGGCGATCGTGGGCGATTGGATCAGGGCGTCGGCAGCATCGGCTGCTTGGGCGCAACCTTGTAGGCCGCGTTGAGTTTTTCGGTTACGGTGGCGGTGACATCGGACGGCTTGCTCCACCAATAAACCTTGCGCAGGCGAATCTGGTCGCGGACGGCCTGCATGTCGGGGTTGCGGGCGTCATCGATGAATTCGTCGACGTAGAAGACGGCGTCGAAGCCTTCTTTGGTCGCGATTTCGCCGATCGACTCGTTGATTTCCTGATACATGCGCGCGGTCCAGATCGCGGCCTGGCGGGCCATCTCGGCCTGCTTCAGATCGAACCAGTTCTTGTATTCGATCTGGAGTTGCAGCAGTTCCTTGACCTTGGCGTTGTACGTCGGGTCTTTGGGGTCCATGCGTTCGAGCGTGGCCTGCATGGTGTCGATCTGGCCGCGCTTCTTGTCGTTGTCGGTTTGCAGCGTGGCCTTGAGCTGGTCCATCTCGTTTTGCAGATCGCGCTGGCGTTCGTATTCGTTGAAGACCTTAACGACGTCCACGCAGGCGAATTTGGTGCCGCCGACGAGCTTGGTCTGGGCCAGCGTCCAGCCGGCAGGGACGGAGAAAAGCATGCCGATGGCGATGCCGACGGCGAGCGTACGTACATTGGGGCGTTTCACCGGAAGTTCCTTTTTTCGATGCGTTTCGAACAGCAGTTGGTCCGCACCGCGCAGCATAGCGGCAGCCAGTCCACCGCCCGCAGCGCGAGAGCGGAGTATTCTCGCCGCTGCGGCGTAATGTACAAGGGAGGGGCGGAGTCAATCGGCGAGGAGGCGACAGGCGAGGATCTCGTGCGGCGCGCGTTCTGGAACAGTGCGGAGGACCGCTGTGCTCCAGGTCGGGGACCATGTCGACGACCATTCGCGTCGGTACGCCTCCAACTGGGCTACTTCACGACCTCTTTCCCCGCCCCCGCAAATGACGCACGAATCGCGATCGCAGTCAGGTCGTCCACGCCACAACCCAGCCGCCGCATGCTGTCGTGTCGATACGCCGCCAAATCGAGCGCCGCGCCGACGCCGTCGCGACGCATGGACTCGTACCACGCCGACTCTGTGATCGCCTGATCGGCCGCAACCGGCACCTTTGCCGCGCCCGACAACAGGGCACCCGTCGCCGCCGCCGCGCCCGCGATCGGATCGACCAGCCGCACCAATCCGTCCGAGCAAAACAGCACCGCATCGCCCTTCGCCAGCGTCACGGTCGTCGTCTCATACGTCGCGCCCGCCACCACGCCCAGCAAACTACCCGCGGGTCGGAGCAGACTGCTCTTCCCGTTCGCCCTTCGAAAAATCGGATACGGCGACCCCGCCCGCGCGATCTGCAGCTCGCGCGTCCGCAAGTTGAACAGCGCATACACCGCCGCCACATAATCACAATCCGGCAACGCCGACTCCAGCAGCTCGTCGTTGAGTCGCGACAACACCTCGCTCGGCGGCAAAATGCTGTAGCCCGTGTCGCGCCGCTCGCGACCGAGCAGCGCCCGCTTGATGAACACCGTCAACATCGCCGACAGCAGCCCATGCCCCTCGGCGTCCGCGATCCAGATCGCCACATGCTCCTCATCGAGCCGTCGCACGTCGTAAATATCGCCCGACACGAGATCCGCCGGCCGATACAGCGCCGCGAACTCCACCCCGTCAATCGTCGGCAGCGCTTCCGGCAAGAACTCGCGTTGCAACTGTCCGACGTGCCGCAATTGCTGGCGAATGTGTCGCGCGTCGGCTTCCAGCGCGCCACGCTGCGCCACTAGTCCGCTAAGCGACTCGAGCGCGGGGCGCATGTCGATCAATGTGCGAAGCTGCGTTGCGAGCCGGCCGTCGCCGTCGGCGGTGCAAAACACGACCGGCAACGTCGCCGGCACATTCAAGCCTGCGGCTGCATCGCGGACCGCGCTGACGACCATCGTCCCGCGCGGCCGCACGGCGGCGAGCGACAGATATCGCCGCAATTCGTCGGCATCGCCGGCGCTCGACAGATCGGCGACGACCACGACGGCATCGGCAGTCGGCAAGCAACCGCGCCGGCTCGCATCGCGCAGCGTCGCAAACGTCGCGTCGGCGTCGATCTCGCGCAGCGCCGCTTGCAGCGCGGGCGGCACCGCATCGCTTCCCACAATGATCTGAACATGGGCGGCTTGGGTCGCGACAGATTGATGCGTGGCGACAGGCATGATCGCTGGCTCCGTGGCCGCCGCGCGAAATGCGCGGCGAAAGGCCTATCGATGAAATCGGGCGGAACGGGTACCGGAATCAGTGTGGGGGCGCACCACGCCCTGCACTGGTGTGAATGGTTGACACTTGCGGAATTGTTATCGGATCGGTGAGCGGGGCGGGACTGGTGCTATGCCGACGGCCGTTTCGTCGGCATGTCTTCGGTTCGGCGGAGTCAGCGACGGACGTTCAAACGCCGAACACGATGTTGCAAAACGCGCGTGTCTGCGCGAAGTGGGGGCTCGTACACAACGCGATGTGTATGTCGTTCCCGCGCGCCGCGTGAGGCCGAAGTCGCTACCCCGCAAGTGCGGCCAAGCGAATACCCGCGAGCCCGCGCACACCAAATTGTGCTCGTACAGGACCGCGACGCATTTCGCATAGGATTCCATACAGACTTTGACGCCCGCGCCAATCGCTGACACCCACGGAGCCCGCGATGCTCTGCCCCAACTGTGCCTACGACCTGCGCGGCCAAAGCCGCAACGAATTCGGCACATTTCGCTGCCCAGAGTGTGGCGAAATGTCCGTCGGCACAGCTTCGCGAGGCGAGGTCATCGCGGCGTATCGATCGTGGCGAGGGGCCTTCGGCTGCGGACTGCAAACGCTCGGAGCTCGTTTCCTTGACTCGCGCGTAGTCCTTCGGACAGTCCGGCAAAGAATGATCTGGGTCTGCATCGCAATCGTAACCGTGCCACTCGCGGCGTCGACAATCTCGATGGTAACTCGAGTGAAACATTACGATCGGTGGTGGTACTCGCCGGATGCTCCCGACGTTCGTATCGATTTGGATCACATTACGAGCCGGCACTCGATTGTCAGCGACCCGAATGCTGATCGTATTCGATACGTGTTGCTCGACTACAAATGTCCCGACGGACGCGTATTCACCGGCAAGCAAACGCATGAGGTGCTTTGGCTCGATGTGCCACCCGCGCGAGTTGTTTGGCGAAGTGCAAGAGCCGTCGCGTGGACATCTGCCGCCGTCATGTTGGAACTGGCGTGGATACTGCTTGTCAGCCGCGTGCTCGTCGGCCTCAGCCCAATTGCCGCTTCGGGACGGATGTTCGCCCGCGCCGTCGGCCTCATGGGCTACGCACTCGTCCCGATGGTGGTAATCGTTTGCTTCCTTCTGCCGACGATCGCGATGTACGTGACGTCGAACCTGTGGCCGCGACTCACATTTACGGTCATCGTTGTCGCAGTCTCGGTTCCTTCTGCTTTGTGGATTGGATACATAGCCGCCTCGCTGCCAAAGCTTGTTTTGGCCGAGCGAGATCGGGGAATGCGGACGTTCTACGGCGTGATAATTCTGGGTGCCCAACTGCTCCTCCTCGCCGTTGCTCTGCTCGTGCTGTGAAGAAACTCGCGCCGGGGCGATCGGCGCGACTGCCCGCCTCACCGCCGTGCGCATCGTAAGTCACCCGCATTCGCACACAGTTCAAGCGTAGGATTTGCACGCAGAGATTGCTGCATGGTGAATCAGCGCCCTTACGGAGCCCACATGCTCTGCCCCAACTGTGCCTATGACCTGCGCGGCCAAAGCCGCAACGAATTCGGCACATTTCGCTGCCCAGAGTGTGGCGAAATGTCCGTCGGCACAGCTTCGCGCGGCGAGGTCATCGCGGCGTATCGATCGTGGCGCGGGGCATTCGGCGGCGGGTTGCTTACGCTCGGCGCGCGATATCTCGACGCGCCCGCGATTATGCGCACGGTCGGGCGACGATACATGCTTTTGCT
>JBJXFK010000062.1:0-7239 GCA_046155505.1 Phycisphaerae bacterium
ATCGCGTCTTCCCAGCCGACGTAATACTTGTTGCGGCCCATGCGTCCGCTTCCCTTGTCTTCGAACGGGTCTTCAAAGTACAGCGGCCAGTGCGTCACGCCGCCGGTCTCGGCGACGAGTTCCTGTCGATTCCATCCTCGATCGCGCTGCTCGTTGCGGGTGAAGCGAGCATAGACATCAATCGACGTCGGTGATTCAAGCTCATCGACCGCGGCCGCCCCGTCTTCGCGAAATTGATTCGGCAGATGCGAGCAGCCGGCGAGGAAGAGAAGGCACGAAGGCACGGAGGCACGAAGGCACAGAGGCAAGAAAGGCACGGTCGCCGCGCTCTTCACTTCGTGCCTTCGTGCCTTCGTGCCTTCGTGCCTTGGCTTCTTCATCATCGTTCATCATCCTTGGTGTCGATGGCGTAGTTCGTCGGTTCCTTGGTAATGAGGATATCGTGCGGGTGGGATTCAACAACTCCCGCATGCGTGACACGCACGAACTTCGCCTTCGAGTGAAACTCGGCAATGTTGCGGCAACCGCAATAGCCCATCCCCTGTCGCAGGCCGCCGACGAGTTGCGTAACATATTCGCTCATCGTCCCGCGATAGGGCACGCGGCCCTCGACGCCCTCGGGCACCATCTTCTTCGGATTGGTCGTCGTCTGAAAATAGCGCTCGCCCGAGCCGCGTTCCATCGCGCCCAGCGAACCCATTCCGCGATATTCCTTATATCGGCGACCCTTCCACAGCACGACCTGTCCCGGCGACTCGTCCATGCCGGCGAAGAGCGAGCCGATCATCACGCACGACGCTCCAGCCGCGATCGCCTTAGCCACGTCGCCGCTATATCGAATCCCGCCGTCGGCGACGATCGGCACGCTGGCAGCCTCGGCGACCTGCATGACCGCCGTGATTTGTGGAATGCCGCAGCCGGTGACGACGCGCGTCGTGCAGATTGAGCCGGGTCCGATGCCGACCTTGAGCGCGTCCGCACCGGCGTCGATCAAATCGCGGGCGGCTTCGACGGTGACGATATTGCCGGCGATGATCGAGATATTGTGCGTTTTCTTGAGCTGCCGCACGGTTTCGATGACGTTGTCGCTGTGCCCGTGGGCGCTATCGACGGTGATGACATCGACGTCGGCGTTGATCAATTCGGCGGCCCGTTCATAGTCGAATACGCCGATCGCCGCCCCGACGCGCAGCCGGCCGCGGGCGTCCTTGCAGCGCTGCGGATATTCGCGTGAGCGTTCGATGTCGCGCATCGTGATCAGCCCGGCCAGCTTGCCACCTTCTTCGACGAGCAGCAGCTTTTCGACCTTGGCCCGGTTCAGAATCGCCTCGGCTTCGTCGAGCGTGGTCGTCGGCGAGCCGGTGACCAGACCGTCGCGCGTCATCACTTCGCCGATGGTCTGATCCGTGCGATCGAGGAATTTCAGATCGCGGCGAGTCAGAATGCCGACCAGCGATCCGTCGGCGTGGGTGATGGGAATGCCGCTGACGTTTTGCAAGCGCATGACGGTCTGCGCCCGGGCGACGGAATCTTCGGGGCGGAGCGTGATCGGGTCGAGAATGACGCCGCTCTCGGACCGTTTGACCTTGCGCACCTCGCGGCACTGCTCTTCGACGCTCAGGTTGCGATGAATGACGCCGATGCCGCCTTCCTGGGCGAGCGCGATGGCGAGGTTGCTCTCGGTCACGGTGTCCATCGGGGCCGAGAGCAGCGGGATATTGAGGCGAATGTCGCGCGTGAGCTGCGTGCTCACATCAATGTCGCGCGGGTGAACGCCGGAGCGCTGCGGGACGAGCAGCACGTCATCAAAGGTGAGTGCATCGCCGATGATTTTGGGTGGGTATGCTCTGTCTGCCATGAGGCAACGATATCCGCGCGGGTGGGGGTGTCAAGGTGGATTTTTTGCAATAGCGCGATCCGGTTAGGCAAAGCGCATTCTGCGTTTTCAGGCACGCAGCGCTGGGGGAACGGTCTCCGAACGGGCTTTGTTCGATTCACTTTCGGCCAAAAGCATGAGCGATCGGAGGTCGGCTCGCCAGCGCGAGTCCTCCGAATAAGCGTCTCAGCTAGAGTGCGTTCGCCCTGCCGTTTGCTGGAGATTGAGACGCTCGGACCGGCCTGATGCGGTGGTATGATTGACGTTGAGGAGTTTCATCATGCGTGCCGTCGTGCTCTACCGGGGCGAAGATGCCTATTGGGTCGCCGAGTGCCCGTCGCTGCCCGGCTGCGTGAGTCAGGGACGCACGAAGGCCGAGGCCATCGCCAACATCAAGGAAGCGATTGAAGGCTGGCTCGAAACCGCTGCGGCTCATGGTCAACCGATTCCTGATGAGAATTTCGACACACAGGTCGTTTGCGTATGAGCCGTCTGCCGGTTGTTTCAGGCCGCGACCTCGTTCGCGCGTTTGGCCAAGTTCGGGTTCCAATTGGATCGGCAGAAGGGCAGCCACATGATGCTCTACCGGCCTTAGCCGCCGCCGACGCGATCGGTGCCCGACGACCGGGAACTGGACCGGGGAGCACTGCGCGTGCTCCTACGGCAGGCAGGACTCACCCCGAATGAGTTTGCGGCCCTGCTTTGAATTCCATTGAGATTTCCCGCCCGCAGGTGCGGCCTAAAGTGGAATCTGCGACCCGAGCGATGGAAATGCGAGGCTCGGGACCGCATCGGCGCGCTGCGCGCGACCCGCATCGCGGCGACCATGGGGCCGATTCAGACGGCGGCGGCGGAGAGGAGGATGGAGAGCCAGAGTGGGAGCGGGAGTTCCGTCATCCGCGCATGGTTCTTTTCGAGTTCATTGGCCGCCATCCCGATTCAGCGCTTCAAGAAATCGATTCGCCGCCGCCACCTCGTCCGGCACGCCCAACTTGATGACCTCGCGGCAAGCCGTCGTGAGGTAGTCACACAGTGACCGCACAGGCCGGTCCTTGTCCCAGTTCACGTACGCTGTAACCCTCGCCAATCTGTAGGCGTCCCACGCCGCCACCTGGGCCGCGCTCTTGTTTCGCAGCTGGGAACATTCGCACCCCTTCCCCCAACCCTTGCCCTGATTGCCCGGGTCAACCGGCGTTCCGAATCGTCCGCGATCTAATGCGTCCGCGTCCTTGAGAGTGCTCCATAGTGAGTCCTTGTTCTGAGCTTCCGAGTCGTCCAGACAGTGGAGTCGCACTGCCTCCAGACACGACTCCGCCAATCGGTCGTCCCAAACCCATCTCAGTACTTGTGGACGGTGCCTGTCGGCGGCCAGGCGTCCGTGCTCGGGTTCGTCCGTATTGTCAGTCAGGCGATCAAGATCATGGATAGCGGCGGCAATCATCGCCGCGTGGCGCTCCGCGGCATTCAGTCTAGTTGCGCGGGACAGATACGCGGACCAGACCATGACCCGGACTATGTGGCCTTGACCGTGCTTCCAGTTTTCTTTGTTCTCCTTTCGACGGAAATTTCTGAGGGCCGGCGAAATCCGCTCGCTTTCCTCGAGCAGTACGGCGTCGCGGCACGCTTTGGCGACCGAAGGGCGAAGAGGGCTGGTCACCAAACACAAATCGTCGTGCAGTAGATGTCGGACATCTGGATCAAGGGCGGGCACATGGGCGATCGTCGTCGAGCCAGTCACCGCCGACTTCAACGTCGCGACCTGGAGTTCTGACAGGTCGCTCTGCCTCACAAGTACGCGGCGCAGAAACGAGTTGGAGAGCGGTGCTGATCTGGACGATGATCCGAGATGCAGCAGGACCTCCGCGGCGCGGAAGCCCTTGGCATCGTGGATAGTTGACTGCCTCTCCGGTGATGAAAAGATGATGTCCCAATTGAAAGGCTGCTCGAGCAATGTTGCCGCCGTGTATGCCGGCCGCGCGCCCTTCGCAATGTTCTTGTGAGCGATCCCCCACCTAATGTCGGGCGAGCCGAACAATGCGGATAGGTCGTATTCCAGAACGCACAATGGCCACGCATCCTGATCCTGGCTTCGCGCGATCAGCGAGTTTTTCTCGAACGCTTGGCGGGTCTCCGACAACGGATTGAGAAGCAAGTTTAGACAATCATGCACATCATACTCACGCCCGGTGCCCTCACGGCCCAACCACGCGGTTCGGCGCCTCACTTGGATCGACCGTGTAGAAAGGTCCACGCCCGCTGGCCGACTTGGATCGTTCTTGCAACGCAAGCCGTCCTTCAGAATGCCAAGAGTGTTCTTGAACGCCGCTGCGTAGTAGCACATGACCGTGCCCTGCGGCACCCCAAGCGACGAAGCGAGTTGGCACCGGGAGGGCAGCTCTCGCAACCACTTGATCGCATCCTCGGCGACGGACATTATCCGCTCGTCTCGAAGAGTGTCGGCTGCGCCAACGCTGATTCCCCTCTTCCCGCCTTCACCGCGAATCGCGCGTAAAGCGCCTCGATGGTCTTCTCCCCTAACCCATCCATTTCTGCAAGTCGTGCAAAGCTAGGGACATTCGTTTCGATCGCAGCAACAACGCCTCGGGCCGCCCGGGGGACAATCCCGGTCCGAGATGCGAACTCCGCACGCGACTCGGATCGCGTGGCTGCCACTAGACGGTCGAACGCCGGGTCGGGCGCTGCGGGGTCAAACTCGACGAGCTCGATTTCGATGTCGACGAGGGGGTCGAGCGACGCGCGGATCATGCGGTGAACGGTCGGCCAGTCGAGCCCGCCGTTCATCGCCCCCAACCATGGCATGGCAACAGATTTGACTCCGAGCGATCGGTAGTTCGCAGCAAAACTCGTCAGACACTTCTCCACCCACTCCAACCGCGACGGAAACTTCCAATCGCCCTTTACAGCGAAGTTGAGAACCCAAGGTGAAGATTTCCGGTAGGGAAGAATCTGGCCCGGGCGGAGCTGTCCCGCAGCGCAGATCCGCGCGTATTCCTCGAACATCTCCGGGAACCGACGGCGAAACTCCAGCGCCACGCCCTTTCCCATAACGCCAACGCAGTTGACGGTGTTCACCAAGCACTGGACGCGCGAGGCGAAAAGGTTGCCGCGGTATTCGACAAGGGGCATGGCGGTAAATTGTAAGGGATGAAGGTGCCGGAGGAAGGATCTCCCCTCTGGGGGAACTGGCATTAGGGGACTATCGACGCCCGGCTCGGACCTGCGCGCGCGAACCGTGCATCGGTTGTCGGCATGTGCTCAGCGATCAACGGATTTGAGCCCCCGGCGAGTTCGCGAGCCGATGGGCAGGTGTTGACCCAGACTTCGGCCCCCAGTACGCCCGTCGGTTTAGCCTTGCGGGGTGGGGTGGGCGTCCTCGCCCGCCAACTGGCCGAGTCGGTGAAGTTGACCCCTTCCCTGCGCCGCGTGCTCACGACCGCGCAATCTCGCTGCTCGTCGGCTGATGGGCTTCGTACCGCGCGATCTCCTCCTTGAGCTGATTGATCAACCGCCGGAACGATTCCATTTCCAGTTCGCGCAGATGTTCGTCCTCGGTGTCCGCGCGTGCCTCTTCGAAGCCTTCCTCGAGGTCACGAAGTTTCCGCTTCGTGT
This sequence comes from Phycisphaerae bacterium, assembly GCA_046155505.1. GTDB lineage: Bacteria > Planctomycetota > Phycisphaerae > UBA1845 > Fen-1342 > JBJXFK01. The sequence goes on from JBJXFK010000062.1 coordinate 5,507, forward strand.
TGAGCAGTTCGCGTTCGCTATTCAGGTTCACCGAATGACCTCCACCGTGCCGTTTGGGGCCTCGAACCGGTCCGTTGCAAAGAAGTTGACCAGCCGATCGAATCGCTTCCGCCGGACGAGCGCGATTTCGAGGAACGGCAGATCGGCACGGATCTCCGCTTCGGCCGCCGAGTCGCCGGGAAACCCGCGCCCGATCGGCTGCACGCAATCCACGACATTCGGCTCAATAATATCGGTGAAAAGCTGCCGTTCAAAACAATTCGCTCGACGCGGGCCGATCGTTGCCACCCGCGCCGCCTCCTCGCCACACCAACTCGTCGCGCGGTTATGATCCCAGGAAGATCAGACCCACGAACACGTTATCAATATTCGTCGACCTCTCGGACAAGGACAATAACGATGCTCCGCAATTGGATCGCCGCCGCTACCGCCACCATCGTCGCCGCCGGCTGTGCCTGCGCAGGCGAGGACTGGCCCAATTTCCTCGGCCCAAACTATGACAGCATCAGCCGCGAAACCGGGCTGAAAAAGGACTGGAACACGCCGCTGAAGCTGATCTGGGAACGCAGCGTCGGTGACTCGTTCAGCAGCTTTGCCATCGCCGGCGGGCGGGCGTACACCTGCGGCACGAAAGACGGCAAGCAGGTGCTGCTGGCCCTCAACCCCGCCAGCGGCGAGATCATCTGGGAATTCCCGATCGAAAATGCGTATTTCGAGGCCCAGGGCGGCAGCGGCACGCGGGCAACGCCCACCGTGCGCGATGGCAAGGTTTATGTCCTCGGCGCGGTCGGTCGCCTCGTATGCGTGAGCGCCGCCGACGGAAAACTGATCTGGGAACAGAAATACACCGGCCATCCGCAGTGGGGCTTCTCCGGATCGGTACTGGTCGATGGCCAGCTCGCGATCATCAGCGCCGGCGGAAAGCAGGGCGCGCTGCTGGCCCTCGACAAGGACACCGGCAAGCAGATTTGGAAGAGCGGCTCGCAGCCGGTGGGCTATTGCACGCCGTACCCGTTTACGTTCGAGGGCAAGCGCTACATCTGCGGCTTCATGGGCGAGTCGGCGATCATCGTCGCCGCCGACGACGGCAAGCAGGTGTGGGAGATGGGCTGGAAAACCGATTACAACGTGAACGCGGCGACGCCGATTTTCCATGACGGGCATCTGTTTTTCAGCTCGGGCTATGACCACGGGGCGACGCTGATCAAGCTGAGCAAGCAGGGCGACAAGCTCACGCACACAAAGGTGTGGGAGAGCAAAGTGCTGCTGTGCAAGTTCCAATCGGCGGTGCTGTTTGAGGGGCACCTCTATTGCAGCGACGACAAGGGGCTCAAGTGCGTCGAGTTTCTGACCGGCGCGCTCAAGTGGGAAAAAAAGCGCGTTGAGCATGGCACGATGGTCATCGCCGAGGGGCACTTCTTTCTGCTGACCGAGAAGGGCGAGCTGATCATCGCTCCGGCGACGCCCAAGGCGTATGAGCCGACCACGACGGCACAGCTATTGAGCGGTCGGTGCTGGACGACGCCGGTGTTGCATAACGGGCGGATGTATGCGCGGGATTTGGAGCGGCTGGTGTGCTTTTCGCTGAAGTAAAGCGAGCGGTGGTCGATCGGTGTACATAACCGCCGAGTCCAGGGCAATCGCATTCTGAGAAAACCGGCTGAACTCGCGCGGGGAGCATCGGCCTCCGGCCGGTGCGAACAGTATCCCGACCGACCGGAGGCCGATGCTTC
>JBJXFK010000064.1:0-14616 GCA_046155505.1 Phycisphaerae bacterium
CCTCCGGCCGGTGCTGACTCAATTCGCACCGGCCGGAGGCCGATGCTCCCCGTGCGACGCAGCACTATCGTAAGTGGTTGTTTAGCGGTCGAGATCGGCCGAGAGCGTGTCGCGCGGATCGAGCGGTACGAGGCGCAATTGGCGCTGATCGTCTGAGAAATGGCGGAGCCAGGCGGGGGCATCGCGTCCCAAAATGAGCGCTCGAAACGTCGAATTGTCGGCGGTTTGAAAGTCGAGCAGCCACGCGGCATCGTCGCGACGGACGCGCCATGTCTTGCGCGCGGTTTGGGCGATGCGATCGTCTTGCGCGAGCTCGATGATGAGCCGCCCGCCGTGCGGAATTGCGTTTGCCAGGCGTCGCAGCAGTCGCTCGCGATGATCGCTGTCGAACTGCGTGATGTTGGTGATCAGTAAATCGCCGGACAGCATCGTGCGTTCGAGATTCCAGAGCGTGACCGGGTTTGCCGGGTTGAGCATGTCGAGCGCGTCGATCGAGCAGAGCGTCGGGACGATTTCGTGCAGCGGGCTACGTTCGTCGGCAAGTGCGGCGCTTCGGCCGAGCGATGACTTCGGAAGCGCAAATTGCCGGACCATGCCTGCGAGTGACGCGCCGATGCACAGGCCGATGCTTGCGGCAGCGCCGATGCGGGCGAGGGCGGCTTGCACGCTGCCGGTGAGCAGAATGAGATGTCGCCCGAGTGAGACTGCGATCCACACTGCGGCGATTGCTGCGCCGACTAACCCGGCCGCGGGTGCGAGAAACGGACCAATGATTGCGATCGCGAGCAGGATTGTGATCGCCGCGAATGTCGCCCGCCGCGGGAGATCGAGCATGCCGCGGCGCGTGAGCATGGCCACGAGGAGCGACGCGCAGCCGAGGGCGGTGAGGGCGACGAGCGACGTGTCACCACGCGGCGGCGCGGCGGATGCAAGCGAAGCACCGATGAGCGCGGTCGCGAATCCGAGAAGCGTCATCCGTCGTCGTGCGGCGAGACGCGGCGAGCGGAGCGACTGGCTCGCCGCGATCGCCGGGTTCGAGGCAATCGGCATCGCTCGCGCGGCGACGCTCCAGCCGGCGGCGATGAAGGCGACACAAGCGGCGAGCAGGTCCGCGTAACGAGATGCGCTTGCCGCGATCAACGCGAACGCCGCGAGCGCGCCGACAAGCTGCGCCCGCCAGAGCCGCGCGATCGGCGTTTGCGGGGCGGCGAGCAGTCGCAACCATCCGTGCAATGCGACGACGATCGTGACGGCGATGATGGTGACCAACGCCGCGAGCGACGCGATCAGCGCGGCGACGACGCACCAAATGGCACCGATCGGCATGACGAATCCGTCGACCATGCCGCTGCGCAAGTTTTCTGCAACAGGAAGCATGAATCGATCCGCGAGCGCGACGAGGGCGAGCAGTGCGAGCAACCCGCCGCAGATTCCGGATGCAATCGACGTGTCGAAATTCGTTGTGTGCGTAACGCTGGACGGCGGGCGATCCATGCCGCTTGAAACGAGTTGCCGCACGATGAATCGCCGCGGCAGCCAGAGCCCGAGTGCCGCGCCGCTGCCGATGGCGACGAGAAGCGTTGCGGTTGCCCAGTGCGGCGGAACCTGCAAGCGCGCCTCGGCGAAGATCGCCCACAGGCTGAGCGTCGTGGCGATGCTGCCGAGCGCGGTTACGACAGTGGGGCGTGACAAATCGCGGGCGAGTGGTGCGGGCGCTACGTCAGCGGCGGGGGGCGAAAGCGCGGTCGTGCGCCGCAACGATGGCGCAGATGGCGGCGGCGCTTCGGCGATGCGTACGCCGGGCGACGATGTGGCGGGCGGTTCACGCCGACTCGTGGGCCCAGAGGCGCGTCGTTTTTGCCGCTTCAAAACGCATCACCTCGCCGCCCGGCAGCTCGACGAGCAGGTCGCCGTCGCCCGTGATGGAGCGCACGATACCACGAAACGATTCGCCGTCGCGGTGCAGGACGGTGGCGCGGCCGATGTCGTCACATGCGGCGATCCATGCTTCGCGCTTGTGGGCGAGGGCAATCGCGTTGTCGGCTGCGGCGAGCGTTTGTTCCAGCTCGCTCAGCACCGCGCGCGTGAGCGCGGCCCGCTCGATCGCTCGGCCCGACGCGATGGCCAGCGAAGTCGCTTTCGCGCCAAGCTCCGACGGAAACGAATCGGCGGATTGATTGCAGTTGATGCCGATGCCGATCACCACGGCCCACAGGCGCGACGCATCGTCGGCGTCGCAGGCATCGCGTGGCAGGGCGGTCGTCTCGACGAGGATGCCGCCGCACTTGCGACCATCGATCGTCAGATCATTCGGCCAGCGCAGCCGCACGCGGATCGACGTGGCATCTTTGATCGCACGCACGACGGCAACACCTGCGAGCCAGGACGCGTGTTGCATGAGCGGATCGCCCGCGCGAACGTGCAATAGCACGCTCATCAAGATCGACTGCGCGGCCGCCGCATCCCACGCGCGGCCCAATCGCCCACGGCCGGCGGTTTGAAATTCAGCGGTGACCACGGTTCCGCTCGGCAAATCGGCGGCGGATTTCAGCAGCCATGTGTTGGTGCTGTCGATTTGTTCGAAGTGACGCGTGGTTTCGCCGAGGCGAATCGGTTGCATAGTCGCTATCAGCGCACGCGCTCAGGGCCAGATCACGGCGTCGCGCACCTTGCCCCGCGTTTCGCCCAGTGCGCGGGTCGCCTCGGCATAGGAGCCGTACTTGCCGAGCAACACCACGAATACCGGGCGATTGTCGCGGAGCTCGCGGCGCAGATAGGGCGATAAATTCTGTTTGCGCAAATTCGCGGCGTGAATTTCGGCATTGCGCTGCTCCTGGAACACGCCGACCTGGACCGCGAAGTGCGTCGCATCAAGATCGATGCGGCGGCGGGCGGCGACGGCCTGATTCGAATTCGGAAAGGTGCGCGTCAGTTCCTCGAATGCGGCCTTGGCCTCGGCCCAGCGACCGAGCCGTTCGAGGCTCACGCCCATGCGAAACAGGACCACGTCGCGTGGCTCCATGTTGGGCATACGCCGCGCGGCGGCGTTCAGCGTGTTGTAGGCCGTGTCCCATTCGCCGTCTTCATAGAGCAGCGTGCCGAGCGTGACATAGCTGCGCCACATGAGATCGGGGTCGGCCTTGGGCACTTCGAGCACGCGGCGCAGGTCGTTGAACGCCTCGGTGCGCTTGGCGATTTGGGCGTAGCTGAGGCCGCGGACGTAATACGCCTTGGCGGCTTCGGGGCGATCGGGGGCCATCGAGAGGAACTCGGTGAGCGTGGTGATGGCCGTGGCGTATTGCTTGCGGGCGTATGCGTCCTCGCCGTTCCAGAGGAACTCCTGCTGGTCGCGGGTCAGGCCGCTTTCGCAGCCGACGAGCGTGGCGAGGGCCGAACACAGGGCGATGAGGGAGCGTCGATTCATGGCGAGAGCGTACCGCGATGCGCGGCTCGCGCAAAGCGCGGCGCTTCGTCGTTTTGATCGCACTGGCGCGGTCCGTTGCGGATAGAATCGAAGATCGTGGGCACCGGATTGGGACGTTGCCCAGGCAGCGAGCGTCGCATGAGAGCGAAAGCGAAATTCGCGCTGTGCGGCACGCGATTCGCACAGGCTGGTGTTTGCCCGCCGCGCACGGGCCACCGGGAAAGACAGGTTTCAAACCTGTCCCACAAGATTGGTTGATCTCGCCCGTCGCGCACGGGCCAAGGGTTCGAACGCATGGCAGATTCCGCCGTCAGAAAGTCGCGCCGCAATCCAATCGTGGTCGTGATCGATTTGTTCTCGTCGATCGCGTTCGGCATTTCGATGCTGGCGCTGGTGCTGATCTACTCGACGGTCGTCTCGGCTATCCCCGCGGTGGCGCGGGCACTTGAATTGACCGAGATGGAGGCGTTTCGGCATTGGTTGTTCGTCACGTTGATCACGCTATTCGCCACATCGCTCACGCTGGTCACGCTGCGCAAGATTCGCTGGACGGTGATCAATCTGGGTGTGCTGACGGTACATGCCGGATTGCTGACGTTCGTGGTCGGATCGATCTGGTACTTCTTCAAAAAGCACGAGGGCGACGTGCGGCTCGATTCGCCGCGGATCGAGCTGGTGACGATCGGCACTCAGGAGTCGCGCGAAGTGGCCAAGATTTTGGCCGAAAAGGACCAAACTTGGAGCGCGACCATGCCTGCCTTTGGCGGGCGTGTGTCGATAACCGTGCTCGAGACGACACAGGCGGGATTGCAAGTTGCACAAAAGGCCAAGGTGCGCGTCAGCGTCGGCGAGGCCGAGCCAAAAGTGCTCGAATTGACGCTGGTCGAAAAGCCGCTCGAAGCGATCAGCGATCGGCTCGCCGTGCGGCTGATCGGCAGCAAGCCGCAGGAGCACTTCTACGATGAGGAGTTGCCGGCGCTGTGGGCGCGGCCGGCGGAGGGGCCCGGTCGCAAGCACGAAATCGTGCCGATTCGCGGACTGCCGCTGCATGTCGAGCGGTATGGCGACGAGGGTTACACGCTGCGCGACACCAGCGGACGGCCGTTCGTGTCGCGGCGACCGTCGCCGGAGCTCGATTTGGGATTCGTAAAGATTCCGACCGGCTGGTTCGAGCAGTGGCGACTGCCGATCCCGCTGGAGACGCCGCAGTTGCCGTTCGATGTAGCGGTTACCGGATACGTGCCGTATACGACGCAACTCGAGCCGATCGCCGCACCGGGCGGCGACAAGCTCAACCCGGCGGCGAATATTCAAATCACCTTCGGTCGCACGAGCGTCACTGAATCGCTGTTTGCGCTCGACCCAATTGGTGCGACCGGGCGGCAGATGAGTGTCGAGTATAGGTGGGTCAGCTCGATCGAAGAACGCGATGCGTTGCTGCGTCCGCTCGCCGGGCAGCATGAGTTGACGGTCGAATTGGTCAATCCGCCGTTCCGCAAAACGTATTCGATCACCCAAGGCCAAACGATCCAGCTTGAGGGCACGTCATACGAATTGAAGATCGCCGAGATCATCGAGAGTTGGCCGCTGATGTCGCCGGGGTTTGAAGATGCTCGTTCGCCGGTGGCGCGGGTCGATGTGAAGAGCGGCGAGAAGTCGTACAACCGCACGGTGGTGCAGCGATTTCCAGCATTGTCGCAGGACATCGACGAAGCCGGGATGCGCAAGAAGGACGGGCCGTATGACCCGAATCTGGTGCTGCGCTATCGCACGACCGGCAGCGGCTCGGTGCTGTTGGTCGGCGGGTCGAATGTGCCGCATCAGCTTGGCGTGTTTCTGCCGGACGGCAATGTGAACAAGCTTGACGTGACCGCCGGAAGGCCGAGCACGCTGGGCTCGGGTTCGTCGATGTTAACGATTCATGTACGCGACTTGATCGAGAAGGCTGAGCGGTCGGCGCTGCCGATTGTCGTGCCGCCGGAGGCGCGGCGACCGGGGCTGGGGCGACAGGCGTCGGCGATTCGTGTGAGACTGACCGGTCGCGGCGAGAACGCGGGCTGGAGCAAATCGACCTGGGTCTTGCACAGCGACTATCCGGATATCGAGCCGGTGCCGATGTTTATTCGCGTGCCGGGCGAGCCGCGGCCGTGGGAGTTGCTGTACTCGCGATTCCCGCGACCGCTCGGGGCGACGCTGGCGGCGAAGAAAATGTGGGTCGAGAGTTATCCGGGGCAGCGCAGCGCGGCGGCGTGGCAGAGTGACGTGCTGTTTCGGGCGGATGGCGCGAGCGAAGTGGGTGAGACGTTCACACGCACCAATGAGACAATCAACATCGGCGAGTGGACCTACTTCCAATCCGGGGCGGCGACCGACAATTGGAGCTTCACCATTCTCGGCGTCGGCAATCGCCACGGCATTTTGGCAATGAATCTGGGTTGGATCATGGTGACGATCGGTTGTCTCTATGCGTTCTACTTCAAGCCGATTTTGAAGAAACGACAAGCGGCGGCGGCGCTCGAACGGGCGGCGATGCAGCGTAAATCGCAGCAGGCGGCACGCGAGTTGTCGGAGGTGGCGTCATGAAGAGCGGGAAAAGGCAAGGCACGGAGGCACGGAGGCACGAAGGCACGAAGAAGGAAGAAGGCACGGAGGCACGGAGGCACGAAGGCACGAAGTGGGGAGACAACAACCACGTCGCTAGGCGCTTCGGGCGCGGGTTTTCGTCGGGCCATCGTGGGCTCCTGCCTATATGTGAATATGCGTTCTTGCCTTCGTGCCTCTCTTACTTCGTGCCTTCGTGCCTCCGTGCCTTCGTGCCTCTCCTTATGCTGCTTCTCGCGCCCGCACTCGCACACGCCGCCCCGCCTGCGTTCAAGGCTGATGCGAAACTCGTCGCGCTGGATTCGGCGGTCGATTGGAGCGAGTTTCGGCTGCTCGCCGTTCAGCATGCGGGGCGATACAAGGCGTTTGGTTCGTATTCGCGGGAGATGATGTCGGCTCTGATCGGCGGCGAGAATCTTCCCGGCCTGACGCCGTACGCATCGACGCTCGAGTGGCTGTTCAACAAGGACGCGTACAACGACGTCGAGATCATTCGCGTCAAAGACGTCGGCATTCGCATGCATCTGAGCGCGCATCTCGAACCCGAAACGCGGCAGCGCATTCGCGACACCGGCTACATGACGCCGCGCGAGTTTTTGAGCGACACGACCGTCACGCAGCGCATGAATGAGTTGATGGGCCGCGGTCGCCTGCGAGCCGCGATGGGGCGCGTCGCCAATGCGCACGAGGCGGCGACCGATATGGAAATGCTCACGCGGATCATTCCGCGGCCCGATGGCAACCTCGACAAGCCGTGGTTCTCGGCGGTCGAGTTGCTGCCGCTGCTGGTTGAAAAGCCCGAATCGCCGCAAGCCATCGACGCCGCCGAAACGCTGCGTCAGGCCGGCTTCACGCCGCAGCTTGCCGTCGCGGCGATGGCTCCGTGGGCGTCGCTGCGCAAGGCATGGCTTGAGCGCGACAGCGCGGGCGTACAAGAAGCGCTCAATCGCCTCGCCGCGTTGATGCCGACATTCGGCAAAGACGGTGCCTATCCCAGTGCGTCGCAGCGAGAGGCTGAGGCACGCTATTACGCGATGGGCAAATTCGCGTTCGGCTGGGTAACGTACTTCATCGGCATGCTGGCGGCGGTGTGGGCGCTGGTGACAAACTGGCGCACGCCGCGCTGGGCGGCGCTGGTTTTGCTGATCGTCGGCATCGCGCTGCATGCATATGGTCTGGCCTTGCGCTGGTACATCCTCGACCGCATTCCGGTCGCGAATATGTTCGAGGCCGTCGTGGCGTCGGCGTGGGCGGGCATCCTGCTGGCGCTCTTGCTGGAACTGTTCCTCAAGACCGGCGTGTTCATGGTCGCCGCACACGCCGCCGGATTCACCGCACTGATCATGGCGAGTTATGTGCTCCCCGGCGGCGGCACGATCACGACGATTCAGATGATTCTCGACGACGTGATGTTGCGGATTCACACGACGCTGATCATCTCGTCATACGCGCTGATCTTCATCGGTGCTGTGATTGCGCTGTGCTATCTGTTCGGCTACTACTTCACGCTTCACCCCGAGCGATCGACCGAAATGGGCGTGATTGCCGCGTTTTCCGGCGCGGCGATGTGGATGGTGTCGCTACAGGTTTTCACGCAGACCGAGGGCGTGGTCGACAACGCCGCGGGATATTTGAAGAACGCCCAACTGGCGTGGACATTTGCGGGTACTGCTGGGGCGGCGGCGATCGCGTCGCTGATCTTGTGGCGGATGCAGGCACCGGTGCCGCTGCTTGGCGCGGCGATCATGCTGTTCGTCAGCAGCGCCTCGGTGGCGATCGGCAGCCGTGGGTTTGTGCAGAACACGTCGCTGACATTCCTGTTCGGCGGGCTGGCTTGGTCGGCTGCGACGTCGCTGGGGCATTGGGCACGTTCGCGGCAGCCGGCGCTGGTCGGGGCGGGCGGGCCGATGTTGGCAACGCCGATGGGGCGTTTCTCGGCGAGCGAGTTGATCATGCAGCGGCCGATTTTGGCGGGGGCTGCACCGGGCGACGAGGGCAAGGGCGAGCGGCTGCCGCGCTGGCTGCACGATTTCGACTGGAGCCACCTGATCATCTTGAATCTGGTTTTCGTGATGCTGTTTGTCGGGATCATCCTGGGGGCGATCTGGGCGGACTATTCGTGGGGAAGGCCGTGGGGATGGGACCCGAAAGAGGTGTTCGCCCTGAACACATGGATCATCTACGCGATTCTGATCCACTCGCGATTCCTGGTGAAAGAGAAGGGCATCTGGACGGCGTGGCTGTCGATCGGCGGCTGTCTGATGATGCTGTTCAACTGGATTTACGTGAATTTCTTCCTCGTCGGGCTGCATAGCTACGCTTAGCCGCGCGCGTACGGCCGAACAGATCGCGTGTCACGGTGTCCACCTTTGGAACTGCGTGCGGGGCTTGAGAAATTTCTCACTTTGCACGCAAGCCCAATGGTGCAAGCGAGATAGAGCTAGCCCAGCTCCTCACGTTTACCCAAAGTCACAGAATTACGCCGCTTCGCTTTGCAAATCGGACGTTGCGCGGCTATATTTCATCTTGGTTACTGGTGCTCGACTGCTTGGCGCGGTCGAGAGAATAGGGAATCCGGTTAGACTCCGGAACGGCCCAGCCGCTGTAACCGGGAACGAAAGCTGCCTACCCGTCATTGATTTTGGGCGAACACCCGAATCGAGAAGACTGCAGCCAGTAGACGTGAAACCGACGCCATCGGTGTCGGCTCACTCGCCCGGGAGTCAGAAGACCTGCCAGGTCAACCATCGTTCGGATGCCTTCTTGGGTGGGGCGCACCGACATGCCGTCGCAGAGTCATCCTCGACTGACTGAAACAATAACCAGCAGAATCAGAATTCACGTTTTTGGCGCTCTCACTCCGCGCTCGCGCGGCTTGCGATCGTCACGGCGAGGATTCTGCGCATGTTGCCGGACGTTTCAGGTCGAGACTGCTTCCTGATGACTTGCGGCGGTAGCGATGGGTGCTCTCCTCACCGCACGGAGGCGCGGTGAATGGGTCTTCGTCCGATTTGCGCGGACGTTGACTCGATGGAGAAAGAAGCATGTCGTTGTTTCAATTTCGGGCGCACACATGCGCGTGCGCCATCATGTGGTCGGGCGTCGCCGGAGCGCTGGGTGCCGGCGAGCCCTGGGCGGACGAGGTCATCAGTTACGACGCAGGTACCGTACCCGTCGGCGGATTTACCAATCCCGCCGCGGCCCTCGGTTCGCCTGAGCTTGTAACGGGTGAGTGCTTTGATTCGCCAAATGTCGTGTCGCTCTTTTCGGGGCCGTTTTGCACCGACGAACTCGCTCGAATGGGCGAAAACGGTTCGCTCGTCGTCCGATTTGACGAGCCGATTCGCAATGACGCCTCGAATCCGTTCGGCGTTGACCTGATCGTCTTCGGCAATGCGTTTCACATTGACGCAGAATTTCCGCACGGCGTCATCGGCGACGGCGTTCTGTTCGGCACCGATCCGATGCGTGTGCTGGTGAGCGCGGACGGTGTTGATTTTCGCGATCTGGGCGAATACACCGAGGGGCAGTTTCCGACGCAGGCGTATCTCGACCGCGGGCCATACGACGATAGCCCCGGCAACGTCCTGTCCGACTTCACCAAGCCGATGAATCCGGCCCTGGATACGGCGGATTTCGCCGGTCTGAGTTTCGCGCAAGCGCTTTCGCTCTACGACGGATCGGGAGGGGGCACGCCGATCGATATTTCGTCGAGCGGGCTGAGCGAAGTGCGCTTCGTCAAAATTCTGGTGCCCGAAGTGGCCGATGCAAGTGTCACCGTCGAGATCGATGCGTTCGCGACGGTGCCCGAGCCGGCCAGTGCGACAGTTTTCGTGTTGATGATCTCGCTGTATGGCGCATTCCGGAGGGGAATTCGCTGACGCGAGCGTGACGCGGCGCGCGACCGGAAACGGTCGCGTGCCGCTGTCCTTTTCGCTCGGTCTCGAATCGTCGCCCGCGTTCAGGAGACCCACATCATGCACCGCATTCGATTTTTCTGCATTTTCACTGTTGCCGCGCTTTTGGCACTGCCGAATCGCGTCGCGCTGGCCGATTGGACCCACCTCGGGGGCGATGCCGCTCGGTCGGGGCTTGCAGTCAACGCCCCGCCAAAGATCAACCGTGTCGTCTGGCATGCGACGCCGCTGCCGGGCGTCGAGGAATACGTCGGCCAGAGCAGCCCGGTCGTTTTCGATGGCCGCGTCTATGTGAACGCACGCTACTTCGAAGACAGCATTCACTTCAGCAATCGCATCATCGCGTATGCCCAGTCCGACGGCACGCGGCTGTGGCACGCCGACATCGAACCGGATTCGTTCGATAGCTGGGCCACGCCGGCGGTCGATTCGCGGCTGTCTTCACTCATCATCGTCACCGGACGCATCGTGACCGCAATCGACGCGCAGACCGGCGCGACAATCTGGACGCGGCAACTCGGGCGCGACTCGGTAAACGTGTCGGTCGCGATTAGTCAGGATCTGACCAGCAGCGGTCAGCCCACGAACCGCGCCTTCGTCACCGACTACAACCCAAGCGGCAACGCCACGCTCTATGCGATCAATCTCGATGCGTTTCACGCGAGTGCCAACCCGTTTCAGCCCGGCCAGATCGCGTGGACCGCGACGTTCCTGAAAAGCAGCGGCAATTCGCCCGCCTATCGCGACGGGCGCGTGATCATTGCATCGGCGAGCGGACGCATCATTAGCTACAACGCCCGCACCGGCGGCGCGCCGCAGTGGAGCACGAGCGTGCCGACCGCGACGTTTTTCGGCGGCGTCGCCGTCACCGCGACAAACGTGTACGCGGCGAGCTACGCGTTTGACGATCAACTGCTCAACAGCCGCCTCGCGAAACTCGACATCGCGACCGGTGCGATACGCTGGACGACCGCTTGCGAGCGGACCGACTCGATTCCCGTCGTCGCCGGCAATCGCATCTTCGTCTCGGGCGGCATCGACGGCTACGCCGGCACCGCGACGCGCGTGCAGGCGTTCGTCGACAACGGCACGAACGCGAGCATGCTGTGGGACACGCACGTCGCGACCGGCGGGCAGCTTTGCGTCGGCGGCTGGACCGCGCAGCCGGCGTACTCCCTCGGGCGGCTCTATGTTGGTCAGCCGGCGAGCGGCGTTGATTTCGGCTTCTATCAGCGGCTCTACGTACTCGACACGACACTGCCGCCGACGGATGCCAACTTCGTTAGCTCAACGCACGTTGGTTCGGGCGGCAGCGTCGCGATTGAGGGCCGTGTGGTCTATTCGATCGGCGCCGACGGCTTGTTCGCTCTCACCGATCGGCAGCTCGAAGGGAAATCTGATACCCTGCCGGGACAAACCGTGATAAGGTACGACGAAGAATGAGTTCAAGTCGCGCCAATTTTCCGGATTTGCGAAGTTTGAATGCGACGACGCGCGGCGACGTACGGTGCGCCCGGAAGGCATCGGCGTTCACGCTGATCGAACTGCTCGTCGTCGTCGCCATCATCGCCATGCTGCTCGCGATTCTGCTGCCGTCGCTAACGAACGCCCGCGAACAGGCCAAGCGCGTGAAGTGTTCGTCCAATCTCCGCCAAATGGGCACCGCGTTTCAGATGTACGCCGGCGATTATCTGGGGCGATGCATGCCGCTCGGCTATCGCAGCACGTCCGCGTCCGCATCGGACGATCCGTCGCCTGCCATCTTTTGGTGGGGGACCGACGAGGCTGGCCAGGTCGATCACACACGCGGGTTCGTCTGGCGATATCTGAGCATGCCACCCGGCGACGCGAGCGTTTTCGAATGCCCGTCGCAGCCGTGGGGCAGCTACACGCCGCAGGGTCACGCGCAGGCCGTGACCAGTACCTATGGCTACAACGGCTATTACCTCAGTCCGCCGCATGTGAGTGAGTGGTCGAGTTTCATTCGTCATCGTCCGTGGCAACGGGTCGAGACGATTCGCCTGCCGTCGAAGGTGTTTGCGTATGCGGACACACTGATTCAGATTGGCGACGACATCAAGAACACGGCGTTGCTCGATCCGCCACTGCTCTATTCAGGGCCGAATCGCTGGACGCGAAACAGCGGTCCAACGACGGCGTTTCGGCATCTCGAGAAAACCGTCGCGGCGTTCGCGGATGGGCACGTCGAGGCGCTTTCGTCGCGCGGCGGGCGCATGACCAGCGACGATCCGCGGATCGGCTCGGTGGGCGCCACGAATGACCCGTTCTACATTCCGGATTGGCGGGATTGGTAGGGTGGAAGGCTGAAGGTCAAAGGTCCAAGCTCGAATGCCGCCGGTCGCCGCAGCGTTTTCGCTAGCCTTGATTTGGTGATTCGACATTCCGTTCTCTGAGAACACATACTTTCACGCCGTCCGATCGAAACCGCAAACCGAGCCCCCAGCGCGGGCAACGCCCGCGCTGGGGGCTCGGATTCGCGCCAAATTCCGCGGGCATATCCAATAGAATGCCGCAATGGACGAGCCAACGACGTCGATCACGCGCTGCCTGCAAGACGAAACCCTTCCGGCGGCTGAAAAGGCTCGGCGGCTGTTGTCGCTTTTGTACGAAGAATTACGCGCCGCCGCTCGGCAGCGCCTGAGTAACGAACGCCGCGATCACACGCTCTCGGCGACGGCGCTGGTTCACGAGGCCTATCTAAAGTTGGTCGGGCCGCGCGACATTCCGTGGGCGAGTCGTGCGCACTTCTATGTCGCCGCGGCTGAGGCCATGCGGCAAATCCTGATCGACCATGCCCGCTCAAAAAATCGGGCCAAGCGTGGCGGGTTGAAAGGGCGCGTCGATCTCGAAGTGGCCGCCACGCTTTCAGACGATGCCGACGCCCGCGTCGGCGGGGGCGTCGGTACCGGCGTCGGCAACAATTCCGTCGATTTTGTTACCCTCGACGAAGCCCTTTGTCGCTTGAAAGAGAAAGACCCGCGCGCCGCGACCGTGGTGAATCTGCGTTACTTCGCGGGTCTGAGCATCGCGGACACGGCCGCCGCATTGCAAATGTCCGAGAAAACGGTCAAAAACGATTGGGCGTTCGCGCGCTCGTGGCTGCAACGCGAGCTCAGTCGGTAGTCGCGGTTGGGCGACGGGGAGCATCGGCCTCTGAGCCTGTGGATTTATTGTGTGGGGCAGGCTATTAGCCTGCCTCCTGCTGTAACGAACCGTACAGGAAATTCGGAAACGCCAAAAAAACTCACACGCTCTCCGGCCGGAGCGAGTTGAATTCGCACCGGCGAAGACGCCGATGCTCCACGCCCGATGCCGAGCGAGCGGCAAAGGTCGTACTGTCCGCGCCGTGGAATGATCGCGAGGTTTGCAGTATGGCAGACGCACGCTGGGAACAGATCAAAGCTATCTTCCGCGCCGCCCTCGCCGTCGACGACGCCGAGCGCCGCCGCCGTCTGCTCGACCGTGAGTGCGGCGGCGACGATGAACTCCGCCGCGAAGTCGAATCGCTACTCGCCGCAAACGCCCCCGGCCCGCTCGCCACCGGTGCGGCCCTCGCCGCTCTCGACGCCCGCGACTCGGGCATCAGCACCGTCGCCAGGGCACCGCTCATCGAACGCGCCGGCCAGAAAAACGGCCCCTACAAGCTGCTCCAGCAAATCGGCGAGGGCGGCTTCGGCGTGGTCTTCATGGCCGAGCAGGACGTGCCCGTCCGCCGCCGCGTCGCGCTCAAGGTCATCAAGCTCGGCATGGACACGCGGCAGGTCGTCGCCCGATTTGAGCAGGAGCGCCAGGCCCTCGCCCTCATGGACCATCCGCACATCGCAAAGGTGCTCGACGCCGGGGCCACGCCGATCGCCGACGGCGGCGGCGGGCGGCCCTTCTTCGTCATGGAATACGTCATCGGCGACCCGATCACGGCCTTCGCCGACGCGCACAAGCTGACCATCCGCGACCGGCTCGGCTTGTTCGCGCAGGTCTGTGCCGCCGTGCAGCATGCGCATACCAAGGGCGTGATCCATCGCGATCTGAAGCCGCGAAACGTGCTGGTCAGCATGGTCGACGGCCGCCCGCATGCCAAGGTGATCGACTTCGGCATCGCCAAGGCGACCGGCGCTCGGCTCACCGACAAAACGCTGTTCACTGAGCACCGCCAACTGATCGGCACGCCGGAATACATGAGTCCCGAGCAGGCCGAGGGGTCGCCGGACATTGATACGCGGACCGATGTCTACGCGCTCGGCGTGCTGCTATATGAGCTGCTGACGGGTGCGACGCCCTTCGACGCCCGCCGGCTGCGCTCGGCGGCGTTCGGAGAAATGCAGCGGATCATCAAAGAAGAAGAGCCGCCGATGCCGAGTGTGCGGTTGATGAAAGGCACGGAGGCACAAAGGCACGAAGGCACGGAGGCGGGAGACGAGCCGGGCGTGTCTTCGCCTTCGCCTTCCCTTCGTGCCTCCGTGCCTTCGTCCTTTCGTGCCTCTTTCGTTCGCGGCGAACTCGACTGGATCGTCATGAAGGCCCTCGATAAGGACCGCGCCCGCCGCTACGAAAGCCCAAGCCAATTCGCGGCGGATGTGCAGCGCCACCTGAGCGGCGAGCCGGTGGTGGCGGCTCCGCCGAGCATGGCTTACCGGGTGCGGAAGTTTGTGAGGA
>JBJXFK010000276.1:0-11359 GCA_046155505.1 Phycisphaerae bacterium
CGGCCGGTGGGAATTGGATTCGCACCGGCCGGAGGCCGATGCTCCCCGCGCCATCTAGGACCGTGTATCTCAAGATGCGCGTGCCGCGGGCCCGCCGATGAACCGCCGCGCTACGCTCGCGCCTTCAGCCACGGCCCGGTGATCGCGATCGTCTTGCCGACCGACTGGATATTCACGAACAGCGTGCTGCCGTCGGGCGAGAACACCGAACCCGCGAATTCCGAGCCGCTCGTGTGCCGGCCGATCTTGTACAGCTTGCCCTGCGGCGTGACGCCGACGAGGTGCTGCACCTTTTCGTCCGAGTCTTCGCACACCACCAGATCGCCCCACGGCGCGAACGTCAAATTGTCCGCGTTCGCCAGCAGCGTCTTGTCATTAGGCTCGATGAACAGTTCCAGCATGCCCGGCTTGTCACTCTCGCGCGGCGAACCCTCAAACTCGCTCGGAGTGTAGGCAAACAGTTGCCCCGCCTTTATCCGTCCGCCGTTGGTGCAGGCGAAAAACACGCGACCGCCGCCATACCACATGCCCTCGCCGCGGGCGAAGCGTGCCGCACCGGCTGCGAAGCCGCGCGTGCGCAGGTCGTCTTTGGGTGCGAGAATCTCGTCGAGGTCCATCCACTCCACTGCGAGTTTCTCGCCCACCGAAACGCGCCCCGCCAGATATTCGCCGTTGTCGCCCACCCAATTGCGCGTGTCGCAGCTCTTGCGATCGCGAATCACCAGCGCTTGCAGCCGTCCGCCCGCGAGAAACTCGCCCGGCTTGTTCGGGATGTAGCGCGTGATGAGACCGTCGTCGCGATCCTCGGTTTGATATACCACGCCCGTCTTCGGATCGACGGCGATCGCCTCTCGCCGGAAGCGGCCCATCGGCTGGATCGGTTGCGGCTTGATAACGCGCATGTCCGCCGACGCCGGCACTTCGAAAGCGAAGCCGTGATCGTGCTCATGCTCGCCGTCGCGCGTCGAGACGGTCTCTTCGCACGAGACCCACGAATTCCACGGCGTTGGCCCGCCGGCGCAGTTGTACTCGGTGCCCGCCAGCGACATGAATTGCTTTTCGAGCTTCTGCGCCTTGGTGTCATACACCAGCGTCGTGACGCCGCCGATGCATGGCGTCTTGCCGAAGCCGCGATCGTACATCAACTCCGCCGGCACCTTGCTCAGCAGGACGTGATCTTTGCCGAACGGCGACAGCGGCCTGGCCTCGACTTCGAGCAACTCGTGATTGCGCAACAGCAGCGTCTTGCCGTCCGCCCCCGCGAACGCGGCCATGCCGTCGGGCTGCCCCGGCACCAGCAGCCCGTCGCTCATCGTCTCGCCGACCGTCGAGATCACCTTGTACGAAAACCCCTGCGGCAGGTCGAGCAGTTTGTTCGGATCGTCGCGCAACGGGCCAAAACCCATCGCGGTCGGCTTGTCGTCGAGGCCCATTGCGTAGGCCGGCGTGGTGCCGAGCAATTGCCGAAGGCCGACAAAACCCAGCCCCACCGCGGTCGCAGATTGCAGGAACTCACGCCGAGAATGCGACGACATTCAACTCTCCTTTGGGGCCCGAACGAGGCAAATCGTATCGGCGGCGTGTTAGTGATGCGCTAATGCGTCCGGTTCGTACACGGTCGGCATTCGGTGCCGCCAACGACGGTCACTTCTCAAACTCCTGTTTCCGGGTCGTCGAAAGTGCGTAGTGTCAGCCGCAAATCTTCGTGTTTCTCGCCAGACTCTGTGCTCTCGGTGATCTCTGTGGCTCCATTTCCGCTCGTCGCCGCCAAACACACACTCGTCTGGCCGTGGTAAACTAAAGCCGAACTCCGTGGCCCAGGCGCATTGCATTACGCGGAATACCGAATGGCGATCGAACGAGTTTTCACGCAGTCCGTCCCCGACGAAGAGCGGTTCCTCACCTCGCTGCGCCCGCAGGCGCTCGACGAGCTGATCGGCCAGGCGCAGGTGAAAGAGCAGCTTCGCATCGCGCTCGACGCCGCCAAGGCTCGCCGCGAGCCGCTCGATCACATTCTGCTCGACGGCCCGCCGGGCCTCGGCAAGACCACGCTGGCCAACATCGTCGCGCGTGAGATGGGTGCGAATATTCGCGTAACCAGCGGGCCGGCGATCGTGCGACAGGGCGATGTGATGGCCCTGCTCACGCAGCTCGAAACGGGCGACGTGCTGTTCATCGACGAGATCCACCGGCTCAGCAAGGTGGTCGAGGAATTCCTCTACCCCGCAGTCGAGGATTTTCGCGTGGATTACACCACTGAAAGCGGCCTCGGCGGGCGGACGATCAATTTCGCGCTGAAGCGCTTCACGCTCATTGGCGCGACGACTCGCGCCGGAATGCTCTCGGCCGCCCTGCGCGGGCGGTTCGGCATCTTTTTTCACATGCAGTTTTACGCCGTCGACGAACTCGCCGCGATCGCTCGTCGTTCGGCGAAATTGCTCGGCGTGCCGGGTGACGAGCCGTCGCTGCTCCGGCTTGCCGAGCGCTCGCGCGGCACGCCGCGCATCGTCAATCGGCTGCTGCGCCGCGTGCGGGATTATGCCGAGGTGCGCAGCGACGGGCGATTGACACCCAAAGTCGTCGACGCCGCGCTCGACATTTTGCAGATCGACGCGCTCGGCCTCGATGAACTCGACCGGGCCTATCTGCACGCGCTAATCCGCCACTACGACGGCGGCCCGGCGGGCATCGAAGCGATCGCAGCCACGATGGGCCACGAGCGCGACACGCTCGAAGACGTCGTCGAGCCATATCTGCTGCAAATTGGCTTCATCATCCGCACGCCGCGCGGCCGCATGGCTCGCCCGACGGCGTACGCACATTTGGGCATGCCGGCAGGAACCCGCGCGACGGGCATCGATGCGGCGGACCCAGCCTGATCGTCCGTCGGCCGCGGAAACGCTTCGTGCCAGCGACCCCAACGCGGCGCGCGAGCGAGCACCCGAAAGCGACGCGCAAGCGAGCATCCGAGAGCATCGCGCGAGCGATCCGAACGCGAAGCGCCAGCGAGTGAAAGCACGCGCAGCGTGCGTCCCATCCGAACCCGGAGCGTGAACGACGGGGTGACGTGCTGGGCCTGAAACGTAGCGAACCGCGAGTGACGAGTTGAAACCAAGACGACGGGGCTGAACTCGACACTCACCGTTCGCCGTTCGCTACGCTTTGCTCAACCGCGTCTTACCCCACTCGCTCGCGCTCGGGGTTCGGATGTGCTTGCTCGCGCTCGGGGCACTCGCTTGCGCGTCGCGTTCGGATCGCTGGCGCGATGCGCGCGTTTGTGCGGTGCCGGGAAGCGCTCATTGCGCGAATCCCAACTCGATCCTCGATACTCGCTATTCGCTACTCTTCATGCCGCCCGTCTCATCGCAAGATACTGCCCAAAAAACGTCTGCATCGCCACGTAGAAGTAGCCGAAGATGAACAGCCCGAGGAAAGGCACTGCCGCCGCGACGCGTTCCAGCCAGTTGTCGAAGAAAAAGAACGACGCCAGAAAGCCGCTGATGTACAGCGCCAGGCCCAGCTCGGCCCACGCCTTCCACGCTCCCTTGAACTTCAACCCGCTGACTTTCTTCTGCCAGTTGCCCGCTCCGCTGGTCGCGCTGTCGCCGAACTTGGGCGTGCGCACAAACTCGCCCGCTTTGCCGAAGAACCCCTCGACCGCGGCGATCGCATTGTTGAACGCAATGCCGATGCCGATCGCCATCAGGCCGGGCACTTCGCAGCAGATGTCGAACCAGCTTCGGCTGAGCTGCCGCTGACTGACGACGTAAAACGCCAGCGCCGAGCCGGTGCCGACGAAGAACAGCAGAAAGTCGATCGCAAGCTGCCACACCGGCGTGCCGATCGAGAGTTTGGCCACCATCGCCGGCCCGACCAGGATGCTCAGCAGGACCATCAAGATGTACACCGAGCAACTCGTCAGATGAAAAAACGCCTCCAGCTTCACGCGCCAAGTGTTGTTGCTGCGCATTACGCTCGGCAACAGCTTTGCACACGTCTGCGCACCGCCCTTGGTCCAGCGATGCTGCTGCGCCTTAAATGCGTTCATTTCCGGCGGCAATTCCGCTGGCGCGGTCAGATCGGGCAGGAACACAAACTGCCAACCCTTGAGCTGCGCTCGATACGACAAATCGAGGTCCTCGGTCAGCGTGTCATGCTGCCAGCCGCCGGCGTCGCTGATCGTGCTACGCCGCCAGATGCCCGCCGTGCCGTTGAAACTCATGAACCGGCCCGAGCGGTTTCGAGCCGTGTGTTCGATAACGAAGTGCCCGTCGAGCAAGATCGCCTGCGCCTTGGTCAGCAGCGACGAAGCGCGATTCAGATGATCCCAGCGCGCCTGGACCATGCCGACCTTGGGATCGCTAAAATACTGAACCGTCTCGCGCAAGATGTTCGTCGGCGGCAGGAAGTCCGCGTCGAAAATCGCGATGTACTCGCCACTCGCGTCTTTCAGGCCCTCTTCGAGCGCGCCGGCCTTGTAGCCCGTGCGATCGACCCGATGACGCAGCGTGACGTGATGCCCGGCGGCGCGCATCGCCGCTACGGTCTCGCGCACGATCTCGACCGTGTCGTCGGTCGAATCGTCAAGCACCTGGATTTCGAGCTTGTCGGCCGGGTACTCGATCGCACACGCATGTTCGATCACGCGCTTGGCGACCAGCGACTCGTTGTACATCGGCAATTGGATCGTGACGTGCGGCAGCTCAGCCAGCGTTCCGGCCGGCTTGGGCGTGCGCTTGCGTACCTGATAGAACTTCAGGACCAGAAAGTATCGATGCAGCCCATATATGCAAAGCAGGGCGAGCACGACGCTATACGCCGTCAGGGCAGCCCGTCCGAGCCAGGTGATTTCCATGGTAGGCGAGTCCCACCCTCCAAACCGCGCGACAACCTCAAATCCTCAAAGTGCTTATGCTAGTTGGCTTGGGATTATCATGTCAATCGTCCGCACCCACCCGATTCCAATCACAGCGCCCGGCGGATACGATGCTCGGCTCGCGCGGCGCTTGTCCGCACGGCCAGGAGTCTTCGCCTCATGCCTGAGAAAGCCGCCCCGTCGCGCAGCCCCGAGTCGCTCAAACGCGATGAGGAAATTCACCAGTTCGCGTCGCGCCACCTCACGGGTGAGAACGGCGATCTGTATGAGCAGATGATTCAGACAATCTGCCGCATGGCCAAAGACAACGCCGCCCGCGCGGAAGTCAAGCTCCTGCAACGCGCGCTCGGCGAGCTCCGCTACGGCTTCAAGGTCTTTGCCCCCTATCGTCATACGCGCAAGATCAGTATTTTCGGATCGAGCCGCACGCCCGAATCGCACCCCGACTATCTCGCCACGGTCGATTTCGCGCGCAAGATCAGCGAGCGTGGCTGGATGGTGATCACCGGCGCGGGCGATGGCATCATGAAGGCTGGCCACGGCGGTGCGGGACGCGCCGCCAGCTTCGGCGTGGCGATTCGCCTGCCGTTCGAACAGAAGACCAACGACATCATTGAGAACGACGCCAAGCTCGTGAATTTCCGTTACTTCTTCACCCGCAAGCTGATGTTCGTGAAAGAAGCGTCGGCGGTCGCGCTCTTCCCCGGCGGCTTCGGCACGCAGGACGAGGGCTTTGAGGCGCTGACGCTGATTCAGACCGGCAAGAGCGCACTCGTGCCGATCGTCATGTGCGAGCAGAAGGGCGGCTCGTACTGGCCGGCGTGGAAGCAGTACGTCGAGCGCGAGTTGCTGGGCAAGGGCATGATCAGCGAGGCCGACATGTCGCTGTTCTTCATCACCGATGACGTCGACGCGGCGGTGAAGAACGTCTGCGATTTCTATCGCGTGTATCACTCGTCGCGTTATGTCGACGACGACCTCGTCATTCGCCTCGAACGCCCGATCGGCCCAGCAACGCTGCAACGGGTCAACGACGAATTCGCGGGACGCGTTTTGAAGGGCGGCAAGATCGAGCAGATCGACGCATCACTGCCCGAAGAGCAAGGCGAGCACGGGCACCTGCCGCGGCTCAAGATGCGCTTCGACAAGAAGAGCCTGGGCTTGTTGCGGCGAATGATCGATATCGTCAATCTCGATTAGCGCCGTCGGATCATGCGTCGGGTGGGCATCGCCCTGCCCAGTAGGGTGGGCATCGCCCACAATTTGTCGCCGAATGCGCGCATGTGCGAAATGGTGGGCGGTTCCCACCCTACTGCTACGACGCGTATTTCTTCAGCAACGCCCCATACTTCTGCCACGTCGCCGGCGCGATGTGTTTGCGATCGCTCCAGATGCCGAGTTCGAGCGCCGAGTGGGCCGGGCTTTCGGGCAACTTCGCCTTCGACAAGTCCTCAATCGCAACTCGCAGTAGCGCGATCGCGTTCGCCGTCGCGGCTTTCAGGTGGCCGATGATCTCTTCCAGCAGCGCCTGCTTGCTCGTCCCCGGCTGGTGCGGCTTCCAGCAGTCGTAATCTGTCACCAGCGCGACCATCGCGTACGCGATCTCGGCTTCGCGGGCGAGCTTGGCCTCGGGCATGACCGTCATGCCGATCAGATCGCCGCCCCACGCGCGATGCATGTTCGACTCGGCGATCGTGCTGAACGCCGGGCCTTCCATGCAGACGTAGGTGCCCTTCTCATGCACGCGCGAATTCACACGGCTCGCCGCCGTTTTCAGCGTGTTTCGCATTACCGGGCAAAACGGCTCGGCGAACTCGGCGTGGACCGCCAGGTCGTCATAAAACGTCGTCGGCCGGCGGTGCGTTTTGTCGATCACTTGATCGACGATCACCAGATCACGCGGGTGCATTTCTTCGCGAAGCGAGCCGACCGCGCCGCTGGCGAGAATGTGCGTCACGCCAAGCTGCTTGAACGCGGCAATGTTCGCGCGAAACGGCACCTGCGACGGGTTGTAGCGATGCCCGACGCCGTGACGCGCGACGGTGGCGATTTGCAGGCCGTGCCACTCGATGATGCGCACCGGCGCGCTAGGCTTGCCGAACGGCGTGTCGATATCGTGTTCGTGGGCGTGCGCTTCGCCGAAGAGCGCTTCGCCAAGTCCGGTGCCGCCAATGAGGCCGATCATGCTGCGGGTCCTTTCGGGTTGTAATTGGTGGAGAGTGTAGGGGGCGGGGCGGATGGTGGAAATGTGTGTGGGTGTGGCCCCGGCTATCAGCCGGTGTTTCCCGCTCACGGTTTTCGCCAGCGACCACGCACGGAGGAGAACGCTCCAAACGCGGCTCGAAAGAAGTCGACTTCCGCGATCGCTGAAAAACGCGATTGCGAGCAAAGCCGCTTGCGACGGCTTAGGCCCACAAAACCGGCACGGCATACTTCGCCATCGCCTGATCTGAACTGACAATTGTCAGGCCCTCGTGAATCGCTTGGGCGATGAGCAGACGGTCGAACGGATCGCGATGGTGGTTCGGCAGCCGAGATAGCGCGTCGATGTGATGGAGGGCGATGGGAAGAAGTTGAATCGCGGCGCGGTCCAGTTCCGCCCGCACGAGCTCGGCCGCCGGCTTGCTGAGTTGCAGTTTGCCGATCGCCGACTTGATCTGCATTTCCCACGGCGAGACAAGGCTGAGGAACACCTCGTTCGATGCGTCCTCGATGGCGGCGCGAGCGGCGGAGGGGAGCGCGTCGGGACGGTCCACATAGAAGATAAAGCTCTGGGTGTCGAGCAACAGCCTCATTGTCCTTCGCCCAACCAAAAATCATCACCAAGCTCGGCGTCGAAGTCTTCGGCGAGGTAAACGACGGCACCGCGCTGAAGTCCAAGGCAGCGTTTGGAGTCGGCTTGCGGAAGCGGCTGATCGATCGGCTCGATCTGAATGCGCACGCGCTGGTTCGGCTTCAGCGCCAGCGGCTCGTCGGGGACGATGACCTTGCCGTCGAAATGGGCGTTCAACTCGACCATGATGGAATCGATGATACCACAGTTCGCGTCATCGACCATTTCGGATTCTTCTGCACGAGTCGCCCATCCACTCGTCGATAGCGTCGTCTCGAAAATCGCCCAATGCCGGCGGGGCGGTGCCAGGCCCAGAGAGGCGATGTAGCTGCAGCCCAGGGCATCGTCTATGGCGATCTCGCGCATTCATTGTAAGTGTATGCAGTGCCTGTACCTAGGAATGGGAGTTGGAAGCTAGCAATAGCAGTGTAGACGGATCTCCAACGCCCATCGTGCCGTCGTTCCAGCACATGTTTGACGACGCGGCCCAATTGCGTGTGAATCGCGAGCCTGCATTCGCCCGCTACGAGCGCGTCGAGTGCGTCTACTACAGTTCTCCGTGTCTTTTCGTCAAATGGGAAAAAGTACGACCAAAACTCCTCAAAGCCGATGTTCAGTTCGTCACCGTTCTGCAAACCCAGGGTCAGCTCAAACGAAAGGCCCGGCTGCGCAGGCACGCGCATCAATAGCTCGACTTCCGGATCGTTCACTTTCTCAATGGAGAACGAGTGCCGCCGGGCAAAGTTTCGAAACAGCGCTTCAGCATCAGCGGTGTATTCCATCATGGCGTCAATTTATCACAGGCCGCCGTGACGCGCAAGGTGATCGCTCGCCAGCAGCGTTCACCCCTGCCGCTTCACCATCTCGGCAATCCAGATCGGCGCGAACGGCGACGTACACCCTTTCGAACACGGATAGTCGCGATAGATGCCCAACTTGTCGCCGATCGCTATCGCTCGCTTGCGGAGCTTTGGGGCATGGATGCCGATGTTGGCGAGCACGGCGTTCATCGTCCATTGCGTCTCCGGCGGTGCCGCGGCCATTTCCGACTCGACGCGATCCAGCAGCGCCGGCAGATCAAGCCCCTCCGCGCCCTTGGCGACCTTCGAGGCCGTCAGATTCCAACCCGCGCGAGCTGCCCAGCCGTCATCGTCCTCCATCCATTTGACGCGCAGCGACTCCTTGTCGGCGGGCGGCTGCTCCTTGACGATGTATGCGTTCAGCCAGTCGGCCACCCACCCGAACCGAGCCGTGCGGACCAGCTTGTCGAGCTCTTTCGCGGAAAGTTCCTTGGGCTTCATCAACAGAATTGCGAGCAGTTGCGCGTCGATGTTGCCGGTCTTCCATAATTGCAGCGCGAGTCCGTGATTGGTCTTGATTTTCTTGGCCAGCGCGCGGATATCGCCGGTCGCGCAGCCAAACTGCTTGAGCTTGGCCGAGCCGCCGGGGTTGCCGGCCCAGGGCTTCGCGTTTTGGGCCCGCCGTTTCTCATCGCCGAGCGATTCGAGTTTCGCGAGTGCTTCCGTGAGATTCATGGCCGTAATGATAGCCAACGGGCGACAACCCCGGCGAGCGATTCTCGTTGCAGTTCGTCTCGAATCTCTGTCCGCAGGTCTCAGACCGCCGGCGGCCGACACACGCGGCCACGCAACGACGCTTATCGCAGCGGCTTGATCTCTTCGAGTATCTCCCCCGCCGCCAGTGCACGCGCCTGCTTCGCAAGATCCCCGCATTGATTGCCGCCGTGAGTCAGAAACACGCGATGCAGCATCAGGTCTTTTATCGCATGCACTACGAGCGGATCAGCGAGCGATTCGTGCCTTGAAAATTCGGCGTTGCATGCCGAATTTTCAAGGTGGCCAAATACGCACGAATGTCCCTACGTCTCACTCCACAAACTCAATCTCCCCCACCTCCGGCACCAGCCGCGCCTTCGCCCCTTCACTCAACAGCCGTTGCACCGCTTCACGCCCGCGCGGGCCATAGTCGAGCGTCCACTTGTTCACGTACATGCCGACGAATTTGTCGGCGAGGCCCTCGTCGAGGCCGCGACCGAATTTCAGCGCGTACTTCACCGCCTCTTCGCGATGCTCCAGCGAATAGCGGATGCTTTCCTTCATGATCCGCGTTACGTCCTTGCAAACCACTTCGCCGAGGTCACGCCGCACGACGTTTCCGCCCAGCGGCAGCGGCAGACCGGTCCGCTCCATCCACCATGTGCCGAGGTCGACGACCAGGTGCAGGCCGTCGTTCGCATACGTGAGCTGCCCCTCGTGGATGATCAAGCCCGCGTCGATGCGGCCGTTCTTCACTTCGGCGGGGATTTTGTCGAAATAGAGAATCTTGGGCGTGAAATTCGGCGGCCCGCCGGCGGGGCTTCCCTTGCCGGGGCCGAGCAGCAGTTGCATCGCCAGATACGCAGTCGTCATCAATCCCGGCACGCCGATCGTGCGGCCCTTCATATCGGCGACCGTCATCGGCGTACGCGTGACGATCATCGGGCCATAGTTGTCGCCCATGCTGCAGCCGCACGCGGTGAGTTGATATTTGTCTTTCACATACGGATACGCATGCAGGCTGATCGCGGTCATTTCGTACTCGCCGCGCATCGCCCGATCGTTCAGCGTCTGAATGTCCTCGAGGATGTGCTCGAACCGGTACGGCCCCGGATCGACCTTGCCGCTGGCGAGGCCGTAGAACATGAATGCGTCGTCGGGGTCCGGGCTGTGAGCGAGACGAATCAGCATGAAACACTCCCATGCACGTCGGCGGGCCGCCGCGCGTGGCGACCAGTCGAACGCGAATCGTGGATTGTTTCGCCGGACGGGTGCGTGGTCAAACGGCGTTCAGGGGATGTGAAAGCGACGGCGCGAGCAGGTGAATCGACAGTCGCCGCACCCGCTTGAACCAAATCCTCATTTGAAAATTGCTTGAACGCGCAACCGAAAGCCGGGCAGAACGGCCGCATCGGTCAAGGTGGCCTTTGGGCCGTGAACGACCGGTTCGCTGTCGGGCCGAAACACATGCACATGTTGCTTCACAACGTCGATCACCCAGACGCGATCAACACCCATCGCCAGATACTCGCCCGCCTTCTCGACCATGACGTCCCAGCCTTGGCCCTTGCCAACGACCTCGACGACAAGCTCAGGCGGCACGCGGCTGAAGCCGTCGGGTAGAGGCCCGCGCGGAAGTCGCTTGTAGGAAATGAACGCAACGTCGGCACCGCGGACGGTGCCGGGATTTTGCGCGGTCACCATCCCGGCTTCATTCGTCAGGACGCGCCCTCGGCGTGAGGCTTTCGCCCAAGATCCGAGTAGAACTGCGATGGTCCCGGAAACCGAACTATGCGGCAGCCCACCGGGTGACAAGTACACCACCTCCCCGCGCACGAGCTCGCAAGGACCAAGGCGGGGCGCGGTTTTTTCGAACTCGGCAACCGTCATGTATCGCGCGACAACCATATGCATCATTCTAGCGAGTCGCACTGCCGAGTTGCTATCCCCCCGCCTTCATGCTCGCGATCAAAATGTCCGCGATCTCCGGCCGCGTGAATTCCACCGGCGGACGCTCGCCCTTGGCCAGCATGTCACGCACCGCCGTGCCGCTCAGCGACACCCGATCTTCCGGCTTGCTGTTGGTCGTCTTGT
>JBJXFK010000070.1:0-26322 GCA_046155505.1 Phycisphaerae bacterium
CGATTGCATCAACAGGCCGGCACGCTTTCCGGCGGCGAGCAGCAGATGCTCGCGATCGCGCGGGCGTTGCTGACGCGTCCGCGATTGCTGCTGCTCGATGAGCCGTCACTCGGCCTCGCGCCGCAGGTCGTGCAGACGATTTTCAAGATCATTCGCGAGATCAACGCCTCGGGCACAACGGTGCTGTTGGTCGAGCAGAACGCACACATGGCCCTGCACACGGCTCATTATGCGTATGTGTTGGAGGTCGGGGCGATCGCAATGGAAGACAACGCCGCGACGCTGGCGCGAAGTGACGAAGTACGGAAGGCGTACCTCGGCGTGGCGTGACGGGTCTCCTACGAAAGAAGAGGAACCACAGAGGCACAGAGACACAGAGGCGCACAGAGAATGCTGTTTGCGTTTTGCTGACCAAGTCGCCGGCACTCCTGCACGCCGCGTTGCCGCACGAATACAATGAAATTCCTCTGTGCTTCTCTGTGCCTCTGTGGTTAGACTTCTTCAAAGGAGCACCCGATGTCCGCCGATGCACCTGCGCCGTCCGGCGCTTTTGATCCGGAACGCCTGCGAACCGCGATGAAGGCGTTCAAGAAACGCCTCAAGATGACCCGTCTTGATCACGATTCACGCCTCGGCCACGGCCCGACCAGCAGCGGCGGCGGCGAGAGCATCGTCGCGATCGTGCCGCCGGACAATTACCCGCGTGAGATTTGGGACGAGCTGGCCCGCATCGGAAAGCTTCGCCGCGCCGGCCAGGGGATGTACGAACTCGGCGACCCGCAGCCGTAATTGCCAGCCCCTCCAAGGTACAGCGCCGTGAACATCCGCTCGCCGCGCGCGGTCGACCGGCCCGAACGCCACGCTGCCCTACGAGTGAATCGCCCGACCGTCGACCGCGAGCGCCGCCTCTTTCAGCGCCTCGGGCAACGTCGGGTGCGCGTGACAGGCGCGGGCGATGTCCTCGCTGCTCGCGCCGAATTCCATCGCCACCGCCGCCTCGGCGATCAGGTCGCCGCCGCGCGGGCCGATGATGTGGACGCCCAGCACGCGATCCGTCTCTTTGTGGGCCAGCACCTTCACCCACCCATCGGTCTGATTGAGCGCCCGCGCCCGGCCGTTGGCCTTGAAGAAGAACACGCCCTTGCGATACGGCACGCTCGCCTGCTTCAACTCGTCTTCGCTCTTGCCGACTGACGCGAGTTCCGGATGCGTGTAAACAACATTCGGCACCGTGTCGTAATTCACATGCCCATAGCCGGTCGCGATGTACTCGGCGCACGCAATGCCCTCGTCCTCGGCTTTGTGCGCCAGCATCGGCCCGCGAATCACGTCGCCGATGGCAAAAATCCCGGCGGCGCTCGTCTCAAAATGATCGCCGACCGGCACGCGGCCCTTGGCGTCGAGTTGAATGCCGACCGATTCGAGGCCGAGCTTCTCGGTGTTCGGCACGCGCCCGACCGCAACCAGCACGCGATCGCACGTGATCGGCTCACTGCCGTCGATCTCGACAGCACACGCGGCGGCGGGGTCGATTTCGGATTTTGTCCCGGCGCGCCGGGATTGGATTTTGGATTGGTTGCGCGCCCCGGTCACCTTCGTGCTCAGGCGGAATTCCATGCCTTGCTTCTTGAAAATCTTCAGCGCAGCGTCGGCCATCTCGGTATCCATTCCCGGCAAAATGCGATCGAGATACTCAAGCACCGTCACCTTTGCACCGAGGCGCACCCACACTGATCCAAGTTCGAGGCCGATGACGCCCGCACCGATAACCACCAGATGCTTTGGCACCTCCGGGTATTTCAGCGCCTCAGTGCTCGTGCCCACGCGATCCCAATCGAACTCGACGCCCGGCAGTTTGAACACGTTGGAACCGGTGGCGATGATCACCTTTTTCGCGGCAATCTCCTCGCTTGCACCGCCGTCCTTCTCGACGACGACCTTGCACCCGCCGTCCGCCGCCCCGGCGATGCGACCATGCCCCGTGTAGCGCGTGATCTTGTTCTTCTTGAACAGCATCTCGATGCCGCTCGTGTTGGCTTTCACGACGTCATCTTTGCGTTTCAGCATCGCGGCGAGGTCGAGCTCCAGCTTGCCGACCTTGATGCCGTGAATGGCGAACTCATGCCCCGCTTCGTGATAGCGCTCCGACGATTCGAGCAGCGCTTTGCTGGGGATGCAACCGACACGCAGGCATGTGCCGCCGAGCGCCGGTTCTTTTTCGATGCAGGCGACGTTCATACCAAGCTGCGCGGCGCGGATCGCGGCGACGTATCCGCCGGGCCCGGCACCGATGACGACCACATCATGCTGATTCATTGCGTGCTCCTCAGTCGAGCCGGGTATTAGAGCATTGAGCGTGCGAGCGTTCCAGTGCGGCGTCACGAAGTTGGACTCGGCTGGTTACCATTTCGAGGGGTCGTGACGTGAACAGTCAATTTTTTGGGGCTGGGCGTATGGATACCGCCGGACAGTTGCAGTCGGACGCCGGTGAAGTGCGCGCGACGGACGGCCCGCCGAGCGCCGCCGAAGAGCACGCGTCGCGCGCGCAATCTGACAACGCGGAAACCGCGCGCGAAAGCACGGTGGTCGAGATTCTGATCCGGCGACCGCTTTCCCGCGGCGCGCTGTTCATCATTGTCACAAACGTCTCGCTCTTGCTGCTGGGCGTTCTGGTGATTGTGGCGGCGACGCTCGCGCGGCTCGGGAATTTTTGGTCCGTCGTCGCATCGATGGCATTTTTCGTGCTGTTTGGAATTCTGCTGTACCGCGTTCGCAATCGCCTGGCCGTGCGGCGCGTGGTCAAGTTGATTGAGAATAGCCGCGATTTGATCCTGAACCGCGATTACGCCGAGTTGCTCACCCGCTGCGCCGGACCAGCCCGAGGACGCACCAAATCGTATGCTATTCAATTTCTCAGCGCGACGCTTCCGCGACTGGGCGCGTGGAACTTCACGGCGAGAATCGCGCCGGCGACTTCGCAGTTTCCGATCTCGCCGATCGTTGTTCCGTTCGAACCGGTCCCGCTCGGCGCAATCGCGTCGTGGAATCTGGACGATGCTCCGACGACGCGAATCGACACACGCCGCGCGCGGTCGACCGCCGCGATCCAAGGTCACGGCGGCGGCTTGCTGACCCGCGCCATGCAGAGCGGCTGGGCCGGTGTCGCATTCGTCGCGCTGCTCTGGTCGCCGGGGCTCTACGACTTCGTCAGGTTTGGTCGCGTCGATGTCGCCTTCGTTCTCATGTCCGTGTTCCTGCTGCTTGCCCTTCGCCGCGCGGCGTTCCAAAAAGCGCACGCTGCCGGTGGCCAGGTATTTGTCGTCGCCGGCGGGCTGGTTTTGCGGTCGCGCGCGGCCGGACGAGCGGCGGCTCCGCCGGATCCCGAGCTAGAGTTGGACCCGCCGGGCCTGCATGTTTTCGATCGTCGCGCCGCAGCGCTCGTCGCCACGCAGATGACGGGGAACTCGTGGATCGTCGTCGTCGCCGACCTTTCCGACGAGGTGAAGCTGGACATGAACACGCTTGAACTGAGCCGCTTGCTCGCCGCATGGCTCAGCCCGCTCTCTCCGCCGGATGTTACGCAGCTCAGCGATCTGGCGTAGCGTGCGACGTCAACCGCCTGCCGCTTTCGCCTTGTAGCCGCGAGCGATCAGCAGTTCGACCACGCGATCGCGATGGTCACCCTGCAACTCGATCACGCCATCGCTCACCGACCCGCCGCAGGCCAGCGATTTGCGAAGGTCTTTCGACAGGCCGGGCAGATCGGTCGCATGCGGGTCGAGGCCGCGCACGATTGTCGCGATCTTCCCCCCGCTGCGTTTCTCGCGCTGTACGCGCGGCGACTGAGCGCTAGGAAGCAGCACCGCGCCATCGCCGCCGCGCGGGCACGCACATTCGGCCATCGACCGCGCGCAGTGTGCGCAGGCCACAGGGCGTTCAAACGGCGTTCCGGCAAAGAGACCACTCATGCGATGCATGATAGCATTGCACAGGGACCAAGGGTTCGAGGGGTCAAGGGATCGAGGGGCGGAGCGGGCAATGCGGAGCGCCGTGCGCCAATCTGATACGCGACGAAAAGGGGTTCGTGATGTGGCAGTTGGGTTTTGCGATGACGATTGTTCACATGCTGGCGCTCGGCGAGCCACTGGCGCAAAGCGCCGAACCGGCCACGCCGTCGGCAACGTCGCAGCCAAGCGCCGTCACTTCGCAACCCGTTTCCACCCGCCCCGCCGCCGGGTTCCTGTTCAAAACCGTCGACCTCGACGGCGAAGCGTTTAACTATTCCATTTACGTGCCGCCCGAATACTCGCCATCGAAGGCCTGGCCTGTGATTCTCTTCCTCCACGGCTCCGGAGAGCGTGGCGGCGACGGCATGCTGCAAACCGAAGTCGGCATCGCCACCGCGATTCGCCGCGTGCGTGCCCGTTGCCCGGCGATCGTGGTCATGCCCCAGTGCCGCGCGGGCGAGCGCTGGTTCGGCAAAATGAATCACATGGCTCTCAAGTGCCTGGAAGCGACATCGCGCGAGTACAACCTCGACCCCGCGCGCGTCTACCTCACCGGTCTCTCGCTCGGCGGCGAAGGCGCGTGGCTGATCGCGAGCGACTTCCCGCGCGAGTTCGCCGCCGTCGCCGTCGTGTGCGGCTTCGTCGGCAGCCCGCAGCAACCGCCGACGCCGCAGACTGTCGCCACGATCGCCGGCAAGCTGAACGCAACGCCGGTGTGGATCTATCACGGCAGCGCCGACAAGGCGGTGAACGTGGAACACGCACGCCGCTTCGCGGAGGCGATCAAAGCCGCAGGCGGCAACGTCGGCTTCACCGAATTCCCGAATCTCGAACACAACGTCTGGGATCGCGTGTATGCCAGCGCGGAGTTCTGGAATTGGTTGTTGTCGCAGGAGCGAAAGTAGCGGCGATCGGTGACTGGCATAGACTCACACTTGTAGCCGTGATCGCACGGATCACCATGCGATTTGTCGCGGCGACGATGTTCATCACGATTATTGAAAGGGCCGACTTTGAGCGCCATGCAACTCGACATCATCTTTGCCATGCCGCACCCAGACGACATCGAAATCATGTGCGGCGGCGCGATCGCCAAGCTGGTCAAGCTCGGCCACAAAGTCGGCATTCTGCACCTGACCAACGGCGAGCCGACGCCGCAGGGAACGCCCGAGCAGCGCGCCGCAGAGACTGCCGCCGCGGCGAAAATTCTCGGCGTCGCGCATGTCGAGACGCTGAAGCTCACCAATCGTGAACTGATGGACGGGCCGGCGGCGCGCTACGCCGTCGCGACCGCGTTTCGTCGGCACCGCCCGCGCGTGGTGGTCGGCATGGCCGGCCGCACGCCCGGCGCATCTCCGGACCACCATCAGGCACAGCTCATCGTCGAGGCGTCGCGGTTCTATTCGCAACTGACAAAGTGGGACGATCGTTTCGACGGCACGCCGCCGCACCGCGTCGATTGGCTGTGGTATCGCCCCACGTTGATCGCGGCCGAGGTGCATCACTGGCATTCGACGTTTGTGATCGACACGAGCGATGTGATCGAGACCAAGGTCGCGGCGATTTCGTGCTACAAGTCGCAGTTCCCGCCCGCACGGCTCGAACGACTACTGCACCGCATCCGTGCATACGACGCAACCGAGGGCGGCCGCTGCGGATTTGAATATGGCGAGATGTTCGCGCTGCCGCATCCGCTGCCGATGACCGATCCGCTCGGCCACTTCCTGGGGCAGACGCCGCCGCCGGGACCGCCGGCCGTGTTGTCGAATCCATGATCCGTGAAGAAAGACCGGTCGGAGACCGGTCCCCCAGCGCGGGGGTGCGCCCTCAATGAAGACCGGGAATTGCGCGCGCTCTGGCCTCTACATCCGCATCGCGTGTCGCCCTTCGACGACAAGGATGTACGCCGCCAGGCAAATCAGAAACAGCGCGAACGCCTTGCGCAGTCGCTGCTGATCGATGTGCCCGCCGACATAGCTGCCGAGCGAGCCGCCGAGCGAACCGACGATGGCGAAGATCGCGATCGTGGACGGATTGAGTGTCACGCCAAGCTCGCCCGCGGTCGCCGCGGACTTGGCGAATCCGACGAACGAGTTCAGCGCGATGATGCCCAGGCTCGTGCCGATCGCGATCGATATGTCCAGCCCGCACAGCAGCACGAGCGCCGGCACGATCATGAACCCGCCGCCCACGCCAAGCGTGCCGGTGACCAGACCCACGCCAAAGCCCGGCGGCACGGCCAGCCACGTCGCCGCACTTGCCGGTCGGGCGGCAACCGGGCGCAGCATCATCGCCGCTACGAAGAAGATCATCACGGCCAGCGCGAGCAGTTGATACACACCGGGAATGTACTTCGCCGCAAACGCACCGAGAAACGCACCGACCATGCCCGGCGCGCCAAAAAGGATGACGTGCGCCCAACTCACGCGGCGGCGGACAGCGGCTTGCAGACACCCCGCCGCGGCGATGGTGCCGACGATCGCCAGCGACTCGATAATCGCCTGCTTCTCGGAATGCCCGACCAGATAGACCAAAATCGGCACGGCGAGCGTCGTGCCGCCCGCGCCGAATAGGCCGAGACTCACGCCCATGATGGCGGCGCCGATCAGGGCGTAAACGATCATGCGATCATCCTTGAACTGCGCGGCGGCGCTAACCCGCTGGGTGCCGCTTGTTCCAGGCCAGCATCCCGCCTTCGAGATTCATCACGTTGTAGCCGTTGCGTTGCAGCAACGCGCATGCCCGCGCTGATCGACCGCCGCTGCGGCAATTCACCAGCACCGGCTTTTCGCGCGGCACGCGATCCAGATTCGCCGCGAGTCGCGTGTGCGAGTAGTTGATCGCACCCTCGAAATGCCCCTCGGCGAACTCGGTCGCGCGGCGAACATCGAGTAGCGTCGCGCCGCCGTTCATCAGTTTCTCAGCCTGCTCGATCGACACTTCATCGGTCGTGGCCAGCGTACCGCCCGCCGCCCGATACTCATCAACCCGCGTCGGCGGCATCCAACCGACGATGCGATCCAGCCCGATGCGAATCAGATCGCGAATTGCCGCGTCGAGCTTGCCCGGCTCAACAATCAGCACGATGTCCTCGCTCTCACCGACCATCGATCCGACATCGGTCACAAAACTGTTGTTATGTGGGTGAAACAGCGAACCGGCGACATGCCCGATGCGATAGGCCGCCCACGGACGCGCGTCGATCAACGCGACCTTCCGCGTGTCGACCACTTTCAATTCGTCAACGCTCAATTCGCGCGGCTTCGGCAGCTCGTTGAGCACCGCCGGGCCGAGCTTGTTGTCGCGCTTCATCCGCGCGAAGTAGAGTGGCGGCTCGGGCTGATCGGCGAGAATGAACCGCACGAAACTCTCTTCGCTTGTGCCCGCACGAATCGCCGGGTTGAAACGCTTCTCGTACCCGATGGTCGACATCGGCACCGCGCCCAGCGCCTTGCCGCAGGCACTGCCCGCGCCGTGCGCCGGCCAGACCTGCACAAAGTCGGGAATCGCGTCGAGCTTCTTGAGCGTGTGAAAGAGCCGATGTGCCGACGGCTCGGCCGCGCCAGTCTTGCCGGCCGCCGTCTCGAGCAAATCGGGCCGCCCCAAGTCGCCGACAAAAACGAAATCGCCGGTCGCGATGCCGATCGGCTCCGTGGCGCCCGCTCCGCGATCGGTCACCAGAAACGCGATGTGCTCCGGCGTGTGCCCCGGCGTGTGTACGACTTTGAGTTCGATCAGGCCGATCTGAAACGTGTCGCCGTCGCGCAGCAGTTGATGCGTGTAGCTCCCGCCGCCGACTTTCTTGTCGAGCCACTGATACTTCCAGTCGCTGTCGCCCTCGTCCGAGACGTACGCCTTCGCCCCGGTTTGCTCGGCGAGTTGGCGGGCACCCGACAGAAAATCCGCATGAATGTGGGTTTCGGCGACGGCGACGATTCGCAGCCCCTCGCGGGCGGCGAGATTCAGGTATCGATCAACGTCGCGTTGCGGATCAATCACGATCGCCGTGCCCGACTTTTGGCAGCCGAGCAGGTAAGACGCTTCGGCGAGATTTTCGTCATAGAGCATGCGCATGAACATGAACGATTCTCCGAGCACGACCTGTTTCCAACCGGATGCCGTGCCACAGCTTCGAGGCGCTTGCCAGGCTGCGCGTTCCCAAATCAGTTCGACGCGGCACAGGCTGATAGTCTATGTCACACGGCCACCGCACCGGCTGATAGCCCGCGCCACACTGCCCGATTCTTCCGGAATCGTCTCTGCCGAGACCCGAAAATTTCTGAACAGCTTCCGATTCTGTTGCTATTATGCCGCTTCATGCCGATTGTCGGTAGGGCCGCTCGCCGCTTTGCGTAGCACTCGACGTACCACGTTTTCGCGCTGCGCACCGCGAGACAGCACGAGAGGATCAAATCATGAGTGCAGGTAACGGTCGCACACCCAACCATCACAGAGTTCTCATCGTCGGCGGCGGCGCGGCCGGTCTGACCGTCGCGGCCCAGCTTCGCAAGCGCGATCGAGCCGTCGATACCGCCATCATCGAGCCGTCGGACAAGCACTATTACCAGCCGCTCTGGACGCTGGTCGGCGCCGGCTGCTGCTCGCGCGAGATCACGCAGCGCAACCAGGCCGACCTGATCCCAGGCGGCGTGACGTGGATTCGCGATGCGGTGAAGTCATTCGACCCGGACAAGAACGCGGTCGAGACCACCGGCGGCAAGCGCTATACCTATGACTATCTGATCGTCGCCGCGGGCATTCAAGTCGACTGGGGCAAGGTCAAGGGCCTGCAGGAGAGCATCGGCAAGGCCGGCGTCTGCTCGAACTATTCGTATGACACCGTCGCGGCGACCTGGCCGGCGATCGAATCGCTCAGCGGCGGCAACGCGGTCTTCACGCACCCGGCCACGCCGATCAAGTGTGGCGGCGGGCCGCAAAAGATCATGTACCTCGCCGAAGACGCCCTCCAGCGGCGCGGCATCGCGGGCAAAGTCAAGTTCCACTTCTATAGCGGTGAGGCGGCGATTTTCAAGTGCGAGAAATACGCTCAATCGCTGATGAAGGTGATCGCTCGCAAGCAGATCACGCCGCACTTCAAGCACAGTTTGAAAGAAGTGCGCGTCGACTCGCGCGAGGCGATTTTTGACGACATCGACGGCAAGACCGAGGTAGTGCAGAAATTCGACATGCTGCACGTCACGCCGCCGATGAGCAGCCCGGACTTTCTCAAGACCAGCCCGCTCGCGAACGCCGGCGGCTGGGTCGATGTGGACAAGGCGACGCTGCGCCATTTGAAATTCGCAAACGTGTTCGCGCTGGGCGATTGTTCGAGCCTGCCCACGTCGAAGACCGCCGCTGCGATCCGCAAGCAGGCACCGGTCGTCACCGGCAATGTGCTCGCGGCGATTCATGGGACGAGCAATCAGTCGACCTACGACGGCTACACCGCGTGCCCAATTCCCACCGGCTATGGCAAACTCATCTTGGCCGAGTTTGACTATGACCTGAAGCCACAGGAATCGTTCCCGTTTGATCAGTCGAAAGAACGTTGGTCGATGTACATGCTCAAGCGCCATGTGCTGCCGCCGTTGTATTGGCACGGCATGATCAAGGGGCGAGCGTAGCGGCCGACCGGTGACGCCTCGCGGTTGCCGTCTGGCCACTGTCGGCGCGCACGCGGGGCGTCTCGCTGCGCTCGCCCAGACGAATCTGCGCAGCGCTGCTCACCGGGCGTCGCGGCCACTGAACGTGGGCAGGCGACACCTCGCGGCGCGACCGACACTTTGTGGGCTGGGGAAATGCGACGAAGCCAAGGCGGCGGCGGGCAAAAGCGTATGTATGAATCCGTATGAGTCACGCGCCGTCGTCGACTCATGCTCTACGTCACAGCCAACGTCAATCATTCATCAGATTCTTTGAATGTCAAATATTTCCGTGAAAGCGCCGCGGATTTCGTTCGTGAATCGGCAAAACGCTGCGGCGGGCGTTCTCATGCGCGACAATCGTCGTTAGCTCACCTCGTCATTCCAGTCCAAATGCTCGGCCGCCGCAAAGCACTCCGAACAGCGCGCCTCATCGAGCCCCCGAAGGTCGTAGCCGCACGATACGCAGATTGCGACGCCGCGATCGGCCAGATAATGACGCAGCGCTCTTCGAGTGTGCCAGTAACTCCACGGACTCAGGATCACCGCGATCAACCCCAGTACACCGAGCAACGTCAGCGCAAAGTGCCCGATCACCGGCGGGAGGCGGAAGCTCTGCAGCAAACGGGCTAGCGGCAGCATCGTTGCCACGATCAGCGGTGCGACCACAAATGCCGCCATAGCCGCACATCGATACATCGATTTTTCCGCACCGATCGCCGCAAGGGCCTGCTGAACCTCGGCGTCGGACGAAAAGTACCGATACTCCGGAAACCAGTAGCACTCGTACGGGGTCATTCCGGACCTTTGACCGGGGTGCCGGCGACACGATGAACGCGTTTTCGACACGCGTCCCCGGCCGCACTTGAACTCGGCAAGTGTCGCCCCTAGGCTTCGCATGTTCAACATTCACAATCTGATCGGAGGCGTCATGACTCGTTGGCACGCGTTTTTTGCTACGTCATTCGCAGTTTTGCTCCTGGCCGGCTGTCCGACTCAATCGGGAACGACGCTCGACGATGCGGACACGGTCGAAATCGGCGTCGGATCGTCGTTCGCGGGAGCCGAGCGGTCTGGTGACGTGGTCGGCGCGACCGAGTTCAACGCCACTTGCCAGGGGTTCTTTCCGGTCGCGGCCCAGCACGAACTCACCATCGATGAACCGTTGAATATGCGAATTGAAGTCAGCGGATCGGCAAACGCGGTCGTTCGTGTCGAAGCAGACGGCGTCGGAACGTTTTGCGGCGACGCTGACGAACCCCTGTCCCGATTCTGGAATCGGGCCACGCTCAACGTTTTCGTCGGCTCAACCGTGGAGGGCGAGCAGTTCAGCTACGAGCTGCGATTCATCGAGAATTGATCGGCTGTGCGACGGGGTGCGTGAGGTGCGCTGCGCCGGTTCGTAGAAAAGATGGCTCATCGGTCGCTAATCACGCAGCAAGACCGCTGTCGCCCACGTACTCGGGTCGGCGTTCCAACCCAACTCATCATCGACCGTCAGATGTTGATCGCCGAGCGACGTGTCGCGCACCTTCGTGAAAATGCCGATCCGCGGATGATCGCTCGGCTCCCAGCCCGTCAGGCACGCCGACGGGATCGCGGCTTCCAACGTGTAGCTCCGCCGCTGCACGCGCGACGCCACCAGAATCCGCGACACATCCACCGGCGGCGGCGGCTCCTTCGCCCGACTCATCTTGTGCGTGCCGACCACCGGCATGTCCTGATTCTTGCCGACGCCGATCGGCATGAAATAGAAAAAGTGGCAAAATCGCGTGGCCCGCTTGTTGTCGCGCGTGTCGCGCGTATCGATGCACAGCCGCAACCCGTCGCCCTTCCACCACTCCTTCGGGTCGCAAATCAGCCCACCGGTGCGGCTCGGTACATCCATCGCGAAGATGAAATACTCGTCGTTCCACGCCCAGTAGACATCCGCGATCGGCGGTCGGCCTTCAATCTCGATCAGCGGCGGCGCGAGAAAGCGAGCATGCCACTTGCCCAGA
This sequence comes from Phycisphaerae bacterium, assembly GCA_046155505.1. Classification (GTDB taxonomy): domain Bacteria; phylum Planctomycetota; class Phycisphaerae; order UBA1845; family Fen-1342; genus JBJXFK01. The sequence continues at coordinate 11,650 of JBJXFK010000070.1, forward strand.
TCGCCGTCGATCCGCGGCAGCTTCGGCATGTACTGAATCGGCAGCTCAAAGCGAAAAAACGCACGCCGCGGAATCAAATCGAGCATGGGCTGAGCTCTCCGCGCGAATTGTAACCACGTCGAATCGACATGCCTACCGCTTCAACGTCGCCGCATTGGGCTGGAGGAATTCCAGTGCACTCCCGGCCAGCAGCAAATTTCGCTGCTCCGTCGACAATTCGGTCAACGACTCGATCAACCGTCCCGGTTGATCTTCGCCCAGCGGAAACGGGTAGTCGGTGCCCAGCGCGATTCGATTGCAGCCCATCATCTTGATCAACAGCCGCAGCGCCTCGGGATCATGCACTAGCGAATCGACATAAAACCGCGCCGACCGCCCGCTCGCCGCATCGGCCAGATAGCTGCGCGGGGCAACGTTGCAGTCCACCGCGCACAAGTCGGGCCGGGCCTCGAACCCGTGCTGAATGCGACCGATCGTATAGGGCATCGCCCCGCCGCCGTGCGCGAAGCAGACGCGCAGCCGCGGAAATCGCTCGAACACGCCGCCGAAAATCATCGAACAGATCGCGAGGGCCGTCTCGGCGGGCATGCCGACCAGCCACGGTAGCCAGTACTTCGGCATGCGCTCTTTGCCGAGCATTTCCCACGGATGTACAAAGATCGCCGCGCCAAGCTGCTCAGCCGCCGCAAAGATCGGCTGAAGCGCCGGCTCGTTGAGATTCAGCCCGTTGACGTTGGTGCCGATTTGCACGCCAGGCATGCGCAGCTCACGCACGCAGCGCTCGAGCTCACGTACCGCGCGGTCGGTGTCCTGCATCGGAATCGTGCCGAGGCCGATGAATCGCGTCGGGTCGGCGGCGACGACGCCCGCGATGTGATCGTTGAGCAGCATCGCCAAATCGTGCGTGTGCTCGGCCTTCGCCCAGTAATTGAACATCACCGGCACGGTCGACAGTACCTGCACGTCGACGCCGCTGCGGGCGCAATCCTCAAGCCGCCGGGCGGGGCTCCAGCAGTTGTCCTCGATCTCGCGGAAAAATTTGTCGCCGATCATCATCCGCGCCCGGCACGGCTGATGATGTTCGAGATGCACAAAGCCGCCATAGCCGTAGCGCTGGGCGAGATCGGGCCAGCGCTCGGGCAGGATGTGCGTGTGGAGGTCGATTTTCACAGTTAGAGTGTAGTGGACACAGGGCGGAATTGAACGTGCTGCGCCACAGAGGTCACCGAGGGCACAGAGCAGAATGGCGGTGAAGGCTGATTGACGTGAGTCGCGCACTGTCGCAACCCCGGTCAATTTGCGAGAATGCATCGATGCGCATGCCCGATCTCAACGAGACCATCGTCGCCGTCGCGTCGGCTTGGCAGCCGAGCCGTGTTGGGATTCTGCGCGTTAGCGGGCCGGAGGCGATGGCCGTTGTCGCGCGGGCGCTGGGTGACGACGCGCTACAGGACTCAGACAAATATCCGTGCGTACGCGATGTGCGCATCGCGGTCCGCGACTGCGGCACCGTCGCGGCGACGCTGCTGCTGTTTCGCGGGCCGCGTAGCTACACCGGTCAGGATGTGGTCGAGTTGCACTTGCCGGGCAATCTGCCGCTGCTGCGCGAGATCGCCGGTCGGTTGATCGCGGCGGGTGCGCGGCGGGCGCTGCCGGGCGAGTTTTCGGCACGGGCGTTCGTGCTCGGCAAGCTCGATCGCTCGCAGGCCGACGGCGTGCTCGGCCTGGTGCATGCCGAGAGCGAGGCCGGGGCGCGGCAGAGCACGCGGCTGGTGCGCGGCGAGGCGTCGCGACTGGTCGACGAGGTTGGGCGACGGCTATTGGACCTGCTGGCGCGAATCGAGGCGGGGATCGACTTCGTCGATGAGGAGGACGTGCGCTTCGTGACGGCCGATGAGGCGCGAGTCGAGATTCACGCGATCGCGGCCCTGCTGCGCGGCGCGGCTGGCGCGAGTGAGGCACGAGCACGGCGACTGCGGCCGCACGTCGCGCTGGCCGGCCTGCCGAACGCGGGCAAGAGCACGCTGTTCAACGCGCTGCTGGGCGCTGAGCGGGCGATCGTGTCGCCGGTGATCGGCACGACGCGCGATGTGCTTGCCGCCGAGCCGGAATTCGACGGGCTGCCGATCGTGCTTCAAGATACGGCAGGTCTTGGTTGCGCTCGCGGGACGCTGGAATTGGCGGCCCGTGTCGCGGCAGAGGCGGCTGCGGACGAAGCCGATGTCGTGCTCTGGGTGCATGACATTTCGCAGCCGTGGGGGGATGACGAGGTCGCCGCGCTTCACCAGATCGGCGGCGGCGAGCGACTCTGCGTGCTGACGAAGGCGGACTTGGTCGGCGATGACCCGTCGGCCGAGCGCGGCGGATTGCCAAGCGATGCGTGCGCTGACATTCTTCGCGTGTGTGCGGTGCGGGGGATCGGCCTGGCGGAACTCCGTTCGCTCGTCGCGGCCCGGCTTCGACGGAAAAACGTCGGCGGAAACGCGGCTTTGGCGGAACACGAGGCGGTCGGCGAGCATCTGAAGCACGCGGGCGAGCTGCTGAACGGTCAGACAGACGCGATTGCCGCCCCTGAACTGTTGGCGATGGAGCTGCGTACAACGTGGGAAGGACTTGAGCGGTCCGAAAAGTACGAAGCGACCGAGGAAGTGCTGGGGCGCATCTTCACACGCTTCTGCATCGGAAAGTGATTTTGGGAAATCGTTGTTTGGCAGTTTGGGTAGTATAGTGAGCGCGGACGATCATTAAGACTGTGTTCCCGGTAACTTGGCGAAAATTTAACCGCGCCGTAAGCCGTTATGGACTTGTCAGTTATGTTGACTACGCCCGAGAAACCGCCCAAACCGCCTAGAATGCTCAAGCCCCAGTGTCAAGCGTGCCGATACAGCTTCGGCGGAATTTTGAAGAAAATTTTGTGAATTTGCCTTGACGGTTTGGCGAACTTGGACAATACTTCATGTGGTTCTGATAATCATACCTCACTGCGGTGAGGAACCGTCGTACCTGGCTTCTTTCCCCTCCGGAGAGCACCGGATTGCCTAACCGCATTCGGTGCCCTCTTTTTTTCTGCGCCCGCGCAAAGGTCGTGCAAGCGCAACGTAAACTTCGCGGTTGGCCGATTTTCAGCACGCCGTTCCGAAAACAGCCAACAAAGTCGCCAGATCACTCAACTCGACTTCGCCGTTGCCATTCAAATCACCGACGAGATTCTCGCCGGTCAATCCGAAATTGCTGAGCAGCAATGCCAAGTCCACCAGATCAGTCTGCCGATCGCCGTTCAGGTCGGTCACGCATGGCGGCGGAACGGCCAGGAACAGCTTCACGCTCGGCTCGCCCGAGTTTCCGACCACGAGATCGAGCCAGCCGTCGAGATTGATGTCGCCGAACGCGATCGCGGTGCCGACCGTCGGCGAGTCGTACGTCCACGAGGGCATCTGATCGAGTGTACCGTCGCGGTTCAGATAGATGCGCGCGCGACCGTCGCCGAAGTGCGTTTCGGCTAGATCGGGGTCGCCGTCGTGATCGACGTCGGCGAATTTCATGTCCTGGTGACTGTAGAACGGAGCGATCGCCGTCCAAGAAACCGTGAACGAGTCGTTCTCGTTATGCAGCAGTTCCGTCGGACTGTTGCCGTGCGCGAGGTCGAGCCAGCCGTCGTCGTCCACGTCCGCCCAGTCAACGCATCGCTTCGACGATATGCCGCCGAAGGTGATCGCGGGCGCGGTCTGTAACTCGCCGTTCACGTTTTCATAGATCGCGCTTTCGAAGTTCACCCACTTCGACACAGCGACATCGGGGCGATCGTCGTTGTTGAAGTCCCCTGCCGCGACCCAGCCTTGAATCGACGTTTCGTCAGAGCGCCAACTCGGGTTGGTTTCGAGCGTGCCGTTGATGTTGCGATACAAGAACATCGGGCGGTACGGGTCGGCCTGCGAATTTCCCTGATTGGCGGTCATCACGTCGAGATCGCCGTCGCCGTCGAAATCGGCGAGCGTCGCCGAATTGGTCCAGGTGCGACCCGGCACATTCGCCGTCCAGCCGGGCGTGGTGCTGGGTCCAGTCGGCGAACCGTAGTAAACAACCGATGGCGACATGGTCGAGCCGCCATTGGCGGAAAAAATGTCGAGCCAAGTGTCGCCGTTGATGTCACCGATCTGAATGTCGCCGGTGGAGACTTCGTCGGCCGAGACCCACGACGGATTCGCTTCGAGCTGACCGCTGCCCGTGTTGTAGTAGATGAGATTTTCCCAATCGGTGTACGGCGGGAAGCTGCTCGAAATGTAGCAGCCGACGACGACATCGACCCATCCGTCGTTGTTCATATCGGCGCATTGCAAAGCACCGACCTGGCGGCGCAGCGTGTTCTGCCAATCGGGCGCGGCCGGATAGGGCACGTCGGTGCCGCGCGGCGCGATCGGCGCGTCGGTCACTTGTGCGAGATCAACGACGAGTCGCCCGTCTGCCGAAACTTCAATCTGGGCGATCGCGGCGACAGACCCAATCGCGGTCGCGCAAGCCGCGAAGCAAATTGCTCGGCGCATGGTTCGAACCTCCGGGTCAGTGAATTTGGCGTGCGCCGCCCCCGATCGCACGTATGTGCATTGTAGCTGCCCGGCGCGCGGAAATGGTCCTTATTTCGCGATTGGTCGGCGGTGATATGCAACCTGCCACGCGAGTCGCTATCCTGATGCCCCGTATGAAGCCCGCATCGCACAAGCCGCTCGAACTTGACGACTTTGCGTCACGCGAAGCCGCGACGATCACGCCGGCGTGCGCCGTCGATCGCCTGCCGCGGCGGCGGCGCAACCAGATTTGCGTCGCGATCATCGCAATCGGCATGCTGAACTTCGTCGCGTACACCGTGCTTTACGCAGCGATGGGCGGCGACGCACACAACGGCGAACGGCGGTACGTAACCACGCCCGAAGGCAACAAACGCGAGGCGTACTTCGTGCGTGGGCATTTCCTGCGAACGGTCGAGGGGCGCGAGCGCGAGGTGTCGCGCGGCTGGTGGATTTACAGCTATCTGCACAGCATCTCGGTGCTGGCGACTTCCGGCGCGATGATCATCAGCATGCTGGTGCTGGCGCGGCCGCACATCATGGCCACCATGCGCGACGGCTGGGTGAGCGGACAGACAATCGTCGTCGCGTTCGGCACGATCGTCTTGCTGCTGACCGTCGTGACCGTCGCGATGTTCGCGTGGGACTTCAGCGATCAACTTGCGCTGTAGATTCGTCTTCAATAGTACCGCAGTCGATCAACACCGGGGAGCATCGGCGTTCCGCCGGTGCCAATTCAATTCGCACCGGCCGGAGGCTGATGCTCCCCCGGTCCGCGCGATTCAACGATACGTTCGAGGAACTGGGCCGGCGCGAGCGGCAATCACCAGGGGCCGCAGCGCACGCCGGTCAGTTCGCCGCGAAATTCGGGGCTGACCTGCTGCGACGCGCCGGTTCGCTTGATGATTCGCCAGCAGATGTCGCTACCGCGTCGCTGCTCGATGGTCTCATCGGTTTCGTGCAACGTGCAGCCGTCGGACAGCGTGTGAGACCACTCGCTCGGAACGCCGCCGAGCGCATCGAGCGATTTCACGCCGAGCAGCCTGGCGAGTCGGCAGAGCAGGTAAAACACATACGCATTCCAGCGTGTGCATGGGGCTGCGTCCTGCCACATGACGCGCTTGGCGTCGCCGCTGAATCCCGCGGTGTTCGGAAAGCCGCCGTGCGGATACTGCAAAGCGAGCAGCTTGCGCGCGTATCGCTCGGGATACTCTCGTTCGATGCCGCCCGAGAGGTGCAATTCCCACAACGCGCGGATCGGATCGGCGGCTCGCGCGTACCAACTGGGATAGTCGACCGCTTGCCAATCTTGCTTCAGCCGGCGCAGGCGATAGACCGGCACCGTCAGCCGCAGCACGCGTCGATCGAGCGAGGTCACCGGCCGCATGAGTTTCATCCACCAGCCGCCGGGCGAACGCACGTTGATCCAGATGCCGGGGTCGATTTCCTGCCTGGTGAGATACCTTCCTGCTCGCGAAGCGGCTTCGAGCAAGTCGCGATCGCCCGTGGCGCGGCTGACCTCGACCAGCGGCTGAATGCACTTGCCGCAATAAATGGTCATCAGACGATCGTCGAAGCGTCCCTGCCGATAGCCGCCATCGAGCGGGCCGCCGCGGATTTGGTGTTCGAGGTCGGCCCGTGCGATACGGCGAGCTTGCTGAGTGAGTGCGTCGTTGCCGGTGGCGCGGGCGAGGCACATGCGGCTCCACGCCCAGCCGAGCACCTGATTGCTGACGAGGCAGCCGACGAGCATGTCGCCCCTCACCCAGCGGTTGTTCAGGGCGTCGAGTTTCATGGCGGCGTCGAGATAGCGCGGTTCGCGGGTTGCTACGTACAGGTCGGCCATCGCGCGAATGCAACTGGTATAGAAAATCGGTCCGGTCGTGTTGCCTGGGATGTCGCCCCAGTCGTTCTCCATGCGATTGTCGGGGCCGATGCTCGCGGCCAGGCCGTCGCCGACACGACGGGCCTCGGCCAGCCACTCGCCGCCCGCGACGCCCGCTTCGTGCAACTCGAGCAGGCCGAGGATGATCGGAAACTGATTCATCGGGTGCGGAACGGCGGTCTCGATATAGCTGGACCACCACGTCGCGATGAGGCCGGCGAATCGCCCATCGGCGACCTGCCAGGTCTTCAGGTAGCGCCAGATGCGCGGCAGGGAGCCGGCGACGATCGCGCGGAGGTCGGCGTCGGATGAGGCGGGTGCGAGGGTGAGCGTCGGCATCAAAGCTCTCGAATTGTCGGTGAAGCGTCCGCCGCCGCGCCGGCGAGCGGAAGAGCGAGGAGCATATTGGATCGGCGGGCGAAGAACCACGGCGTAAGCAGATGCCGACTCGATCGACGATTCCAGAACCGCACTTACTTGGCGTCTCGCCACGCCTCGGCCTGCTCGGGCTTGCCCCATGCATCGTACAGCTCCGTCAGGGCCACTCTTACCTGCCTGGATCGAGCGTGCGCGGTGCCCAGTGTATTCTCCAGCAGCACATGCGCATCCAAGAGGGTTTGCTCGGCGGTCGAGTAATCACCCAGCGCCGCTTGGCATCGACCGAGATTGAGCATCGCGACGGCGAGTATCCAGTGGTCCGGCGGAAGTACTTTCTTGAAGCCGTTCAACGACTCTTGTAAGCGTTCGGTAAACCCCAAGACGGTCTCGCGTGGGCGGACGCGCTTCGGGTGTCTCGACCAGAGGCGGACCAGGCCACGGCGGACGCGATGCGCGCAACCGGCAGCAGCTCCGCCAGACGCAGGACCGGATGAGCGGCAATATCCGTCGGCAGCTTGCGGAAGTAGCCCAGCGGCTCAATCTTGTGCCGCCAGCACGTCGCAATCAAACTGAACAAAACCGCCGCCGTCCGGCCGCCGTTGTCCATGTCGCTATACAACCAGTTCTTACGGCCCAGCGCCACTCGCCGCAACGGTCGCCAGATCGCCGTCGGTCGCGGACACGTTCAACGCTGGCCTGCGGACACACCCGGCGCGGATCCGGGTGCGATGTTCACGCGAAGTGCGAACGAGTGTCCCGACCGCAGCGAATCCGGTGCCACCCGTGTGCCCCTGCACGACACCGAACGCAGCGCGCCGCGCGATCGGTTCACCCTGCCCCAACGACGCCGTCCAATTGCCGCTCCACCAGCCGCGTGATGGCGTCCACCGTGAGCAGCTCCTTCATCGTCTCTGTCGTCGGCGACGGCGGCAGGCGATCGATCGACAAAAATGGATACGTCGCACGCAACGCCTCCAGCGACTCGGGCGTGACGACGCCGGCCTCGTCGGTCTTCACGCTTTCGGTGAACTGCTTGCCGATTTCGACCGGCACGCCATAGAGTTTCTGTAGCTGAAATCCCATGTCGAGCAGATCGATCGACTCGCCGTCGAGATCCTGGAAAAACCGCGCGTGCGGCGTCGCCTCGTGCGGCTCGATCATCAATACTGAAACAAGCACATCGAGCACCACGTCGGCAATCGGGCGACCGGCGGTCGGGATGCTCACCGGGCCGGCGTGAACAGGAGCGGCTGTCGAATTCATGTGCGTACCTCTCTCGTGTGTCGGCCGCGTTGGCCGGCGACGGAAACTCGCGGCACACCCACCACACGCGTGGCCAGCGCCGCATAATCCTCGTCTACGAATTGTGCATAAATGCTGGTGATCATCGGATGCGCGTGGCCGAGTTGTCGCTGCACGAACAACAGATTGCCGCCGCTGCGCAGATAGGCGAGATAGCCGTAGGTGTGCCGCAGGAGTTGCACGCTGGCCCGCTCGCCCAGGCCGGCGGATTCGAGAATGCCGACCACGCGGCGATAGAGGCCGGTGCGTTCGAACGGTCGACCGCGCTCGGTGACGATCAGTGGGCCGGTCGCGTTTTGCGCGGCGAGCGAGTCGAGCAGTTGCGGGCGCAGATTCGTCGTGTAATCGCGAATCAGTTTCGCAACATCGGCAGGCAGCCAAACCGAGCGCGGTTCGGCTCTCGCTTCGACGCGTAGCGCGGGGATCGCCAGTGCGGCCGGCCCGTCGCACAGCCGCAATTTGCAGAATTCTGAGCAGCGCACGCCGCTGTACAGCAACGTTTCGATGATCAGTCGGTCGATACGGCGAGCGATTCGCTGGTCGTCTGATGCATCGCGCTCGGCGGATCGCACGGCGCTGCGCAATGCGTCGGCCTCGCGCTGTGTGAGCAGCATCTCGCGTGTCAATTCCCAGGGCGCTCGCGCCATGCACGTCTCCGATCAGTATTGTTGCGTTAATGATGATGCAACAATACTGATTTGTCAAGTGCGTGCCGGAGGGTTCGGGGTTCGGGGTTCAGGGTTCGGGGGGAGAGTGAACGAGGGATCGAGGGATCGAGGGATCGTGGGATCAAGGGGTCAAGGGGTCAAGGGGTCAAGGGAATTGTAGGGTGCCATGCCGACGGCCGTTCGCGTCGGCATGCTACGGAAAAACGCAGGGGCCGCGCATCGACCTTCGGCATTCGACCCTTGACCTTTAACATTCGCCCTTCGGCATTCCGCCCTTGACCTTCAGCCTTCTCACTCGCCGATGATCTTCACCAGCACGCGCTTCCGCCGCATGCCGTCGAATTCGCCGTAGAAGATTTGTTCCCACGGGCCGAAATCCAGCTCGCCGGCGGTGATGGCGACGACGACCTCGCGGCCCATGATCTGGCGCTTCAAGTGCGCGTCGGCGTTGTCCTCGCCGGTGAGATTGTGGCGATATTGCGCCGTCGGCTCGTGCGGCGCGAGCGTTTCGAGCCACTTTTCATAGTCATGATGCAGGCCGCGCTCGTCGTCGTTGATGAAGACGCTGGCGGTGATGTGCATCGCGTTCACCAGCACCAACCCCTCACGCACGCCGCATTCGCGGATGGCGTCCTGTACCTGGGGCGTGATGTTGACTAACGCCCGACGGGTTGGGGTTTGGATCCAGAGCTCTTTGCGGTGGGATTTCACGCGCGTTGGTCCGTTCCAGCCTTCGAGCGCGTTACGGTGATCGCGTGACCACTGTTACGACTGCTCGTGGATCGCATCGTAGTGATCCTCTTCGCGCATTTGGTCATAGCACTGAAGATAGAGCGATCGCGACATCGGAGCGAACTGTTGCCCAAAGCCCTCATCCAGCTTGTTCCGTCGAATCAGCTCGATCACAGCGCCCCAGTCCTTGTAGCGCCAAGTTACCAGCTTGAGCTCGATCAGTCGCATCAATCCGGGAACCGGAATCCCGCAGCGAATTTCGGCTTCACTCGGGTCGGGGAATTTTACGCTCTGCTGCTTACGCGAGTTTCCGGCGATCTCGCCGGCGATCAGTGTGTCAAACGTACGATCGGCAATCGGATCGCGAAAGCGGCGCGAGCGCCCCTCAACCGGCCGGTAGACGCCACCAACCAGTTCCGTGCGGAACGTCGCGAGGTCGGACGCACGCATGCACGCATCGACGTCCTCGGTGGCGCGAATGTACGAATGCATGCCGAGAGCCGTCGCTCCGAAGATGTGCGGAATGTCGAGGCGCTCAAGATGCGCTTTTAGACGACGAAACATGTCCGGAACGGGGCCTTCGTTCTGAAAGAACAGGTCGATCTCCATGAGCGGGTGAATCGGCTCGCCACGCCAGCGACGCGGCGGCGGCGATCGGTCGTCGTCCGGTCGATTGTCGCGAACCATGTCGATCACCTCTTCGCCGCGCCGCACAAAATGGTGGGCGATGCCCACCCTACGGCCTTCGTCGCTCCGTCGCTCTGTCGCTCGGCCCCTTGGCCCGTCGCCCCCTCGACCCCTGCTACTTCGTCTCCTTCGTCCCGCTTTCGCCCTTGAGCTGCGCCAGCTCGGCCCGCAGCGCGCTCATTTGCTGCTGGTCCTTGGCCTTTTCCACCTGCTCTTCGGCGGCGATCATGCGGTCGATTTCGTCGTCGGTGATCGCCTCCGCCGGGCTGGCCGAAACGTCGGCGGCGGCACCCTCTTCGATTGATTCGAGGAACATCTGCATGCGATCTTCCATGCTCTGACTCTGGGCCATGGCCTTTTCCCACTGCATCTGCGTCTTTGCCAGATCGGTCGCGCCATAGAGCTTCTGCACCTCGCCGGCCATGAGCGCCATCGCGCCACTGAAGTCGGCGGTCGCCTCGGCCTGACGCTTGATGAGCAGCGCGTTTTTCACGGCGAGCAACTGGCGTTCGAGCATCTTTTTGATCGTCGCCGTCTTTTTCAGCGAGTTGCGAATGAACTGGTAACTCGCGTTGTCGCCGATCTGCTTGGCCTGCCGAGCGTTTTTCACGAATTCGTCGGTGAATTTGTTCTGCTCGGAAATCGCCTTCTCGATGCGGCGAATGCCCTGGCGGATTTTCATGTCGCGTTCAATGCGACGCTCTTCTTCGGATTTGAACAAGCCCATCGGCGTCTCTCCCATCGATCGTTTCAGGCCTCGGGCGGCAGCCCAAGCTCTGCGCGGCAAGCGGCGCGCACCTGCAACATGCGGCGAACCGCATCCTCGCACAACGACCTGTCTGGATCGTAACCCGGGTAGCGCGCGTTCACTGCGTACGGCTGAAGTGGCACGACTACCAACTTCAGTGCGGCTATTGGCGGTCGTTGCGGCGCGAGAAGCGAGACAAGTTCGACAAGATCGTGCGTCCGCGGAAATACAACGCGATCCTGTACCAGCACCGTTTTCAGATATTTCTCGACCGCCTGCTGCGCGTGAAACGCGATCGTGTGCGCAAGCGGCGCGTCGAATCGCTCAAGCAAGATCCGCGCGGCGGCGACGTCGCCCTCCGCCTTCGAAATCCAGTCAGCGACATTCGGAGCCAGCGCCATACAGCACTCTTCCCTGTTGCACAGCGTCGTTGAGAAACGGGTCAAAACCATCGATGCGTTCGCGCAGCTTCGCGGGCGTCACGACAACCAGATCAACTCCAAACTCGCGATCAACGATCGATTCATAAAGCTCACCGGCCACCGCGAGCGGATTGCGGTCGGTGTCGAGTACGACAAGCAGATCCACATCGCTATCCGGCCGAGCGTCGCCGCGCGCGTGCGAGCCGAACAAGACAACGCGGCATGTCGGCGCGGCTGCACCGATGCGCGCAGCCAATTCGGCGAGCACGCGTTCGTCGATCGGCCGCCGGAGCATTCGATCCTGATCATCGAGCAAGTTGCGAACCATCGTCGCCTACTCCGCCGCCTTGTGCCGTTCTCGCATGCGCTTCTCGGCCTCGTCGAACGCCGCACCGCTGTCCTTGATCAAGCCCGCATCCATGTCGTTCCAGACTTTGAGCAGTTCGCTGCTCGCCTCGCTCAGACCGCTGGCCTCTTTGTCGGCGTCGTGGCCGAGCTGCAAAATCGCGTCGAGGCGTTCGAGGTACATCTCGCTGGTGATTTTGTCGTTCTCGATCAGCCGTTCGATCACCGCGAGGTCCGACTCGCGGATCGCCCCCATCGCCATCGCGCCGACACCCGCGCGACCCGCGGTTTCGCGAATCATGCGCATGCGTGAGACGGTGAGCAGTTCCTTGCTGCGGATGTTCAGATGCCGACTGACCATCATCTGCTCAGTGTGCAGCAGGTCATACTGCTGCGCAAACGTGCGGCGAAGCTCGGGCGTTTTTTCTTTCGCGCCCTTGTCGATGAGTTTCTGCTTGTCGGTGCCGAGCTTCGAAACCTTGGCCTGCATCCGGTTGCGCTCGTTTTCGAGCATCAGTTCCTGGGCGCGCAGCTCGGTAGCGCTCATCGTCGCGAGCGTCTTGCGTTTGGTCGTCAGCCACGTGAAAAAGTTCATTCAGAATTCCTGAGCGCCACCGAACAAGACTTACAGCCACAGAGATCACCGAGGGCACAGAGATATGTAACACCGGTATGCTGTCAATGAAGGCCTCATGAGTGGAGCGCCGTTGCTGTGATTCTCAACAGCAGTTGTTTTCTCAATGCGCCTCTTTGTCTCTGCGCCTCTGTGATTACTTCCGCTTCATCCCAATTCCGGTCTTGCCGCGTCCCGTTTCGGCGTCGCCGCCTGCGTCGGCAGCGGCGGCACAGGCGTTCGCGACGGGCTCGTCGACATTGGCGACGTCGGCGTTCGCGCCGCGCTCGCCGCCGCGTTCGACTCGCTCGCGGCTGTCGCCGGCGTCCCCACCTGCGACTTCGCCTCCGCCACCTGCTTGAACTCCGCGAAAATCGCGTCTTCCTCTTCTTCCATCAGCGGCGTGGTCGTATTCACCGCAATGCCACGCGCAAGTTCCGCGTTCGCGGACAGCTCAGCGACCACCTCTTCCGCCTGCGCCGCCGTCGCCGTCAAGTCCTCGGCCTTGGGCAGTTCCGCCCGCCGACCCTTCTCGGCCAGTGTCATGTTGTGAATCTGCGTGCCGATGATGTCGATCTGCTGCGCCAGCAACTGCGACTGCGAACGCACCATGTTCAGGTCACGCCTCAGTTGCACCAGCTTGCGCGCCACCTGCTTCTTCTCGGCGTCGCTCGGCGCGGCTGCGCCCTGCGACAGGTAATCACGCTCGCGCTGCTCCAGCGCCTCGACCCGCTGCTCCAGTTCGTGCCGCTCGCTTTCGAGCTTCACACGCTGGCCGGTCATGTCGCGCACGCGCTCCGCCGCCGACGGCGTCATGCCCAGCATCCGCCGCACTCGGCTCCACCAACTCATCGCCATTCCCTTCTGATCGGCCAACGGCGTGCGGCACACATGCACCACGCCATTCTGCACGACCGTCATCAGCCGCCCGTCGGTTCGGCACGCGCTGTGCACGAGCCGCTCCACGTCGGCCATCGGCAGGCCGAGCTTTTCGGACAGCTCGACCGCGGAGATGCCGCGCGTTTCCAGCGCGTCGCTCTCCTTGCTTAGATGATATAGAACCCGCTGCACCCGTTCGTCCTGGGTTTCCAGCTCGAACCATTTCGCCCAGGGCGTTTTTTGCAGCACCTTGGGCAGCGTGATGTCCCAGCCGCCGTCTTCGCGCCCGCCGATCAGGATCAGCGTGGGCGGCGTGTTTCGCTCGATCAGTGCGCGGGCTTCGGGCGTAAAGCCGGTCGCGCTCGCGAGCACAACGCCGCTGGGTCGTTCACGCCGCGGCAGTACCTCGTATTGGGCGAGTGCGTCGAGTACGTCTTCGCGCCCGGCGGGTCCGGCGGCGCGATCTTTCAAGAGGGCCTCGACCGGCGCGATTGTTCGCACGCGCACGCGCGAGACATCGGTATTGAACACGCCGCCGATGAGTTTCTTTCGAAAGCGAATTTCGACGCTCTGCGTCCCGCCGACCGATTCCGCCGCCCCGCGGTCATAGACGCCGATGCGCGATAACTGATCGCGCACACTGTCGATGCCCTCGCTGGTGGGCGTCTCTTCAAAGCTGTCGGCGGGGAAGCGGGCATGCGTCAGCACCGTCGCGCGGGCACGCAATTGCCCGAGCAACCGCTGTTCGAATTGTCGATGGCGGCTGCGTTCGTCGATCGGGCTACCCGCGGCGATGCTCACTCAGCGGACCTCCACAGCGGGCACAATACCGGGCCTGCTCCCGGTTCGTGTGGCCGCACTGGCGATTATCGCATACCGGCGGCCCCGGAGAAGTGAATTCGGGGCGACGGACGGAATCTTGCTGGAACAGCGCCCGGCAAAATCGAGCAAACAGGAAAACGAACACCAGAGGAGCAAACAGAAAGAAGCACGGCATCATGAAGCAGCCGAACGATGGGCCGAGCGTCATGTACAAACCGCCGAACATTTGCTTCCTCAACACGCCTCGCCCGCCGCACTTTCGCAATTCTATTTGCGATCGAGCGTAGGGCGGGCATCGCCCACCATTCCGTTGACATTCGGATGACAGTGTCACCCGGCGATGTCGGGTCGGTGGAAAACGGTGGGCGATGCCCACCCTACGCGTCACGCCGCCTTGATGATCCCCACAAACGAATCCGCCTTCAGGCTCGCTCCACCGACCAAGCCGCCATCCACATCCGGCTGCGCCAGCAACTCCGCCGCGTTGTCCGGCTTCAAGCTGCCACCGTAGAGAATGCGAATCTCATCCGCGACGCCGCCAACGATTTTGCGGAGTTCCGCGCGGATGTGGGCGTGCGCTTCCTGAGCCTGGGCCGAGGTGGCGTTTCGCCCCGTGCCAATCGCCCACAC
>JBJXFK010000077.1:0-2512 GCA_046155505.1 Phycisphaerae bacterium
ATCGCGGAGCGTGTCGATCAGCTCCTTACGCCAGATCGTGTTGATTCGCGAGAGCCGAGTCATGTGCCCCGATCAAGGTTAGAAACACTTCGCTGAGACGGTCGCGTCCGGCCTTGGCACACAGCTCCGGCAGTGTGCCTTCGGCGATCAACACGCCGTTATGAATGAGACCCATGCGGCTGCACAGCCGTTCGATTTCGTCGAGCGCGTGTGTGCTGAGCAGGATCGCCTTGCCGGTCTGCGCCTGCGTTTGAATCAGTTGCAGGATCAGGCGGTTGCTCAGCACGTCGAGGCCGAGCGTCGGCTCGTCCATGATGAGCACCGGCGGGTCGGCGATCAGTGCGCGAGCGATATTCGTGCGTTGCTTTTGCCCGGTCGAGAGTGCGCCGCAGCGCAGGTTCTTAAACGAGTTCATGTCGAGGAAGTCGATCAGAAATCGGATGCGTTCGCGTGCGTGGTCGCGCGACAGGCCATAGAGCGTCCCGAAATATTCAAGCGTCTCGACCGGCGAAAGCCGCGCGTAGAGGCCGGTGTTGGCAGTGAGGTAGCCGATGCTGCGCTTCACGGTATCGGGCGAATCGGTGACGTCTACGTTGTTGATGAAGACGCGCCCGCTGCTGGGTCGCAGCAGGCCGCTGATCATGCGCAGGGTAGTGGTCTTACCGGCACCGTTCGGGCCGAGCAGGCCATAGACCTCGCCCGGTTCCACACGGAAGCTGACGCAATCAACGGCGATTTTTTCGGTCCCGTCGGGCGTGGGATAAATCTTGCGAAGTTCTTCTATTCGGATCATTCCACTCTCGCGCCTGGCGGAAGTGTATCGGCTATTTCGGTGGGCGGCATGGGAGGGAGAAAGGGGCCGAGGGTTCGAGGGTCCAAGGGGCCGAGTGAGGATGAGCTTCGCTCATATCGCGCATCCGCGCATCCGCGCATCCGAACCCCGAGCGCGAGCGAGTGGGGTAACGTGCCGGGAGTAGCGAGTATCGAGTGTCGAGTAGCTTGTCGGGACGGGACCTCTGAGAGCATCGCGTCAGCGATCCGAACGCGACGCACAAGCGAGTGACTGCACCCGCTGCGCGCACGCGCTCAGTTCGTTTCTCCACACACGTCACGCGATACTGCGCGCGATCGTCCGCACCGGTTTGCGCTGCGACGTCTGGACACGCTCAGGGTGCGGTCGTAAGCGCTCGCGGACCGCTTGCTGTCGCCGCCTGCGCGAAATCGCGGAAGTCCAGCGACAGGGCGTTGAAGCTCAGCGACGGGACGACGAAGTCCTCGACGTGCCACTCATACGTCGTGCCCGCAGCCAGGCCACCGACATCGAGCGCCGGAAGCGCGACGCTACTGGTTTCCGCCGGGACGAAGACCTCCCACAGGAACTCGCCGGGGCCTTCGATTACGACCAGCGTGAGTGACCCGCCCGCCGCCGTCGTGAAACTGAGCGTCGGCGTTCGCGATTCTCCCGTCGAGCCGGCGACCGGAGCACCCAGCGTCGGTACAGCGCGGAACGTGCCCGAGAAGCTGCCGGCCAGCTCAGTGAGGTTGCCGGACAGGTTGAACTCGCTCGTGTTCGATTCCGCGTCGATCAGCAGCGCGGTAAGCCGGCCCTTCACGACCGCATCGAGCGTCGCGCCGAGGCCGGCGCGGTTGAACGCGAACGGCTGTCCGACCGGAGCATCGAAAACGGCGCCGAGGATGCTCTCTTTATCCGAATCGCCGTACGCGAGGGCGAGCACGTCATACGTCGCAGCGGCTTGAAGCGCGCTGCCCGAGCCTTGGAATGTGCCGCTGATCGTGGCTGCGGACGCGACGGTGCGGGCCTCAATCTCGACCGTATCGGCCGCGAAGAGCGGTTCGACCGCTTCGAGATTCCACTTCGTGACGGTGCCCGTGGCGTCGGTCACGACGACGGCGACGCTCAGCTCGTCTCCCTCTTCGACCGAAAGCGCGGCCGTCGGCGTGTCCGCTGTGATTTGCGCGAAATCGCGAATCGCGCCATCGACGATCGCGCTGACTACGCCTGTCTCGCCAGTCGCGAGGCCGGTGGCGGTAATGTTCAGCGTGACATCTTCGCCACGATCGCCGGCTGGTTCGAGCTCGAACTCGACGAAGCTGGAGTTGATGCCGACAAACGTCATCGTGCTGTAGCCAGACGCGGCGGCAGTGATCGTCACGGGGCCGGTGATGCCGGAGAGCGCGGCCTGTCCGTCCACATTGGTGTTGCTGGTAGGGCCGCCGACGATGCTGATCGTCGCACCGGCGATCGGCTCGCCGGAGCCGGCTTCGTACACGGCGGCGAGCAGCTCGCTCTGGATCGCCGCGCCGCTGGCACCGCGTTGCCGAACCGAACCGTTGACGCGATCGACCGCGAAAGCGTCGAGCTTCACCGGGCGATCGATGTTGATCGATTCGGCCTCGACCAGACTCGGGAAGATGCCGCGATATTGCAGCACGCCGCCGTCGGCGGAGGTTGCAACGACCAGATACTCGCCGGCCGGGAAGTCTTTGATCG
>JBJXFK010000082.1:0-13662 GCA_046155505.1 Phycisphaerae bacterium
CCCTGAACCCCGAACCCTGACAGCGGATTACAGGGACGGCCTTACTCGCCGGCCCTTTCAGGAGAACGACGGTGAAGTTCTACGAAGGCATGTTCCTGTTCAACGCATCGGCGGGGCACGACTGGGCCGCGATGGAGGGCGAGGTTCGCCGTCTGTGCGACCGTGTCGGGGCGACGCTTCACGCTTGCGTGAAATTCGACGATCGCAAGCTGGCGTATGAAGTCGACAAGTGCAAGCGCGGCACGTATGTGCTGGCCTATTTCGATGCACCGCCGGAGCGGATGCGCGACATGGAGCGCGACTCGAATCTGAGCGAGACGGTGCTTCGGTCGATGTTCCTGCGACCGGAAACGCCGCTCTCGCCCGAGCGTCTCGAAGAAATCAAGAAGCACCCGGCTGATCAACCGCTCGTGCCCGGCGGCGGCGACCGTCGCGAAGAGCGTTACGGCGATCGCGGCGGCTATGGCGATCGTGGCGGCTACGGCGGTGATCGCGGTGGCTATGGTGATCGCGGCGGTTACGGCGATCGCGGCGGCGGCGGTGGTTATGGCGACCGCGGCCCGCGGCGCGAAGAGAGCTTTGAAGGTGCCGATGCCGTGGACGTGGCGGACGAGTAGTTCAGAGTAGCGAGTAGCGAATCGCGAGTTCAGAGAGTTCGCAATCCGAACCTCGAGCGCGAGCGAGCGGGGTTACTCGCGACAGGCAACAACGCCGCTGACCGCAGATTGTGTTTTGCATTGGATCGACGACAGCGCCCGACTGTGTTCGGAGATCGACGATGGCCAGCTTCAACCGAGTCATTCTTGCGGGCAATCTGACGCGCGATCCGCAGCTCAAATACCTGCCGAGCAATACGGCGGTGTGCGAGTTCGGAATGGCGATGAACCACAAGTGGCGGGACAAGGACGGCAATCAGCGCGAGGACGTGTGTTTCGTCGATGTCGCGTTTTTCGGCCGCGCGGGCGAAGTCATCAATCAGTACATGGGTAAGGGCAGGCCGATCTTGGTCGAGGGGCGATTGAAACTCGATCAGTGGACCAGCCAGGACGGCCAAAAACGCTCGAAACTCTCCGTCGTCGGTGAGAACTTTACGTTCCTTGGCCAGGCTCAAGGCCAGGGTGGCGGCGCAGGTGGTGCCGGCGGCGAAGGCGACGCAGCCGGCCAGGAGTACGGCCAGCCTCAGCAGCGCAGCGGATATTCGGGTGGTGGCGGCGCGGGTGGGGGCGGCGGATACGGCCAAGCCCGTTCCACTGCACCACGCTCGGCACCGCCACAGCGACAGGCTGCTCCGCCGCAGCGCAACGACTATGGCCGCGCGCCGGCGGCCGAACCGCCGCCGCAGGAAGAGGGGCCGCCGGGCGGCTATCAGGACGAGGGCGACCGTCCGCCGGGCGGAGATGATATTCCGTTCTAGTTCGCGAACTGCGAACAACGAGCGGGGAGCATCGGCCTCCGGCCGGTGCAAGAGTGGTTTGAGTTGCATCGGCGACTCGCCGATGTTGGAGCGCAACGGGCCGGTACCGGCGAAGACGCCGCTACTGACCGAGCGCGAGCAATAGGGACAATTGTCCCAGGAGTGCATCGATGGCCAGTATGCAGGCCAAGGCAATGAAGAAGCGTAAGAAGGCCCGTCGCGCGAGCGAGCAGGCCAAGGTGCGCGGCCCCAAGGTCAAGATGGAAGAGATCGATTACAAGAACGTGCCGCTGCTGCAGCGCATGACCAGCGGTCAGGGCAAGGCCATGTCGCGCAAACGCACCGGCCTTGACGCGGCACTGCAGCGCCAACTCACCCGCGCCCTCAAGCGGGCACGTTTCATGGCGCTGATGCCATACGTCAGCTAGTTCGCGGCTCGTCGCGACTTGCGAATGCGGCGCTGCCGTCGCATGTGCGTTCGCGTTGCCGAGGTATTTTGCAAAGCTGTCGCGGCGGGCGGTGTCGCTCGTCGCCGGAGATTTGAGTCATGGTCGAATTGCTATTGTTGAAAGACGTTCGCAAGCTCGGCCACGTCGGCGACGTGGTCGAAGTCAAGCCGGGCTTTGCGCGAAACTTCCTGTTGCCGCAGCGCATCGCGACCCACCCGACGCCGGAAAATCTGAAGGCGATCGAAGAGGTCAAGAAAAAGGCCGCGGCCGAGCGGGCGCAGCGCTTGCAGGAATTCTCGCGCGTCGCCGAGAGCCTCAAGGACGTGCAGATCACGATCGAAGCCGCGGCCAACGAAGACGGCACGCTGTACGGCTCGGTCGGCACGAAAGAGATCGCCGCCGCGCTGCACAAAGAGGGCCATTCCGTCCGCGCCGAGCACATCATGCTCGACAAACCCATCCGCTCGCTCGATACTCGCATGGTGAAGATTGAGTTCACCGACGAGCTGTCCGCGCAGGTCAAGCTCTGGGTGGTGCGCGAGGGAGGGGCGGCGGATGCCCAGTCCGGACAATCGGGATCAACCCAGCCAGCAGCCGCAGCCGAGAAGTCGGAGTAGCGGATCAGCATATGACCGGGAGCTGCCCCACGCGGTCGAGGCCGAGCGGGCGCTCCTGGGTTGCATGTTGCTGGATTCGGCGGCGATCGGCGAAGCAATCACCGTAATGCAGGACGCCGGCGCCGCCGTCTATTTTTTTGAGAAGCACCAGATTCTGCACGACCACATCATCCGCATGTGGAACGAGAATCGTTCGATCGACGGCGTGCTCATCAAAGACGGCCTGGTCCGCGTCGGCGCTTTCGAGCAGCTAGGCGGCTTCGATTTTCTCACTTCGCTGGCCAGCTCGGTACCTTCTTCGCTGCGCGTGCGCGAGTACGCCGAAATCGTCCGCGACAAATATCTCCTGCGCCAGCTCATTCGTTCGACGCACGAGGTATTGGACCTGGCGTTTGAAGATCGCGAGCCGACCGCGCAGATTCTCGATCAAGCCGAGAAGACCATCTTCGATGTGACCGAGCGGCGCGTGAGCGGCGGCGCGCAGGGTCTTCCCGAGCTTATCGACGAAGTATTCGCCCACATTCAGGATCTCGACGGCACGGTGCTCACCGGCTGCCCAACGGGGTTTGTGCAGCTTGATGAAATGACGTGCGGGTTGCAGCCCGGCGAACTGATCATCGTCGCCGGCCGTCCGTCGATGGGTAAGACCGCGTTCGGCCTGAACATGTGCGAGCACTTGGCCCTAAGCGAAGGCAAACCGGCGCTGTTTTTCTCGCTGGAAATGAGCCGCCAGCAAGTGGCCCAGCGACTCTTGTGCAGCCGCGCGCGGGTCGATGCTCAAAAGCTGCGCCGCGGAAGGCACTCGGGGCGCGATCTGGAGCGGCTGAAATCCGTTGCGGACGAAATTCGATCGAAGCCGCTGTTCATTGACGACACGTCGACGCTTTCAATATTGGAATTGCGAGCGCGGGCCCGCATGGCATGGCGGCGACACCGTATCGGCGCGATCTACGTCGATTACTTGCAGTTGATGCACGCTCCCGGAAACGAATCGCGCCAGCAGGAAGTCGCGGAAATCTCGCGCGGCCTGAAAGCACTTGCAAAAGACCTGCGGCTGCCGGTGGTTGCCATGGCCCAGCTCAACCGAAACTCGGAAGAGCGCTCGCAAAACAAGCCGCGCATGAGCGACTTGCGCGAGTCGGGCGCGATCGAGCAGGACGCCGACGTGATTATGCTGCTGCACCGCGAGTCGTACTACAAGGTGGGCGAAGACCCCGGTGCGTCGGACGACACCAAGGCCGAACTGATCATCGCCAAGCAGCGCAACGGTCCTGTCGGTTCGGTCGATCTGGTGTTCAACCGCCAGTACACGCGCTTCGACACGCCCGGCGCGACGCACTACGAAGGCACATACGAGGCCCAACATCCCAAAGACACGGAGTACCCGTAGGCTTATCATTGGCGAAATGAGCCAAGGAATGCATGAGGGGGTGTAGTGAGGGACAGTGCCATGCAAGAATCCGTCGTGATCGTGGTCGATGACGATCCATCCGTCCGCCGATCGGTGAGTGCGCTGCTCGCGGCTCACGGCTACGTGGTGCGCGAATTCGCCTCCGGGGCGGAATTTCTGGCCTCGCCGGAAATTGGTCGCCCCGGCTGCATTGTCATGGATCTACGCATGCCGGGCATGAGCGGGCTTGACGTGCAGGCAGCGCTGGCCGAGAAAAAACTGAATCCGCGAATCGTGTTCATCACGGGCTACGGCGACGTGCCGTCCACCGTGCGAGCGATGAAGGGCGGCGCGGTCGATTTTCTGGAAAAGCCGTTCAAGAGCCAGGATTTGCTCGAGGCCGTCGATCGCGCGCTCAAGCAGGACACAACGCGTCGCGCCGAATCGGCCAGGGAAGACGAAATTCGCCGGCGGTTCGAGCGGCTGACGCGGCGCGAGTTCGAAGTCGTCGAGCAGGTCGTGCGCGGCCTGACCAACAAGGCCATCGCGATCGGCTTCGGGATCAGCGAAAAGACGATCAAGGTGCACCGTGGGCGAGCGATGACCAAAGTCGAGGCCGACTCGCTCGCACAGCTCGTTCGCATGGCTCAAACGATCGGCATCGGCGGCGACGGCGTGATCGCGACGACGCAGCGCGGTGCGACGGATGAGGAAGACGACGATTAGCATTGCCGAGCAGTTTCGCACTTTTCGTGCCGACGGCGCGCGCGTATCGCGCAGCCGTGAGTGACGCCTGGTTTCGGGGCTGTATGCACGATTCTGCTCACAATTCCGGTCGCTCGCCAACGCCGTCCCGCGGCGTCCGTGAGGGCGCGCCCGACTCGCGCACGCTACTGCTTGACGTTTCAACCAATCTGCCGGGCGCGGTCTATCAGGCCCGCGTCGAGGCCGACGGTCGGCGGCGGTTTACCTGGATGAGCGAGTCGATTGGCGAACTGCTCGACATTTCCGCCGACGAGCTATTGGAAGACGCCGAGCGACTGGTGCAGAGCATCCACGCCGACGATCGGGCTTCGTTCGAGGCCAGCGTGTTGCAATCGGCGACGACGCTCGAACCGTGGCTGTGCGAATGGCGGCACATCTCGCCGCTTGGCGGCGTGGTGCGGCACATTCGCGGGCAATCGGTGCCGACGCGCTTCGATGACGGCGCGATTCAGTGGAACGGAATTCTGGTCGACATCACCGCGCTCAAGCAGACCGAGCACGAACTGCGCAGCGGGCGGGAGCAGCTTCGGCGTGCGCTGGACGCCGCTGCGCTCGGCCCGTTCGAGATGGACACATCGTTGGCGCGGATGACGCTCACCACGCGCGCCGCGCAGCTACTTGGTCTCGCGCCGCACACGATCGAGTGCACGCCGATCGCCGCGCTCGCACACGTCAGTGCCGACGAGCAAGCGCATGTGCTGAAAGACCTCGCGCAGGCGATGGCCTCGCGGCGCGAGTTCGCGATCGAGTTTCGCCGCGTCGACGGGAATGACGCGCGCTGGCTGCGGGCCCGCGGCTCGATCGTGCTCGATGCCGGCGGGAAGGCCGATCACGCGATGGGCGTGCTCGAGGACATCACGGCTTACAAGTCGCGCGAGCTGGCCGTGTCCGACGCGCAGCACGGCTTGCAGCAGGCGTTCCTTGAAAGCGAAGAGCGTCTGCGGCAAATTCTCGATCGCTCCACCGCGGTCGTGTTCGTCAAAGATCGTGACTATCGCTACCTCTTCGTAAACGCCAAGTTCGAGGAAATTTTCGCCATTCGCGCCGATTGGCTGATCGGCAAGACCGACTACGAGCTGTTCGACAAGGTCGGGGCCGATGCGCTGCGGGCCAATGACCGCATCGTTATCGAAGGCGGCGAAGCGCTCGAGTTCGAGGAAGTGGTGCCGCAGGTTGACGGCCCGCACACGTACATCTCAAACAAATTTCCGCTGCGCCGCACCGACGGCAAAATTTACGCCATGTGCGGCATCGCGACCGACATCAGCGATCGCAAGCGCGACGAAGAGACGCTGCGCGAAAGCGAGCGGTTCATCCGAAGCGTGACGCACGCGATTCCCGACATTGTGTACATCTTCGACCTTCAGGATCGCCGCTGCATTTATGTGAACAAACACGTCGAGCAGATCATCGGCTTCTCCGCGACGGAGATCGGCACGATGGGCGAAGACCTGATCGCCGACCTGGTCCATCCCGAGGATCTGCCGAAAATCCCCGAGATCATCAGCCGCTGGCAGCACGCGACCGACGAGAGCGTGTTCGAGCACGAGGCCCGCGTGCGTTCGCGGACCGAGGATTGGCGCTGGTTGCACATGCGCGAGATGTCGTTCCTGCGAGATGAACGCGGCGCTGTCAAGCAAGTCGTCGGCATCGCCCGTGATGTCACCGAGCTCAAGCGCTACGAAGACGAGCTCGAGCGCAATCGCCAATTGCTCGAAGAGCGAGTCGAGCACCGAACACGCGAGCTCGAAGCGTCGCGTCGCCAGCTTCGCCAGTCCGAACGCCTCGCCTCGCTCGGCACGCTCGCAGCGGGCGTCGCGCATGAGATCAACAACCCGATGGGTGCGATTCGCGTGAACGCCGAGATCGCGCTGACGCGCCGCGACTTGCCCGAGTCGGTCCGCGACCTGCTCTCGTCAATCGTGGCCGACACCGATCGCTGCTCGAACATCATTCGCGGCATCCTGAAGTTCGCCCGCACCGCCGAAACCGCGAAATCGACCATCGACCTCAATGCACTCGTGCGCGACACGGCCCACCTGCTGACCCGCGCCGCGCACGGCTCATCGGTCGAGGTTGTGCTCGAATTGTGGAGCGCTCCGGTAACGATCCTCGGCAACGCGACCGAGCTCGAACAGGTGCTCGTCAATCTCGTGCGCAACGCCGCCGAGGCGAGCCGCACCGGGCAGCGCGTCTTCGTTCACGTCGGCGACGACGATCGCGGCCCACACCTGCGCGTGCGCGATCATGGCATCGGCATGACCGATGACGTGCGGCGGCGGCTCTTCGATCCGTTCTTCACCACGCCCGAATCCAAGGGCGGCACCGGCTTGGGTCTGAGCATCGTGCACGGCATCGTGGTCGAGCATGGCGGCACGATCGACGTCGCGACGACACCGGGCAGCGGCAGCACGTTCACCGTCTATTTCCCGCGTCAGTTCTGAATCTCTGCCGCGCCGGACACAATTCTTGCGCGCCGGCGATTCTCCGCAAGTCGTTACCCAATAATGAGTTGTGGCGCGCACGTCCATCGCAGCCGCAGAAATGTGTACACAAGTGAGAGATCGGATGGCCGTTGTCGCTATCTAACCGGGGCCGGCGGACGTTGTTCCGCGGGCCGTAAGGAGCGTGCCGTGAAGACGATCAGCCTCGCATTTATCTGGCTCGTCGGCTTGCAAGATTACTCGCTCACCCGCTGGCTGATCGACGTCGAGGGCCCGCAGGCCGAGCTGAACCTCGTCGCCCGCTACGTCGCCGTCAATTACGGCTCGGCGGCGCTGCTGCCATACAAGCTGGCCATGCTCATGCTGTTCACGGTGGTCGTGCTCACGCTCTACCGCACCGACCGGAGGACCGGGCAATGCGTCAACCATGTCGGATTGATCGCCCACGCACTGCTGGGCGCGTGGTGGAATGTGGTGCTGTTCGCGTCGCCGACGATCGGGGTGGAGGAGATGGTTCTGTGATGTCGGCATGCGACACGGCGCAGCGCTGACCCATCACTCGCCGCTTTCAAGCAGTCGCCGAGCATCGTCGAGCTGCCGATGCCCGCCGACGAGCACGAGTACGTCGCCGACCGTGATGCGCGTATCGGCATCGGGGTTGGCCATCGGCTTGCCCGCGTGCGTGATTGCCGCGATGGTCACGCCGGTGCGCTTGCGAAAATCGAGTTCGCGAATCGTCCGGCCCGCGGCGCGGTGCTCGTCGAGCAACACGAATGTCTGCGTCGCGGTCTGCTCGAGCGCCCGCATGAGTTCGCTGCGTGGAATCGACTCGATCGAGCTGCCGCGCAGCATCGCATATTGCCCAGCCCGCACGATTGCCACCTGCTGCGCGATCACATTGTCCGGAATCGCGAAGCTCCGCAGCAAGTGCGAGAAAATTTCGATCGACGTTTCGAATTCCTCGGGAATCACCAGATCGGCCCCGGCTCGTTTGAGCGCCTCCATCTCGGCCACATAGCGCGTGCGAGCCACGATGTACAGATCGCGCCGCGCCGTTCGCGCCTGTGCCACGATGCGCCGCGTCGCGTACGAATCGGCGATCGCCACCACCATCGCCCGCGCTCCGGCGATGCCCGCGCTCTCCAAAATCGGCAGGCGCACCGCATCGCCGACGACGACTCGCACCCCGTGTAGCGCGGCGTCACTTAGTCGGGCGCGGTTCATCTCGATCACAACGTGCGGAATCGCCGTCGCACGCAGCGCTCGCGCGATGTTGAGCCCATTCACGCCGAAGCCGACGACGATCACATGCTGGTCGAGACCGTGCACGCCGTGCGCTTGCTCGTCCGACGATGCGTGCGCCCGCAGCAACCGACGCACCAGCGCATCGGCCAGCGGGCTGGCGATCGGAATCAGCAGCGAGCCGAGCAGCATCGTGCCCACGGTCCACGCGACGAGCAGCGGCATGAATTCCGCCGGCAGAATCCCGACTTGCCGCGCTTCCTTGCCCAGCACATAACTGAACTCGCTGATCGTACACAGCCCGATGCCGGTCACGAGGCTCAGCCGCAGCGACCAACCTCCGGCGAGCGCGGCGATCGCCGTGAACACAGTCTTCGCCAGCAGCGTGCCGACGATCAGCAGCGAAAGCGGCAACCAATGCTCCGCCAGCACGCCAAAGTCGACCAGCATGCCGATCGAAATGAAAAACAGCGCATTGAACACATCGCGAAACGGCGTGATCTCCGCGTGCAACTGATGTCGTAAATCGGTCTGGGCAAGCAGCAAGCCCGCGATGCATGCGCCCAGCGCCCAAGACCAGTCGGCCAGGTCGGCCATCCACGCTCCGAAAACCGCCATCAACACGGCGAACAGCGTCATCCACTCGCGCCCGCCGGTGCGAAAGAGCAGATTTGTCACCATTGGCACGACGAATCGCCCAACACCGACGATCGCGCCAAGCGCGGCGAGGGTGAGCAATGTGCGCGTGATCCCGTCGGCTTTGCCACCCTCGGTTCCGGCGTCCGCACCGACGCCCGCGAGCGATGCGGCGATCGGCAGCAGCGCCATCGCAAAGATTACGACGACATCCTGCAAAAGCAGAATGCCCGTCGCTAGCGTGCCGGCCGGGCTGTCCACTTCACCGCGCTGGCTGAGTTGTACGAGCACGATCGCCGTGCTGCTGGCCCCGGCGGCCAGGCCGACGACGCTGCAAGCGACCCAGTCGAGGCCGAAGCCGTAGCGCATCGCTGCTGCGGTCGCGATCGCGGTTAGACCCATTTGCAAGCCGGTCGCAACCAGCAATCGCCCGCCGACGCGCAGGAGCGGCTCGGGCGAGAGTTCCAGCCCGATGGCAAACAGCAGCATGACCAGGCCGAGTTCCGCGAAAAAGTGAATCTGATCGGGATGAACCAGCCGCAGCGTCGGCCCAAGCACGATGCCGGCAATGAGAAAGCCGAGCATGGCCGGCAGCTTGAGAAAACGCAGCAACCACGCCGCGACGACGGCGGCACCGAAGAGCACAAGAATGGCGGATAGTTCGCTAAGCATCGCGGCGGCATGATAGCGGCTGCTGCGGGCGGGCTTTGTTGGCGACCGATTGAAGGTTGCTGTGTTGTTTGTTGCAAACTACGGCGCAGGCGTACTTACGAGATCGCAGACCGCGTCTGCATCGTCCGCGCGAATTCCCGACGTCGCGAGCCGCAAGTCTCCGCCTGAGGCGCGGAATCATCGACGACATTTGACATGAGCTCCTCACAGGGTTTCGAAATGCAGTCGCAAGGAACAGTTGCGGCGTAATCGAAATGCTTGTGGGTGAGCGCGGGGGTCTTTCAATCAGGCGTTCGAAACACGTCTGTGCTCACGTACTTCAGCCCCGAATCACACAGCAGCGTGACGACCTTCTTCCCCGGCCCAAGCCGTTTCGCAACTTCAATCGCCGCGAGAACATTGGCCCCCGACGATGTCCCGGCGAACAGTCCTTCCTCGCGCGCCAGCCTGCGCGTCATCTCCTTGGCAGCTTCCGTCGCGATCGGTAACACTTCGTCGATCAGAGACGCATCCCAAAGAGGTGGCGTGTAGCCGATGCCAATGCCTTCGATCTTGTGCGGCCCCGACTGGCCGCCGCTGAGCACCGCTGATTCGGCCGGTTCGACGACGGCGATGTGTACGCGCGGATTGTGTCGCTTCAGCACGGTCGCCACGCCGCGCGAGGATGCCGCCGTGCCGACGCTGTGAACAAATGCCGCCACGTCGCCGCTTGTCTGCTGCCAGATTTCGTCGCCGAGCGGAAAGTAGCCGGCGACGCTGTCGTGGTTGTTGAGTTGATCGGTCCAATAGGTTCGCGGTTCGCGTGCCATCTCGCGCGCGGCGGCGATCATGTTCACGATGAGCTGTTTGGTCGTCTTGCCGCCTTCGCTCGGGACGAGCGTGAGCTCGGCACCGAGCGCCGCCATGTGATCGCGTTTTTCGCGGCTGAATGCATCCGACGTGACGATTCGAATGCGATAGCCCTTCGCTGCGCCGACCATCGCGAGCGACGCCCCGGTGCTGCCGCCGGTGTATTCGATCACCGTATCGTCCGACTGCAATCGCCCGTCCGCTTCGGCGCGTTCGATGACGGCGAGTGCCATGCGGTCTTTCATGCTGCCGGTCGGGTTTTCCCATTCGAGCTTGACGAAGATGTCTGCGCAGCCAGGCGGCACGACGCGGCGAAGTCGAACAATCGATGTGTTGCCGATTACGTGGGTGAGGTTCATGCGCACACGCCTCCGATGTGACGGCGGAGCTTACCCGACGCCGCAACCGAGCGCCGGACGCGCGGCGCGGCTTTCCGTGGCTAGCTGTTGCGAGTAAATTCCGGAATTGATCATGCGAAAGGACGCCCGCACGGCGATGCGTCCGGAAAGGCAGGAGTTTCGTGAATTCGACCGCTACCCCGGTTTCCGCCGCCGCTTCGTCTGCGAACATCCCCGTTCCGCCGCTCAATCTCTCGGGCAACTTCAAGCACGTCCGCGATGAGGTGCTGGCCGAAATCACGGCTATTTGCGACTCCGGCTTCTACATCCTCGGCCCAAAAGTGCAGGCATTCGAGGACGCATTCGCGAAATACTGCGGCTGCAAACACGCGCTCGGCCTGTCGAGCGGGACCGACGCGATTCTCGTCGCACTTATGACGCTGGGAATCGGGCCGGGCGATGAAGTGATCGTGCCCACGTTCACATTCTTCGCCACGGCGGGCTGCGTCGCGCGGGTCGGCGCGACGCCGGTGTTCTGCGACATCGATCCCGATTCGTACAACATTGATGTCGCCCAGTTCGAACGACTCATCACGCCGCGAACCAAAGCGGTCATGCCGGTGAGCCTCTACGGCCGCGTCGCCGGCATGAGCGACCTGATGTCGATCGCACGCAAACGCGGCATTCGCGTGATTGAGGATGCGTGTCAGTCGATCGGTGCGCGAGAGAGCAAGAGCAGTCCGATGGCCGGCACGTTCGGCGACTTTGGCGCGACCAGTTTCTATCCGACAAAAAACCTCGGGGCGGCGGGCGATGCCGGTGCGCTGCTCATGAACGACACCGCGCTCTTCGAAAAGGCCAAGCAGATGCGTCTGCACGGCGAGACGCAGCGCTATCACCATCAATTCATCGGCGGCAACTTTCGCATCGACGCGTTGCAGGCGGCGATCCTCACCATCAAGCTCAAGCATCTGCCGCAGTGGACCGAGCTGCGCCGCGAAAAGGCGTGCAAGTACTACGGCCTCTTCGAGCAGGCGGGGCTGGCACCCGAGTCGATCCACCTGCCGCAGGCGGGCGACGGGTATCACGTTTATCACCAGTTCGTGATCCGCGCCCCGCGACGTGACGATCTGGTGAAGCATCTCGCTGCGCGGCAGATCGGCTATGGCATTTACTATCCGATTCCGCTGCACATGCAGGAGTGCTTCGCGTATTTGGGTCGCAAAGCGGGCGAATTCCCGCACGCCGAGGCCGCGGCGCGCGAGGTGCTCGCGCTGCCAATGTATCCGGAACTAACAGACGCGCAGCAGGCGGCGGTGGTGGGCGCGATTCGCGAGTTTTATCGGGGATGAGTTCGTAGTGACGAATAGCGAGTAGCGAGTTGATGCGGCGGTCGCACCCGCGGATCCGAACCCCGAGCGCGAGCGAGTGGGGTAACTTGCGGAGACCAGCGAGTATCGACTGGCGAGTAGCGAGTTGAAGCGAACCCATCCGAACGCGATGCGCCAACGACTGAACGCGGCTGCGACGAGCCTGATTGGGTGCGCATCGGTGGCCGTGTAAAGGTCTGGATAACCAAGATGCTCACGCGCCCCCCTCTCGTTGACCACCTTCGGCTGGTTTGATTGATTTGTGGCTTTTATCGGGCGATTTTGATGACGTGCGCACCCTGAACGAAGGCGGGAATCAGACTTGCGCGCAGTGCTTCGCACGCGATGAGCGTAGGGCGATCGGGCGATGATTTCGCGGCGCGGATGCGCGATGCGCGGTGATGAGCGGGCATGAGCGGCCTTGAGCGGAATTGGTCGGCCGCTGGCGGTCGCTCCCGCGTCCATGCTGTGCGCGAAACGCAATTTGTCCCAGTCACGAGCTGCGTCACATTCCCGTCGGCTTCGCGTTTGCTCAGGCGCGCCTTGCCGTCGGAGTGGAACAATTGCACCGCGATCCAGTCGCCGGGGTTGACCCAGCGGACGAGCGGGCCGGCCCGCGTGCCGCTGATCCACTGGAAGCGGTAGGTCAGCACGTACTTGCCCGCGCGGAACCCGCGGCGGACGATCGTAACCTGCTTGTCGGAGGCCGTGCCGATGCTGATCAGGTTGCTGTTCGAGGCGTCAACCTGCACGTCGCCGGAGTTGCTGAACCAGCGGCCGTCCACCTCGAACGGGCCGGCCAGATCGTGGGCCTTGAAGTTGTCAAAGCTGTTGTTGCTGGCGTCGGAGACCCACAGGCCGATCTGACCGGCGGGGATCGTCGCGGCGTAACCGTCTGTCCCGCCCGCTCTTACGTCGCTGTCCATGGTGAACGCGACGCCCGAGGTGATCGCAAACGCGGTCGAATCGCGCTGCGTCCACGCACCGGCCGATACCTCATAAACCCGCGCCGTCTGCGAAGCCAGCGAGTAGACCCGCACCCAGAAGTTCAGCCGATCGCGATAGCTGAAGACGAGGCCGGCGTTGTCGGCATGGCGCCAGAGGGGACGCGGGGCGCAATGGGGCGCGGGCGTTTTTTGCGAAAATGTCGGCGCGCAGTGGGGCTATGGAGGTGGCGGGAATCGAACCCGCCGGCGCTTTGGCCGACTTGCCTTGCGGCTTGCCGGCCTCGCGTCGCCACGAATCCGCGCTTCCGCGGATTCACAACACAGTGCGGCTCGTTTTGGGGTCTTTGCTGCCGAGCGACCGCGAGCGGAGGTCTTGTGCCGAAGCGTTGCCTAGCTTCGGCTATCTGCGGGCACATTCTCCGGACACGGGATTAGCCGTTGCCCAGGACGCCGACGGTTTTTAGTCGGCGGCGACGGAGAACGCGCGGCACGAATTCGGCGGCGCAGCCTCGGGCTTTTTTCGCGACCG
>JBJXFK010000277.1:0-13293 GCA_046155505.1 Phycisphaerae bacterium
CGGCCGGTGCGAATTGAGTCAGCACCGGCCGGAGGCCGATGCTCCCCGCCACTCGCGATCACGTCATTTATCGGCGCACGCAACGCTTACTCACGCCGCCGCCTGCCATTTCCCAATCTGCTTTGAATACTTGCCTTGGCTGAATCGGGAGGGGGAAACACGGCACGCCAGTGACGACAGCTTCCGTGTCGCGCCGCGTGTGTCCTGATCGAGCATCGCGCTGCCGGGGGGCTGCGCGCCGCTTGCATCAGCCCGATCACACTGAGAGCGCAACCATGAAGCAAGTTGTCTCGCGGGCAATCGCCCCAGGTGTACTCACGTTGTTTGTTCTGGGCGGCTGCATGGACGCACAGAACCTCGTCGACAGCGTCACCGGCGGGCAGGTGCTCGGCATCACCCAGGAAAGCAGCGATCTCGCCGACGGCAGCGATGAAATCGTCGACTCGCAAACGCCCGTCGTCGCGGAGGCATCGTTCACCGACAAAGTGCAAGGCTACGGTGACTATCGCCTGTTCAAGCTCGGCGCGTGCAGCGCCGGCGAGCAGTGGGAAATCGGCCTCTCGCGCTCGAGCGCGCCGCCACTGATCGTGGTGCTCTTCGATCAGGATCAAAATCTCCTGACGCGGCGATACATCTCATCATCCACCAATCTCACGCACATACTTCGCGAGTCGACCAGCGAAACCTATCTCGGCGTCGCCACGCAGGCTTCGATCCCCACCGAAGTCGCCGTCTCGGCTGAAAAAACCAGCGGCGTCAGCGTACCCGCGCCGCGTGCCCAGGTGGTCTATCTGAACTTCGACGGCGGCCAGGGTGTGCGCGTACACGCCGCCGATCCGATCACGTTCTCCGCCTTCGATGCCGCCGATCTGGGCAGCGACTATGCCGCCTCGACCGCGCTGATTCAACAAGTGATCATGCAGACGCTGGCCGACGACTTCGCCGCGTTCAATGTCGAGTTCCGCATGTCCTCGCTCGGCCCGCCCGCTGGCGAATACAGCACGCTGCACTTCGGCGGCTATGCCGATTCGTTGCTGGGCCTCGCCGACAGCGTCGATGAGTACAACTCGCGCGACGGCGAAGACGCGATCATCTATGTCGAGAGTTTCTCGGCCTACTCGGTCATGCGACTCACGCCCGAGGAGATGGCGGTCATGATCGGCAACGTCGCCAGCCACGAACTCGGCCACCTGCTCGGGCTCTATCACACGCAAGACCCGGACGACATCATGGATACGACCGGCACCGCCGCCGACCTGGCCGAATCGCAATCGTTCCTGCGTGCCCGACTCGAAAACAGCGTCTTCCCAACCGGGTTCGAGGATTCCGCCGGCTGCCTGGCGCTCGGCGTCGGCCCGCGCGCCGCCACGGCGAAGGTGGCCGCCGCGTCGCGCGGTAAGGTGCCGATGCATCAAGTCTTACGACGATTCATGAAGGCCGAAATGCCGTCCGCCTGCGGCACCTGTCGGCACCTGGATGACTAGCCGGCGCGGGCGTCCACCAAGTGAAAAACCTGACGGCAACGCGCAGCTCGCCGGCCGTCAGGTCCCGCTCCAAACCCGCAAAAAACCCGCTGAATTCCTCGCAATTCCTCTGTGTCCTCGGTGATCTCTGTGGCTGAACTCTTCAATTCGGCTAAGCTCCGTGGCATGATCGGGGTTCCAACCAACCCGACCCAACCGACACACCACACCGATGTCCGATATCGCGCGTGTCCAATAAAATACGCCCCTCTTCGCGATCCGTCCCAGATGGTCAACAAAATGTCGCGCAGAAACGCCAATCTGGCATCTCGTACACGCGCGCCGACCTCGCCCCGTCGAACACCCGTAGCAACGGGCCGCTTGGGAGCGGGGTACAATAACCCGACCGGTCAAGCGATCGGTCGCCGCGTACCCAGGAGTCGCATATGTCGGATCGTCGTTTTCGTCGAGTGATGCTCGGCTGGCTGATTCCCTTCACCCTGCTCGCGGCGGTCGGCGGTTGCCCGACGCAGCAGGTGGATGACACCGGCGACGACACCAATTCCGGCGATTCGTCCGACCCGTTTGTCGACGCGGTCACCGTTGACCTCGCCGCCGACGGAACGGCCAAGGTCGCCGAGAGCATCAGCCGTAGCGGCGGGTTCGATGTTTTCAAGATCCCCGGCCTCAATGTCGGCGATCGCGTCATCATCAGCATCGAAACCACCAGCGGCGACCTCGACGCGGTCGCCGCGCTGTTCGACGATCTCGAAAACATGGTCGCGTTCAATGACGACCGTGCGTCGGACTCCAGCGATCTCGACCCGCTGATCGACGTGACCATTCGCGGCAAAGCGGGCGATTATTTCGTCGGCGTCGCACCATTCTCCGTCGGTGACACGGCGGGCGATTACAGCATCGATGTCGAGGTGCTGCGCCAGGCCGGCGATAGCGATCCGCAGACGCAAATCGTCTTTTTGAACTTCGAGGGCGGCACCGGCATTCTGGTCCAAAACGTGATCGACCAGCCGCTCGATCTGGAGGCGTTCTCAGCCGCCGACGTGGGCCTAGCCGCGGGCGATACGCAGGCGCTCAAGAATCGCATCGTCGAACTGGTCGAGGATCGCTACGCCGGCTACAACCTCGTGGTCCAAAGCAGCGACGAGTTCTTCGAGCCTACCGTTCCGCACTCGACGATATTCTTCGGCGGTTTCAACCGCAGCGCGTTTGCAATCTCGCAGCAGATCGACACGTTCAATCAGGATCAAGACGACGACGCGATCATCTTCACCCGCAGCTTCTCGAACGCGTTTTCCGAGACGCCGACGTCGGAAGAGATGGCCACTGCGATCGCCAACACCGTCGCCCACGAAATCGGGCACCTGCTCGGTCTGGTGCATACCAAGGCGTGCGACGATCTGATGGACACGACCTGCGGCAATGACAGCATCCTGCGTGCGCAGGAATTCAGCCGCGCTCCGCTGGACGACAGCGTGTTCCCGATCGGGTTTCAGGACTCGACCGAGATATTGACGTGGGTGCTGGGCCTCGCGGGTCTGTGAGAAGTAGCGAGTGTCGAGTAGCGAATAGCGAGTTAACGCGTGCCAATCCGAACGCGACGCGCAAGCGCGTAACTGCGAGCGCAGCGAGCAGAACCTGAGCCCCGACCGTGAGCGAGGGGTTTTCTTCGATTCCAAACTCGCTACTCGCTACTTTCTAAACGCCCCAATCCGCTTCGCCGCGTCTTCGAGCACGGCGTCTTCCTTGGCAAAGCAGAACCGAAGCAGACTCTCGCCGGTCTTGCTCTGATAGAACGCCGTTCCCGGCACGCTGGCGACCTTGGTCTCTTCCAGCAGCGCCATGGCCGCCGCCTTGGCCGTCGCAAAGCCCAGATGCCCGATCTCGGCCAGCACGTAGTACGCACCATGCGGCACGATCGGCCGCAGCCCCGCCTGATCCAACCCCGCGCAAATGATGTCGCGCTTGCGTTGATAGTCCGCCGCCAGCTTCGCGAAATACTCCGGCGGCGACGTGAACCCCGCCGCGACGCCATGTTGCAGCGGCGTCGGTGCGCAGACGTAGAACAGATCATTCGCCAGCGTGATCGCGCGCGCCATCGGTGCGGGCGCGACCGCATAGCCGATGCGCCAGCCGGTCATGCTGAACGTCTTCGAGAGTCCCATGATCGTCACCGTGCGTTCGCGCAGGTCGCCAACCGTCGCCGCGGGTACATGCTTGCGTCCGTCATAGACGATGTACTCGTAAATCTCGTCCGTGATGAGCAGCAGATCGTGTTCTTTGCAAACGCGGTCAAACATCTTCAGCGTTTCGACGCCGTACATGCGACCGCTTGGGTTCGACGGCGTGCAGAGCACGATCGCACGCGTATTCGGCTGAATCGCCGCCCGCAGCTTCGCCTCGTCGATCGCAAAGTCCGGCGGCGTGAGCGACAAGAACTGCGGCACGAGGCCCGCCATCAGAGACGCGTTGACGTGATAGCCATAGTACGGCTCAAACAGCAGCACGCCGTCGCCGGGATTGAGCAGGCCCATGATCGTGCAGGCGAACGCGCCGGAAGAACCGACCGTGACAACGATCTCGCTCATCGGGTCGGCGGTAATGCCGTTGTCGCGCTGAAGCTTCGCGGCGATGAGTTTGCGCAGCTCGACCACGCCTTCGGGGAACGAATACTGATTCTTGAGCGCGTTCATCGCCGCTGCCGCGCCGTCGCGCACGATCGGCGGCGTGGGCAGATCGCCGAGTCCCTGGCCAAGATTGATGCCGCCGACGCGCTCGCATTCGCGGGTCATGTTGCGGATTTCGGACTGCGTCATACCGGCGAGGCGCTTGGAGATCGCAATACTCATCTCAGTGCTTCCCAGACTGGTTGGTTTCGATTCACTCGCCGCGCGGCGTAGCGTCACTCGCGGGTGGTCAGCGACAGGGAGTACAACGGTTCGGCAACGAAGCGAGCATCGGTGTAGCGTGTCGGTGCGGCGCGGGGATGTCAAGTTGTCGCGCGGATGCTCGGCGCTCGCAGTCGCTTTGCACGCACGCCGCGCTTGCCGCTAGGATAGCGAAATGACACCGACCACCAGCAATCTCAGCGGAAATCAACTCGCGCTCGTCATTCTCGCCGCCGGCATGGGCAGTCGCTTCGGCGGGCTCAAGCAGCTCGAACCGGTCGGCCCGAGCGGTGCGACGATCATGGACTATTCGGTCTTCGATGCGAAGCGGGCCGGGTTTGATCGCATCGTGTTCATCATTCGCCGGGATATTGAGGATGCGTTCCGCACGACGGTCGGCAGTCGCTATGAGCGACACATTCCCGTGTCGTATGTGTTTCAACAACTCGACGCGCTGCCGCAGGGTCATAGCGTGCCCGAGGGCCGCACGAAGCCGTGGGGCACGGGTCAGGCGGTGCTCGCCGCCGCCGCCGAAGTGACTGGCCCGTTCGCGGTCGCGAACGCGGACGATTTCTACGGCGCGTCGAGCTATGTCGCACTGGCCGACTTCCTGCGGCGAGCAGACCTGCTCGATACGCCGAATTACACGATGGTCGGCTATCGCCTGCGCGACACGATGAGCGAAGGCGGCACGGTCTCGCGCGGCGTGTGCCATTGTGACGGCGACGGCTGGCTGCAATCGATCGTCGAGACGACCAAGATCGAAAAGGACGGCACAAACGGGCGATTCCCGGATGCGTCCGGCGCGATGCAATCGCTGCCCGGCGAGACGCTGGTGTCGATGAATCTGTGGGGTTTTCAGCGGCGCTTCTTTGATGAGTTGCGCGACGGCTTTACGGCGTTTCTGAAGCAGAGCGGCACGACGACCGACAAAGAGTTCTATCTGCCGTTCGCGGTGCAGGACTCGATGAAAGAGCGCGGCGTGCGCGTGAAAGTGCTGCCCAGCAAAGAAGCCTGGTGTGGCGTCACGCATCGGCACGATCTCGACCATGTAAAGGGTTACATCGCCGACCTTCACACGCGCGGCGCCTACCCGGCCGAGCTATGGAATTAGGCGGCCACGATCTCCTTCGCATTGCGCGCGAGGTCGCGGAGCAATTCGCGATCGAAGGGGCGATTGTTCGCGTTTCGCCGCTCGGAACCGGGCTGATTCATCGCACGTATCTCGTAAGCTGCGGCGTCGCCGATGCAGCCGATGCGGGTCGCGAATACGTGTTGCAGCGGATCAACACGAACGTGTTTCGCGACCCCGTGCGGCTGATGCAAAACGTGGATCGCATCGTCGCGCACCTGCAATCGCCTGGAGCACCGCGGCCCTCCGCGGGTCCTCTCGACGCAGCGCCGCTCGTCCCACAAATAAACGTTGTGGAGCAGCCGCCCCCGGCTGCTTTCTTACCGAATCCCGACCGTAAGGGAGGTGTTTTTCAACCGCCGTCGGGTGCGCGGGTCCGATCGCTACGTTCGCTGCACGAGTCGTCGCGCGCGTATCTCACGCTCGTCCCCACGCGCACACCCCCTCAACAATTCACTGTCGGCCTCGACGCGCACGCCAATCACGGCGTCTGGCGCATGTACGATTTCATCGCTAACGCACTCTGCCTCGAATCGCCCGCGTCACCGGAGCAAGCGTATGAAGCCGCTGCCGCAATCGGCGATTTTCAACTCCGCATGGCGACGCTTCCGCCGACGCCGCTGCACGACACAATCCCCGCCTTCCACGACACGCCCGCCCGCTACGACGCGCTCGAAGCCGCGAGCGCGCGCGATGCCGTCGGCCGTGCGGCGCGCGTCGGCGAGGAGATCGCGTATCTGCGATCGCATCGCACCGCAGCGTGTCGTCTGATCGAGATGCAGCGCCGCGATGAACTGCCCACGCGCATCGTTCACAACGACGCGAAGATGTCGAATGTGCTGCTTTCGCGAGATAGCGGCGAGTGGCTGTGCGTCGTCGATCTTGACACGGTCATGCCCGGCCTCGTCGCGTATGACTTCGGGGACATGATCCGCTCGATGAGCAGCGCGACGCGCGAAGACGAGCCGGACATTTCGCTTGTCGCGGCCCGCGCGGAATACTGCGAAGCGTTGATTCGCGGCTATCTGTCGACGGCCGCGCCGATGCTCACATCGTGCGAGCGTGGCACGTTGATCGACGGCGCGATCGCGATCACGTTGGAGCAAGCGGCTCGCTTCCTCACCGATTATCTCGACGGCGACATGTATTACGCCACGACGCGGCCCGATCAGAATTTCGACCGCACGCGCACGCAGCTCGCACTTGTGCGACAACTCGCCGACCTCGCACCGCGACTGCGCCCGCTATGCGACTGACGCGCTTCGCGGCCGCATGCTCATGATGGCGTCGGCGATCGCTCGGCTTGCATCGACGCCGCCGAGGTCGCGCGACGCAATCTCGGCCGCGACATAGTCCCACGAAGCCGAGAGCCGCAGTCGCACCGGCGCGGCGGTCACCTCGACTGTCTCGAAATCGTGCCACGCGATCGGCTCACGGGGCAGGCCTGTGCCGTCGAATGTCACGCCGTCCTGATTGAACAGCACGCGCGGGATGCGCGACCATGCCAGAAACCCGCGAATGAGGGCGAAACAAACGACTGCGCCGATGAGCACCACAAACAGCGTCGGCTCGTTCTCGCCGGCGCGAACGGCGCTGCAGTTGATCGCCGGCGAAACGAACGCGATCACGGCGGCGAGAATCGCAACGCCGACAATGGGTCGCCACGCGATGACGCGCGGCGGTACCTGAAATACGGCGTTGCACGAGCCGACGTGCCAGTTGCAATCGCGACAGCGGGCGTCGGTGCGCTGCGCCGCGTCTAACGTCGCATCGCAGCGCGGGCAATTCGGCCAGCCGGTGTCGGGGCGTCTCGAAAGCATTGAAGGGGATTGTACGAGTTGGCTCGGTATGAAGTGTGCCAACTTCCGCCGCACTGCCGAATCCAAACCCGGAGCGCGAGCAACGGGGAAATTTGTGGGAGAGGTAACGGGTCAAATTCCGCGAGCCTACTCGCCGCCGCGGCTTCCCCACTCGCTTGCGCCCGGGGTTCGGATTTACGCGCACGCTGCGCGTGCATTCACTCGCTTACGCTTCGCGTTCGGATCGCTGGCGCGATGCGCCAGCGGCGGGCGGCTTAACTCGCTACTCGATACTCGCTACTCGATAGTCCACCAACTCACCGCTGCGCGTCGCTGACCCACTTCATCGTCGTCGGCGGCTGATACGTCGAAAGCTTGCGAAGCAGCGCGTCACCGTCGGTGTCCACCTGCACCATATCGAGATACTGCTGCTTCATGAACCCGCTCGCGACCACCGTATCGAGGAACGCGAGCAGATTCGTGTAATACCCGGCGACATTCAGAATGCCGAACGGCTTGTTGTGTACGCCGAGCTGTGCCCACGTCCACGTTTCGAAAAATTCGTCCATCGTGCCGACCGCGCCCGGCAGAGCGACGAACGCGTCGGAGAGATCGCTCATCAGTTGCTTGCGCTCGTGCATGGTCTCGACGATGTGATTTTCGGTGAGGCCGCGGTGCCCGACCTCGCGCTCAAACAGCGTGCGCGGAATGACGCCGATGACTTTTCCGCCGATCGCCAGCGCCGCGTCGGCGATCGCGCCCATCAACCCGAC
Organism: Phycisphaerae bacterium; assembly: GCA_046155505.1. GTDB lineage: Bacteria > Planctomycetota > Phycisphaerae > UBA1845 > Fen-1342 > JBJXFK01. Next base: position 8,074 of record JBJXFK010000277.1, read on the forward strand.
GCTGCCGCCGCCGTAAACGAGCGTGTGCCCGCGCTGCGCGAGTAACGTGGCAAAAGCGACCGCTGTTTCGCGAAAAGCCGCGTTGGTGCCTGGCATGGAGCCGCAGAAAACGCAGATGTTTTTCATGGTCGCACGATAGGGCGCGGATTCGGATGTGTCGAGTGGCCGTTGTGCGTGCGGAAATCCGCCGCAGGGTGCTTACCCGAGGAAATCTTCTTGGCAACGCCTTCCGACGCGAACGACCGTCGGTATGCGTCGGGGCAGGAGGCGCGGGTGTGGCAACGTGGGCAGGTCGACAAGCGAATGAGAAGATTGGACCGATGCGCGTCAACGTACCACGAAACTCGCAACGAAAGCGATGCCACTTGGCTGCCGGCATTGTGGCGGGAGATACCGGTCGAGCGCGTTTTCGTTACGTTGTCTGTGCCGCTGAGCCTCTGTGGTTTTTTCTGATTCGCGAAACGCGCTTCAGACATGCGCCGCGAGGATGCGGGCGAATCGCCACACGTCGTGAAATGAGTTGTACAGCGGCACCGGCGCAACGCGCACCACATTCGGCTCGCGATAGTCGCACATCACACCCGACGCTTCGAGCTGCTTGAACAGCTCGCGCGGGCGGTCCTTCACGAACATCGAAATCTGGCAGCCGCGTGCCGCCGGCTCGCGCGGCGTGATGATCTGGTAGCGATCCGAGCCGAGGCGATCGAGCCACGTTTGCAAATAGCCGGTAAGTTGAAGCGACTTGCTGCGCAGCGCCGGCATACCCACTTCGTCGAAGATTTCGAGCGAAGACTTCACCGGTGCGAGCGAGAAAATCGGCGGATTCGAAAGTTGCCACGCGTCAGCCGTCGGCACCGGCGCGAACTCGGATTCGAGGTGCATGCGAAAACGCGTCTTCGGGTCGTTGCCCCACCACCCGCCGAAGCGCGGCAGGGACGTGTCGCGTGCGTGACGCTCGTGGATGAAACATCCCGCGATCGCGCCCGGGCCACTGTTCAGATACTTGTAATTGCACCACGCGGCGAAATCGACGTTCCAGTCATGCAACGCGAGCGGGATATTCCCGGCGGCATGTGCGAGATCGAAACCGACCGTCGCACCCTGCGCATGCCCGGCGGCGGCGATTGCGGGCATGTCGAATACCTGCCCGGTCCAGTAGTTCACACCGCCGAGCATGATCAGTGCGCAGCGCGGCCCCTCGCGCTCGATGAGCGCGAGCACGTCTTCGGTACGCAGCGTGTACTCGCCGTCGCGCGGACGGGCGACGACCAGCGCGTCGGCGGGGTCGAAGCCGTGATGCCGAATCTGCGTGCGGACAGCGTAGTTGTCGGACGGGAACGCGCAGTCTTCGACAAGGATTTTGAATCGCTCGCGCGTCGGGCGATAGAAACTGACCATGAGCAAATGCAGGTTGACGGTCAGGCTGTTCATGAACACGACTTCGTGCGGCAGTCCGCCGACGAGCCGCGCGCCGCTGTCGCGGAGGAATTCGTGGTAGGGGAACCACGGCGTCTTGCCGTGAAAGTGCCCCTCGACCGCGAGCGTCGCCCAGTCTTTCAGTTCCTGATTGACGCTCTCGTGTGTGCGGCGTGGCATGAGGCCGAGCGAATTGCCGCAGAAATAGACGGCTTCGTCGCCGGCGGGCGTTTGCGGAATGTGAAATTCGGCGCGCCGCGCGGCGAGCGGATCGGCGGCGTCGAGTTGCCGGGCAAAGGCCTCGTCGTCGCGGAATGTACTGACATGCAGAGCTGACTCGAGCATAGACCGAATCGTAACCGCGCATCTGCTGCTTGTTTGTTGGTGTGCGTGCAGTCGGCCGGTTGAGACCGACTGAATCGGCGCAAATTCGACCTGCGTCGTTCGGGCGCGGTTTATGTTGGCTTCCGGCTCGGAGTCGCGCTCGGCTCAGCCGCGCTTGCCGCTCTTTTCTTTGCTGCCGGCTGCTGAAACCGCCTTCGTGTCGCCCTTCTTCGCTGGCGCTGCCGCGCTGCTCTTGGCGTTGCCGCCTTTGGCATCTCCGCCCTTCGCGGTCGGCTTCTTGGGGTCCGTTTTCGCAGCCGCCTTCGCGTTCGGCTTGGCCGCGTTCTTACCGCCGGCCGTAGCCGACTTCGGTCCCGCCGCGCTCGCCAGCCGCGCCGCAGTCGGCTTGCCGGCATCGGTCGGCTTCTCGGCACGAGCGACCGAATTTTTCTTTGCCGGCGCGTCCTTTCGCGTCACAGTCGCGACGGGCGGATTGTTGGCCGCGGCGCTGACAGGCGTCGCCTTCGCAACCGGCTTCTTGCTCGGCTTGGCTGCTTCCGCATTCGCCGCGAACGCGACCGGCTCGCTCGCCACAGCCGCGCCCGGAATCGTCAGCACCTGCCCCGCCAGCAACACATTCGGCCGCTTCTTCAGCGCCGGATTGGAGTCGATCAACTTGCGAATTGCCGCCTGCGAATCGGACCCCAGCATGGCCTTCGCGATCTTCGACAACGAATCGCCCCGCTTCACCGTGTACGAGCCGCCATTCTCAACCTGCACCGGCGTATTCAGCGTTACCTCAGTGATCTTCGCCGTCCCCGACTCGGGCTTCAGCACCTCGTCGGCGTCCGCGGCGGGCGGAGCCATAGTTGTCTGCGCGACCAGCAGCATGCTCGCTTCGCCCAGCGGACGATTCGTAGCAGCCGGCTCGTTCGTTACCGGCTCAACATGTGCAACCGTCATCGCCTCTACCGGCGGCGCGACCAGCGGCGGCAACTGCACGCGATGCACGGGAGCCTGATTCACCGGCTCGTCGCGAACAGCGACGACATCGAGCTGCGCATCACGCTGCGACCCCGCGGTCTCCAGCGTCGGCGTCGGGCGTTCCAACTTCGCGGCGCGCTTGATCGGGCTGGTCTCGGGTCCGCGCGTGGACGCACGACCCACGGCCGGCGACGACGAACCAAGCGCTGCCGTCGGCAGGTTCACGACTGGCTTGGCCACGTTCGCCACGAGCCAACACGTTCCGCTGGTGAAAAACAGACATGCAAGCAAGCAGATTTTTGCACTGAGCGCCATCGCCGTCGCTCCATCGATCGCATCACCGCGCAGCCGCGCGGCGGAAGTGTAACGCCGGCCTCATGCCGACGGGTGCCGAACTCTACCAAAAGTTCGGCGAAGCTTAGTGTGCCGGATCGAGAGCGATCCGGCACGCGGTCACGCATCGGCTTCCACTCGCTGCGCTACCCGCAATTTCGCACTTCGCGACCGCGGATTGGCCTGGCGCTCGGCCTCATCCGCAATCTCCGGCTTTTTCGTCAGTTCCTTCAGCCCGATCTCGCGGCCCGCACGCATGAACCGCTTCACGATGCCGTCTTCCAGACTGTGAAAGCAGATCACCGCCAGCTTGCCGCCAACGCTCAGGTACTCCGCAGCGATGGGCAACACACTTTCGAGATTCTCAAGTTCACCGTTGACGGCGATGCGCAAAGCCTGAAACACGCGCGTCGCCGGATGCACTCTTCCCGGTGCTCGCAATCCGCCGGGGCCGAAGAGCGACTCGACCGCCGCCGCCAGCGCTCGCGTCGTCGTGATCCGCCCGAAATGCCGCACCTGGCAGATCTTTCGAGCGATCTTGCGACTGTGCTGCTCCTGGCCGGCCTCATAAAACAGGTCGGCCAGATCGCTTTCGCTCAGGCCGTTGACCAGATCGAGCGCACTCTTGCGCTGCTCGCGATCGAATCGCATATCGAGCGGCCCGTCGCGGTCGAACGAAAACCCGCGTAACGCGTCGTCAAGCTGTACCGAGTTTGCACCGACATCCAGCAGAATCGCATCGACCGTTGCGACGCCGAGTTTCTCTAAGACGTTCGGAAAATCTATGTAGCTCGCCGCTGCCACATGAAACGTCACGCCGCCGACCGTCGCCACCCTCTCGCGCGTCCGCGAGAGGAGCGAGGAATCCACATCCAGCCCGATATACGTTCCGCCGGGCGCGATGCGGGGAGCCAAGGCAAGTGCATGACCGCCGAGACCGACCGTGCCATCCAGCACAACCTGCCCCGGCTTCAAATCCAAATATTCCAGCAAAAGCGAAACGAGAACCGGCTCATGACTAAACGGTGACAAATCCAACCGCCACCCGCTTCACGACGAACCGCCTGATCGCTGATTCCTGAACCCTGAACCCTGAACCCTGAACCCTGAACCCTCAAAAGGAGGGTGGCCGGCGCAACTCGTCCCTGAGAAGCGCCGGGCCGTACGAAACGGGCTCTCGGACCCCGTTTCTCCAGACTGCGGTACGCATCCTTGCTTGAACTTGGGGGCGTTCGGCGAAAAACGTCCCCGCCGCATTCCGGACTTTGGTAGATCGAGGCGGCCGTCGCCCTGCCTGACGACGACCGCTACGATCCCCCTACGCGAACCCAACCCAAAATACTGACGAACCAAAAATCTCGCAGACATGACGATTCACGAGCAAGGCGATGCTTACCGCGGCCCAAATCCGGTTCAGCCTTCCGTAGCTACGCCGCCGGTAAACTCCGTCATCGCCCGCTCGCGAATCGACTCGTAACTCGAACCCATCTGGTTGTGGAACGCGTCGTATTCGTCGCGTGCCCACAACTCCAGATGATCAATCGCACCCACCAGGTAGACATCCTTGCCCAACCCGGCGAATTTCAGCAGTCGATCCGGCAGGACGATACGCCCCTGTCCGTCCGGCTCGACCAGCGCCGTCATGCTCGCCTCCCAGCGGGCAAATGCCCGCGTATCCGGCTTGAGCGTCTCGATCGGCGGTCGTTTCTTGCGTATGATCTCGTAATAGCGCTCGGCGAAGAGATTCAAAATCGTCTTTCGCTCGCCGGGCACGACATAGAACGAGCGGCCGTCGGTCTCCTCGTTCATCTTGGACCGAATGGTGTTCGGAATGGAGAGGCGGTTTTTCGGGTCGATGGTCAGGTCATATGCATTGACAAGGAACATATGCCTGGCCGACCGGGCCTTTCCACTCTGATCCACTTCGTGGTCCAGACAGGGAAAACATACCACACGCCTCCACGGAATGCAATTCCGCGCGCCGGATTTTGTGAAAATTATCCATTTCCTCGTTTTCAGGCGCTAGCGCGAATGACGTGGCACTATGGGTAGTGTGGGTGCGGGCGAAATACCCCAAAAGCCGAACAATTGATCAGCCGATTCAGTGCGGAATAGCGGGAAGAGGTCGAAACACAGACGCGCGGCGGGCACCGAGAATAGGGA
>JBJXFK010000085.1:0-12686 GCA_046155505.1 Phycisphaerae bacterium
GTGCCGACGGGCACGCCGCCGGGCATTTGCACGATCGAGAGCAGCGAATCCATGCCGTGCAGGGCTTTCGATTCGACCGGCACGCCGAGCACGGGCAGCGCGGTTTTGCTGGCGCACATGCCGGGCAGATGGGCCGCCCCGCCGGCACCGGCGATGATGACTTCGACGCCGCGAGCTTCGGCCTCGGCGGCGAATTTGAAAAGCAGATCGGGCGTGCGATGAGCCGAGACGACCTGCACCTCGTGCGGCACGCCGAGCTGTTCGAGCGTGGCGGCGGCGTGCTGCATGGTTTCCCAGTCGGAGGATGAACCCATGATGACGGCGACGAGGGAGGACATTGGCGGAATCATAACGCGCCGGGGTCGATGTGACTGATCCGCGATGGGTCGAATGGCGTGCCGCACTCGGGGCAGCGCCGGGTGGTGAGGCCGAAGAGGCGATATTGGCAGCGCTGGCAGCGGCCCATGGCGATGCGAAGTTGGCGGTGGGCGTAGCGCTGCAGCAAGACGGAACCGATCGTTGCAATCACAAACACGACGCCAAGGCCGACTGCAAGCGGGAGTTGTTCGGCGGAGACAAGCGGCACGCCTGACGGCGTCGTTCGATACCAAAGCGTTACGACAATCGAGCCGAGCAGCAGCCACTTTCCAACGTACAGAAGAACAAGCCACGAAGCGCATTCCAGCATCGTGAAAAGCAGTGGGCGTCGGATTTCGACCGGCCAGTCATACATCCGTACCATCGAAAGACCGGCGGTGATCGCCAGGCCGAGCGATGCCCACTTCCACCCGTTCTTTGCGCGTCCCGTCGCCAATTCCATGTTGGTGGCCATCAACAGCACGATCAGGAATCCGAAGGTGCCGATCAACGCGAGCACGGTCCAAGTGCGTCGTTCGCGTAGGGGGCGGAGCGTCACGCGTCGATGGATGAAGGCCCACGCCGCGCTGCGAGTCCCGAGGGCATGTTCGGTTTTTGCCTCCGGGTGGGACATCGGTCGTAAGTGTATTCGAAGTGTTTCGGCGACAGACGCGAACGCTGGTTGTGCGCTCGTTTAGGGCTTCAGTAGCATCTTTCAGAAGAACCGCGGTGGGCCGCGGTGCTCCAGGGGACGGTCGACACGCGCTTGCGCTTCTCGTTCGGCTCGCTTCGTTCGCGGCACTCGCTGGCGCGTCGCGTTCGGAATTGGCTCGCTCGCTGACGCTCGGGTCGCACGGGCTAGGAAACCCGTGGTACATCAGAACGGGCTGGAAGCCCATAGCACACGCGCTCGCGCTTGCGCGGCGGACCGCGGTGCTCCAGAGTGCACATGCGACGCGCGGGGCGGAGGTCGTACACTTCGACGAATGGAGCGGATCGAACACTGGTTCAAGCGTCGCGGCTGGGAGCCGTTCGAGTTTCAGCGCGAGACGTGGCAGGCATACCTGCGCGGCGACAGCGGGCTGGTGCATGCGCCGACCGGCGTGGGGAAGACGCTGTCGGTTTGGCTGGGGCCGGTGGCGGAGTATCTGCGCGAATCACTGATGCACCGGCCGGAGGCCGATGCTCCCCGGCGCAAACGCTCCGCAAGAACCGCAACGCGAGTTCGCCGCGAGCGGGCCGAGCCGCTGCGGGTGTTGTGGTTGACGCCGCTGCGGGCGCTGGCGGCGGATACGGTCGCGTCGATGCGTGAGCCGGTGGAGGATTTGAGGCTGCCGTGGTTGATCGAGAGCCGCACGGGGGATACGAATTCGACGCTGCGGGCCAAGCAGCGCGAGCGATTGCCGACGGCGCTGGTGACGACGCCGGAGAGTTTATCGGTATTGCTGTCGTACGCCGACGCGCGCGAGCGGATGAAGACGCTGCGCTGCGTGGTGGTGGACGAGTGGCACGAGTTGTTGAGCACCAAGCGCGGCGTGCAGACGGAACTGGCGCTGGCGCGGCTGCGGGCTTGGTTGCCCAGATTGCGCGTGTGGGGGTTGTCGGCGACGTTGGGCAATCTGCGGCAGGCGCGGGACGTGTTGATGGGAACGCGGGGAGCCGGCGTTCTGCCTGTCCAGAATGCGGAATGCGGGCGGGTAGAAATACCTGCCCCACCAGCAATGATCGAAGCGCGGCTGCACAAGAACTTCGAGCTGACCACGCTCGTTCCCGAAGACATCGAGTCCTATCCCTGGGCCGGGCACATCGGCGTGCGCATGGTTGATGCGGTGATCGAGGAGGTCGCGCGGGCGCGGACCGCGCTGCTGTTTACCAACACGCGGTCGCAGGCGGAGATTTGGTTTCGCGCGATCACGTTGAAGCGGCCCGACTGGCTGGGCACGATTGCGATTCATCACGGCTCGCTCGAACGCGCGATTCGCGGCAAGGTTGAGCAAAAGCTGAAGGCCGGCGAATTGCGGGCGGTCGTCTGCACATCGTCGCTCGATCTGGGCGTCGATTTTTCGCCGGTGGATATGGTGTTTCAACTCGGCAGCCCCAAGGGCATCGCCCGCATCCTGCAACGCGCGGGGCGATCGGGTCATCAACCCGGCGCGACAAGCCGGGTGGTGTGCGTGCCGACGCACGCGTTTGAACTGGTGGAGTTCGCGGCGGCGCGCGCGGCGCTGGATCGGCGAGATGTCGAGGCGCGCGAGCCGTTGCGGCGGCCGATGGATGTGCTGGCGCAGCACATTGTGACGGTCGCGTGCGGCGGCGGATTCGTTGAGGACGAGTTGTTCGAGGAGGTGCGCACGTCGCACGCCTATCGCGAGTTGACGCGCGAGCAGTGGCAATGGGCGATGGACTTCGTCATGCAAGGCGGGCAATCGCTGGCGGCGTATCCGGATTTCAAGCGGATCGTGCAGCGCGACGGGCGCTGGGTGATCGCCTCGGACCGGATGGCGCGAATGCATCGGCTGAACATCGGCACGATTCCGAGCGACGTGTCGATGACCGTGCAGATGTTGAACGGACGGAAGCTGGGCACGATCGAGGAGTCGTTCATTTCGCGGCTCGCCGAGGGTGATACGTTTGTGTTCGCGGGCAATTACCTGACGCTGCAACTGGTGCGGGGCATGACGGCGTATGTGCGCAAGGCGAAGAAGACCAGCGGGCGCATCCCGCGCTGGGACGGCACGCGATTTCCGCTTTCGACGCAACTTGGGCAAGGCGTGCGCGAGCAGATGACGCGCGCGATGACCGGCGAGCCGGGATCGCCCGAGATGATCGCCGCGATGCCGTTGCTGTCGCTTCAGGCGGCGACGTCGATTGTTCCGGGGCCGGATGAGTTGCTGATTGAGCATACGCGCAGCCGGGATGGTGATCATTGGTTTGTGTTTCCGTTCGAGGGGCGGTTGGTGCATGAGGGGCTGGCGTCGCTCCTGGCGTATCGGCTGGCGCGGATGTCGCCGCGGACGGTGAATCTGACGGCAACGGATTACGGGATGGAATTGCTGTGCGAGACCGAGATGCCGCTGAGCGAGCCGGAGTGGCGGGCGCTGCTGTCGCCGGAGGGGCTGGTCGATGATCTGCTGGCGTGTGTGAACTGCACGCAGATGGCGCGGCGGCAGTTTCGCGACATCGCGCGCGTCGCGGGGCTGATCATGGCGAGCTATCCGGGATCGCAGAAGCCGACGCGGCATTTGCAGGCGTCGAGCGAAATGTTTTTTGATGTGCTCACTGAGTTTGATGGCGAGAGTTTGCTCTTGGAGCAGGCGCGGCGCGAGGTGCTGGAGCAGCAGCTCGAGGTGAATCGCATGCGGGCGGCGCTGGAGCGGATCGCAGCGCGGCCGATTCGCATGATTGCGGCGGCGCGACTGACGCCGCTATCGTTTCCGATTTGGGCCGAGCGGTTGCGGGCGCAGTATGTGACGACCGAGAAGTGGTCGGAGCGCGTGAAACGGATGGCGATTCAGCTTGAGGCGGCGGAGGATGGCGGAGCGGTGGAGTTTGGCGGCGACGATTTGCCGCAGAAGAACACGCCTGCGCGGCGCGGGCGCGGCGCGGGTCGCGGCGGACGGCGGACGGGTTGGCGGATGAGGCGGTAGGCGGCGATGGACCTGACGTGGGCGGGCGAGAAATTCACGCTATTGGCGGATCGCGGCTGTTATCGCTGCGACGCGCAGACGCTCATTGTCAGCGATTTGCACCTCGGAAAAGCGGCGGCGTTTCGTGGGGCGGGCGTGCCGGTGCCCGAGGCTTCGACTGATTCGACACTCGCGCGGCTGGATCGCATGATCGCGGCGACCGGCGCGCGGCGGATGCTGGTGCTCGGTGATTTCTATCATGCGCGGAGCGGGCGGACGGCGGCGCTGGATGCGGCGGTGCAGGCGTGGCGCGATCGGCATGCGGCGCTTTCGATTTCGATGGTGATCGGAAACCACGATGAGCACGCGGGTGATCCGCCGAGTGAGCTGGGGATCGAGAATCTGGGCGCGAGCTGGGAAGACGGGGCGATCGAGTTTGTGCATGAGCCGCCGACGCGGGCGGCGCGGCCGACGATGTGCGGGCATGTGCATCCGGCGATTGCGCTCTCGGATCGGGCGGGATTCACGCATCGGCGGGCGTGCTTTTGGTTTGGCGCGACGGTGGCGCTGCTGCCGGCGACGGGCGAATTCACGGGCACGAAGAGCATCACGCCGCGCCACGGCGATCGGGTTTATTTGATCGCGGACGGTGAGGTTGCTGCGGTATTGGGTTGAAGAATATTGCCACGGATTGCACAGATGCACACAGATAAGAGAAGATGGAGATTCGTATTGTGCGAGGTGAGATCGTCTGCTAGCTGTGCGATTCGGACGCGCGCTCGACTTGCGGAGATCTTGGTCACTGAATAACTACATTTGTTTTATCTGTGTTCATCTGTGAAATCTGTGGCAAACCCTCTTCGCATTTGCAATCCCGCGACAATTGCCGCGGCGGCGAAGATGTAGAGGCACATGGCGATCACTTGATCGTCGCGACCGAAGTGGATTGCGTTCAGTAGCGTAATCGCGATGCTGCGGCTGCCCGGCGGCGCGACCATTTGCGAGGCCGAGACTTCGCCGAGCGAGAGAAATCCCGCGATCAGCAATCCGCCCACGAGCGATCGCCAAATCAGCGGCAGGCGCACGCGCAGGTAGAACTCGAACGGCGACGCGCGATCGACCGCGGCCTGGCCCGCGAGGTCGCGTCCCTCGCGCGATTGCAGCCAGAGCAGCAGCACGGGGATTGCGGTGAATCGTGCGGCACCGACGATGCCGACGATCAGCATGTGATCGCGGACCCAGTTCATGTTTTGATACGCCGCCGCGATCACGTCGCCGATGAGCGTGGGCGGCGCGGCCATGCCGGCGATGAGTAATGCGGTCGCGACATAGGTGACTTGCCGCAACCAGCCGCCGAGCGTGCGCAGGGCGTCGATCGCGAGGGCCATGACCAATGCGAGCGCCATGCTGATCGCCATGCCGAGTAGGCCGAGCGGCCAGTCGTTCGGATAGGCGCGCCAGGTGCTCAGCAGTGCGGTCCAATCGCGCAGGCTGGTCGCGAGAATCAGCATCGGCGAGAGCACAAACACGCCCGCGACGAGCACACATACGACGGACATCCAGCCGCGCGCGTGTCGCGCGTACAGCGACGCGTCGGCAGCGTCGCGGCGGAGTTCGACGCTGTCATCGAGCAGTTCGCCGATGCGGGCGCGAAACTGGCAGAGCACGGCCGCGATCAGCGCGAGCACCAGCATCAGCGGCCAGGCGAGCAAAATGACGCGGCCCGGCTCGGCGATGAGCTGCGCCTCGGCGAGCATCTCGGTGTTCCACGTTTGCACGAGGCAGAGGTGGCAAACCGAGAATTCGGTCGTCGCGAGGGCGAACGTGACGAGCATGGAGAGCGTGATCCACGGGCCGAGCGCCATGCGAATCGCACCGACGGTCGCCGCGATTCGTCCGCGATCGAGTTGCTGCATCGCGAGGGCCGACTCGCCGTGGCGTCGCCAGCCGGCGGCGAGGACGAATGCGGCGACCGGCGCGAGCCACGCGGTGAGGCAGAGGATCGCCCGCCCCATCGTCGCGGATGCTGCGAGTGCGGGCGATTGGAACGTCTGACTGGAAATGACGCCGGCGGGCACGAGCATCCAGCTCCATGCGTAGGCGTAGACGTATGGCGGCGTGAGAAAGACGACCAGGCAGAGCCAGCCGGAGAGCGTGCGCAGGCGATGCGATCGTGTGGCAGCCAGTCCGATCGCGAGCAAGCCGCCGACGAGCTGCGCGGCGGCGGCGGCGGCGAGTGCGATGCCGAGGCCCTTGGCGAGGAGGATGAGCCGTCGCGGGCCGAGCGTCGCGAGGGCGGGGTCGGCGTTGGGCAGCTCGGCGAGGATCGCGACGAGCGGTAGCCCGAAGACGGCAAGGAGCGCGACGAGTCCGAGTAGCGAGAGCAGCATGACGATCGCGCGGTGCATGTCGGCAGTGTGGGGCAGGTGGGCGGCGGGCACAATCGAACGGCAGATATTTGACTTGCAGAAAATTGCGAGTGCGCGGAAGTGTGGTGCTTGGAACGGGTTAGCGATGGCGGACAGGAAAAATCTCAACCTGGTCAGAAAATCGTGCAGTCATCTGCGCGGGCGTCTCGTCTACCCCCATGCACAGCATTACAACGAACTTCTCCACGCGGGGTGGAGAGGGATTGGCAGGACGCATTGTTCGGCTCGCCCTTCTTGCCAATCAATCCCAGGCCCGTTTCCAGGTCGGAGGAAACGGGCCATTTTTCGTTTTTGGGGTCAGTTACGACGCGATTGAGCGATCACTCGCTGGCGCTTCGCATTCGGACTCGCTGCGCGCGCCGGCGCTGGGCACGGAGTCCCGAGCGCTACGACTCTCGCGCGGCTCAACCGCCGTTCTCGGGTGGCTCGCGGACCAATTCTGCCAAGATTTTCGGGCCGGCCGAATAGTCATTCCGGACGGTTGCCGTTGAATTTCCGGTAACAACACATTGATTCCGGCCTTGCGACCGGCAACAATCAGCGGGCGAGGTTCTCTTCCGTCCGGCTGAGAAGCTCGCGCCCGTCGGATTCGTGCCGTAACGCCCAGATCACCCGGGGGGGTGTTCGACCGGCTTCTACCGGATTCACGCCGTATTGGAGGCATGAAGATGCTCTGTTTGTTCGCGCGCACACGTTGCCTACCGGTCGCTCTCACGGTCGCCGCGAGCGCGCTCTTGTCGGCGGCCAATCCGGCGTCGGCCCAATTCGAGGATTTCCAAGCGGCGGCGAACTGGGGCCGCATTGACGATCAGATTGTCGTGCCGGTCAGTGCCGTTCAGCGAATGACGATCACCTCGCTCGGACGGACGACGATCGACCCCGGCTCCGAAATCGGCCCGCGCGGGTGCGAGGAATCGCGGACGTATACGGACGCCGACTTTGAGGGAGGCACGTTTGTCGCGCAGGCGGGTTTCGCCCAGGGCGAAACCGCGGCGGCTTCGTACACGATTCCGGCAACCCACTTTCCGATTCAGATCGTCTCGGTCGAAATGGTCTTTGTGCAGGATCAGGCGACCGTGCAAACCACGACCCAGTGGGGCGTGAAGTTCTGGGCCGGTAACCCGTCGATCAACCCTGGTCCGATACGGTCGTTCGATTCGGACGGGCTGATTCTGCCGCACATTGTCATGGGCCAGGGCACGCAGGGCACGAACGTGTTCTTCGCGATCGACCCGAATGACCCGAACCAGATCGTCATCGAAAACAACGGCTCGAATACGTTCAGCGTCGGCTACACCATCAATCAGCACAACGAGCCGCCCGCGAATCCGTGTCAGACCGCGCCGCCGCCGCGACGAAATGCGTTCCCGGCGACCGACGCGAGCGGGCTGGCATCGGCAACGAACAACTGGCTGGGCGCGATCAACTGCGGGCCGATCAGTTGCGTGCCCAACGGCGGCTTTGTCAGGTTTAGCCAATTGATCTCGGTTTGCCGCCCGACCGGCGACTGGGTGCTGCGTGTGGTTTATCGACCGCTCGATTGCCAACCGGGCGTCGGCGCGTGCTGCATCAGCGGCGTATGCAGCGTGCGGACGGCGACGGAATGTGCGGCCAATGGCGGCAGCTACCTGGGCGATGGAACCACCTGTGTCGGCGTAACCTGCCCGACGCCGAATCAGGCGTGTTGCTTTGCGTCGACCGGCGGCTGTTTGAATCTGAATCCGGCGACATGCAGCGGTGCGGGCGGCGTGCCGGGCGGGCCGGGTAGCAATTGCGGCACGTTTGTGTGCTTCCCGATGGGTGCGTGCTGTCTGCCTGATGGGACGTGCGTTGGCCCGGTGAGTCCGGATGCGTGCGCGACGCAGGGCGGCACGTTCCAGGGGAATAATACGAACTGCGGATCGGTTACTTGTCCATTGCCCGTCGGTGCGTGCTGCTTTGTCACCGGCTTTTGCATCGAACTTAGCGAAACGGATTGCGGAATCGCGGGCGGGTCGTGGGCGGGCGTCGGGTCTGATTGCAGCGACGCCAACGGCAATGGCCGCGCCGACGATTGCGAAGTGGCCTGTCCCGGCGACGTGGATAGTGACAACGACGTGGACCTGACCGATCTGGCGACGCTGCTGACCAATTTTGGCACGCCGTCGGGCATGACTCGGGCACAGGGCGATTTGGACGGCGACGGCGACGTCGATTTGTCCGATCTCGCCGCATTGCTTGCAAATTTCGGCCGCACCTGCTGACGGCCGTAGCGATATCAACGGGGCGGGCCGCGCTGCGAACAGCATCGCGCGTCTGCCGAGAACGGGTTGGACAATTTCACGTCGTCGTCGTTGCGTGCGGGGAAGATTCCGCGCTCGCGATTTCGCGCCGACGTTCTTGTCCGACCCGTTCTCGTTTTCGGTATCGCACTGAAAATCGGCATGGAGGCCGCGAACGGGCCGTGAGGGACGGACGGCAATGGACGTCGTTCGTATGGGACAATTTCGGGCCACGAATCGAGAATCTCCGATTCGAAAGGGAGCTGTAATGCGAAAGTTCTTGTGCATGGCGGGCGCGGTCGCCCTGCCGTTGATGGCGACCACATCGCTGGCGATCATCGACGCCGGCAACGCGCCGCCGCAGATGCCCACCGGCTACGTGCTGCAAAGCAGCAACGACGAGCTGCCGCTGGAAACGCGACAGTTGATGAGCGAATTCCCCGGCGTGCGGGTCGAGCAGGCGGGCGGGCGCATCAGCCACCTGTGGGGCAAGCCGATGACCGTCGGCGATACGCCGAATGAAGCGGTCGATGCGTTTCTGGCGCAGCATGTGGGCGCATTTGGCCAGGGCGAGGTTGAGCTCAATCTCGAATGGTCGGGCACGGCGGGCGAAGGCAAATTTACCGTATATGGCTTTTCACAGACGATTGACGGCGCTCCGGTTGAGCATGGCATGGCCCGCGTTCTGGTGCTGAACAGCGCCCCGGCCCGCGTGGTGTACGCGAGCGGTATTCTCGCGGCGCGGCCCGAGGGCGGCTTCCCGGAAGTCAGCGTGACCGCCGACGGGGCGCAAAACATGGTCAGCAACATGCTGCTGTACAAGCGGCTGGAGCAGTGGAGCCAGCCGCAGCTCGCCGTGTTCTTCGGCAGCGGTCCGTTCGGCGATGCGCAGCGCGTCTGGAAGTTCACGGGACAAGTGCTCGATCGCGCCAATCCCGAGGGGTACACGTTCTTCGTCAATGCATCAACCGGTCGCTTGGTGTGGGCACGATACGAAGTGCTGCACGCCGACGTGAGCGGCACGGTCTCGGCGAATGTCACGCCGGGCTCGCTGCCCGATACCGCGGCGAATCCGGAACAGGTGCGGGCGATGCCGGACATGCGCACGGCGATCGGCGGCACGTTTGTGTTCAGCGATGTGCTGGGCGCATTCACGATTCCCAATGCGGGCGTTACGCCGGTCGATGTGACCGCGTCGGTCGTCGGCGGCGAATGGGCGTCGGTCAATGACAGCGCCGGCGGTACCGAGATCGGTGCGACGGCAACTGGCGTGACGCCGCCCGGCCCGGCTGGGTTGTTGCTGAACCCGACGCCGGCCGAGTTCTTGACGGCGCAGGCGAACGGCTACTACCAGACGACGTTGACGCACAATTTCTTTGATGATCGCTGGGATCTGACGATTCTTGATCGCTCGCTGCCGGTGAACGTGAACATCGACAGCTCGTGCAACGCGAATTTTTCGCCGATCAACATCGACATCAACTTCTTCCGCGCTGCGGGCGGCTGCGTGAACACCGCGTACAGCTCGGTGGTCAATCACGAGTACGGGCACTTCGTAGTCAATCGTCTGGGCCTGACACAGGGCGGCTTTGGCGAGGGCTTTGGCGATTGCGTCAGCATTCTGATGAATGACGACCCGGTGATCGGGCGCAATTTCTCAGGCAGCAGCGCAATTCGCACGCCTGAGACGGCGAACATCGACTATCCGTGCTCGTCGGGCGCGATTCACACCTGCGGCCAGATCGTCGGCGGTTTCTGGTGGGATGTGCGCGAGCGGCTGGGCGTGACCTACGGCAGCGCCGAGGGTCTGGCGCTGACGCAAAACCTGTTCGTCGATTGGGCGCAGATCACCAACGGCGGCGATCCGTCGAACGGATCGCTCAATTCGGCGTACCCGGCGACGGCAAGCGAAGTGCTGACTGTCGATGACGACAACGGCGACATTGAAGACGGCACGCCGAACTACGCCGATATTTGTGCGGCGTTCGGGACCAAGGGCATTTCGTGCCCCGCAGTCCCGGCGATCGGATTTGCCTATCCGGATGGTCTGCCGGACTTCGCCAACCCTGCCGGCGATACGACGTTCCGTGTCGAGGTGATCGAGCGCACCGCGATGCATACGGCCAACTCGCTGCAAATTCTCTATCGCGGCGGCGCATCTGGCGTTTTCACGACGGCCAACGGCTCGCTGATCTCGGGCACGACGTACAACGTGACGATTCCGCAATTTGCTTGCGGGACGACGGTGCAGTTCTACGTCAGCGTCAACTCGACGCAAGGCGTGTTCAGTTCGCCGTCGAACGCGCCGACTTCGGTGAACGAGGCAGTCGCGGCAACCGGGATCGAGACTTTGTTCGCAGATGACCTTGAATCCAATCTCGGTTGGACGGTCGGCCAAGCCGGCGATAACGCCACGACCGGCATCTGGACGCGCGTGAATCCCAACGGCACCGCGGCGCAGCCCGAAGATGACAACACCGGAGCGCCGGGTGTGACATGCTTCGTTACGGGTCAAGGCTCGGCAGGTGGTTCGGTGGGCGAGAACGACGTTGACAGCGGCACGACCACGCTGATCAGCCCGGTCGTCAATCTGAGCGGCGCGACGAGCGCGCAGATCAGCTATTGGCGCTGGTACTCGAACAGTACGGGCGCGGCCCCGAACGCCGATTCGTTCCTGATCGACGTGACAAGCGACGGAACCAACTGGGTGAATGTCGAGACCATCGGTCCGGCGGGCCCGCAAACCGGCGGCGGGTGGTTCTTCAACAGCTTCAACGTCGCCGATTTCGCGCCACTGAGCGCGACCGTGCGGGTGCGCTTCCGCGCGTCCGACCTCGGCTCGGGTTCGATCGTTGAAGCGGCGATCGACGACTTCAGCGTATCGCGATTCCTGTGCGACGCGCTGCCCACGCCGTGTCCGGCGGACCTGAACGGCGATCGGCAGATCAACCTGACCGATCTCGCGACCTTGCTGTCGAACTTTGGTTTGACGGCCGGTGCGACAGCCGAGCAGGGCGATCTGAATGGCGACGAGCAGATCACGTTGACCGATCTGGCGCAACTGCTGTCGGTCTTTGGCACGCCGTGCCCGGACTGATCGATCTGCGACAGCGATCTTTCGGCTGAATAATTCGGCAGGCGGCGCAGGTCTCGCGACTTGCGCCGCCTGTCGTCGCTTGCCGGGTGCGCCGCGCGACCGCATAATGCGTGTTCGTCTGCGGTTTTCGTTGACAAGTTCATGACCATGCGGCGGGAGTGTGCGGAGTGGGCGCGAAAACGCGGGCGTTGCTCGACTATCAAGAGATCGAGTTGCAGATCGTCGATATCAAGCGACAACTTGATCGGCGGCAGCGACAGATCGCCGTGCAAACCAAGAAGCTGGAGCTGTCGCGGGGCGCGATGGCGGGCGAGCAGGGTGAGCTGCGGCGGGCACAGATGCAGATCGACGAGCTCGATCTCGAACTCAAAGCCCGCAGCGGACACCTCGCCAAACTGCGCGAGCAGCTCAACTCGGTTCGAACCAACAAAGAATATGCGGCGATCCTGTCGCAACTGAACAACGACAAAGTCGATTTCACGAAGCTCGAAGCCCGGGCGCTCGAATTGATGGGCGCACTCGAAGAGCGCAAGAAGGGCATGAGCGGGCAGCAGACCGCCGAAAAAACCGACCTGGATCGGCTCGGGCAATTGCAAGCGGAGTTTGAGCAGACGCAGCGGTTGTACGCGGACCGGTTGGCCGAGCTGGAAGCGCAAAAGGCCACCGCCGCCGCACCGCTCGACAAAGGCGTGATCGATATGTTTCACCGCCTGGCCGAGCGCTGGGAAGGCGAAGCGATGGCCGAGTGCTTGCGCGTGAATCCGCGCCGCGATGACTACAGTTGCGGCGGATGCAACATGTCGCTGACGTCGGACATGGCGAATGCACTGCGCGTGAAGGATGAATTGTTCACCTGCAAGAATTGCGGGCGAGTGCTGTACTTCAAAGACTGAGTTCAGAGTAGCGAGTAGCGAGT
>JBJXFK010000278.1:0-26747 GCA_046155505.1 Phycisphaerae bacterium
CCCGCGCGGCGAACGCCGCGCGGGCCCGTCGTCGTTATGTCGTCGCGCGCGAGTGGATCACAAGGAAGCAACGCATGATCGAGTAGCAATTTTGGATTTTGGTTTGCAATGCCGTTCACGGAGCGAGGCTCGTCTCGGAACGAGAATGGTTTCGAAACGAAGCGACCGTTCGGCTCAATGTCCGAACGCATGTGGTTTTGAGAGCGAACGCGCCGTTTGTCCGTGGCGGTTGTGAGTTTGTGACCGCTCAGACAGGACCGCACGGGCACGCGGCGCGCCATTTCGAAAAATGTGCGACCGTGTGCGCTCACGGAAGCGTGCATCGCCTTTTCAAATTTCTCGCGCATGGCTAAGATCGATTCCGTCCAAGTAGGTCAGCTCTGAGCGTTCGACGAATCTTCCACGCGCCGCGGATCGCAAGCAGTTCGGGAGCCCGCTGATGCGAAAGGTCACCATCGAGGATATCTCGCGGGAAACGAGCCTTTCGCGTGGCACTGTCTCGCGCGCCCTGAATGACCGCCGCGATATCAGTTCGCGCACCAAGCAGCGCGTGCTCGACGCGTGTACCAAGCTGAATTACAGCCCGAGCAGCGCCGCACGCTCGCTGGCGACGGGGCGCAATTTCGCCGTCGCGCTGCTGTGGACCGCGCCGATTTCGCACTACCTGTCCGAGCTGTTTCGTGGCTGCGCTCAGGCGGCATACGCAGCGCACTACGCGCTCACGCTGATCGAGCTGCCGGATGCCGCGGCCGGGTCGGAGACGCGCATTCGTTCGCTCTCGGCCGAGCGGATCGACGGTGCCGTCGTCGCGTCGCCGCTGTCCGAGGCGCATGCGCGTATCCTGGGCGAAATCGTGGGCGAGCGTATGATCGCGTCAACCCAGGTCGGCCCCGCGCTGCGCTGCGACACGTTTCACGTCGACGATGCGGAGGCTGGCGCGCTCGCCGCACGGCGATTGCTGAGCTGCGGCGTGAAGAACTGTGTGTACATCGTTCGTCGTGGCGATGCGGCGGCGAAGCGACGCTTGGCCGGATTTCGCGATGCGTGGGCGCTCGATGCCAAGGGCGGCGGCGCGGCGCAGTCGATCGAGGTCGAGCTGGGCGAAAATCTCGCGCAGCACGCGGCGGTGCTGCGAGCGGTCGATGCGATCGCGACATCGGACGATCGATTGGCGGTCGCGGCAATGTGCATTCTCGCTCCGCTGGGTCGAACGGCGGGGCGTGACGTGCAGCTCATCGGCTGCGGCGACGAACCGATCGCCGCCGACTGCGCAGTCCCGCTGACCACGATTCGGCTGAACGCGCACGAGGCCGGTCGGCGAACCACCGCCGCTGTGCTCGAGCGGCTGAAGGGCGAGCGCAAAGACGCACCGCAAACGGTCGCCATCGCACCCGAAGTGGTCGAGCGCGCAACGGTCGTCGGCCCGGAATGACGCAGCACCTCGTGCAACAAGAACTGCCGAGCATTTCCCCGCGACCCGCGACCCGCTGACCTGTTTGTGAAGCTGCGCCCGCATTCGCACTGGGTCTAGCCGAGCGTGCCGAGCAACTCGAAGTAGTTCGGGAAACTCTTCGCGACGCAGCCTGCATCACGAATCCGCATGTCGCCTGTCACGAGGCCGGCGATCGCGAAGCTCATCGCCATGCGGTGATCGTTGTAGGTGTCGATCGTCGCAGCGGCGACGCGCGGCGGCGGCTCGATGCGGATCGAGTCGGCGGTGATCTGCACCCGAGCGCCGCACTTGAGCAGTTCGCATTCGAGCGCTGCGAGGCGATCGGTCTCTTTCACACGGAGATTCGCTACGTTTCGGATCGTGGTCGGTCCGCGAGCGAAGAGCGCCGTGACGGCAAGCGTTTGCGCCGTGTCGGGCATCTCATTCAGATCGACATCGACGCCGCGAAGTTCGCCCGGCGGCGGACCGTTCATGGTGATTCGCTGCTGGTCGCGTTCGATGCGGCAGCCCATTCGTTCGAGCACGTCGACGAACCGCACGTCACCTTGGGCGCTGCCGGAGCCGAGTGCGTCGACGGTGACGCTGCCGCCGGTGATCGCCGCGCCAGCCCAGAAGTAAGTCGCACCGCTGGCGTCGGGTTCGATCTCGAATGTGCCGCCGCGATAGCGTTGCTGGGCCGGCACGATGATCCGCGAGCGATCGTCGATCGCAATGCTATCGACGCCGCAGCGTTGCAACACGCCGAGCGTCATGTCGAGATAGGGGCGACTGATCAGTTGGCCGTCGATGCGCATGAGCACGTCGCGCGTGGCGTACGGCGCGACGAGCAGGATCGCGCTGAGAAACTGGCTCGACATCGGGTGATCAAACACCACCTCGCCGCCTTGTAGGCTGCGGGCGACGATCGTCATCGGCGGGTAGCCGTCGACAATGTCATAGCCGATGCCCGCGCCGAGCGCTCGCAGACCGTCAACCAGCGCGCCGATCGGTCGCTCGCGCATGCGGTGCGAACCGTCGAGGCGATAGTCGCCATAGCCAAGACAGCAGAGCGCGGTGAGGAACCGCATCGCCGTTCCCGCATCGCCGGCGTTGATGCTCGCCTCGCTTTCGGGCAAGTGGCCGGCGCAGCCGCGAATGCGCAGCGTGGATTCGTCGAGTTCGTCGCTTTCGACATGTACGCCGAGCGCCGCGAGAGCTGCGATCATGCGATGCGCGTCGTCGGACATCGACGCGCCACGCAGCACGGTGTCGCCGTCGGCGAGTGCGGCGCAGAGCAGGTGACGATTGGTAAGGCTCTTTGAGCCGGGCGGGCGGACCGTCGCGCGGGGCGGCGAAATTCGACCGACACGCACGTCGCGACCGATTCGTTCAATGCTCATGCGATCCTCGTCGCGCGGCCGCTATGCCGCGGTCACGCGATACAGCACTTCGACCGACCAGCGAATCGCACTTTCCGCGACGGCCTCGATCGCGCCGTCTGAGACGCGACCGAGCTGCACGTTGCCCGCAGACGGGCCGAGCCAGACGCGGCAACGGGCCGGCTCGCTGGGCAGTTTCACCAGCGCGGGGCGACCGAGTTGCGGCGTCGCGTCGCGCGCGATGATGAGTGCATCGCTGGCGGTGAACATCGGCGACATGCTGTCATCGGGCCAGCGGACGGCGACGGCGCTCGGAAAAATTTCGGAGATGTCCGCGGCCTGAATGAACGCCTGGCCCGCCGCGCTCTCAACACGGGCGAGCGTGATTGCACGAGCCGACGCGCCGACGTAGTCGGCGGATGGCTCGAACAATTGGCCCGCGCGAGTGTCGGTGATCGCAACGTTGCGCAAGTTCGCGAGCGGCATGCCGCCGGTGGGCGGTTTGTCGGGATCGCCCCAGTCATCGTCGAGGTCGTCGAGATTGAGGATAGGGATCAGATCGAGTTCGTCGTTCGCGTCGGTGCCGGCCCGCGCGGGGCGCTGGGTCGCCGCGAGCGCCGGCTGCGTCCCGCGCGATCGTGCCGTGAGGAGATCAAAAAACGCATCGAGCGGTGCGGCAAGGCCGGGCTGTGCTTCGAGTGCGGCGGCGATGCGCGTGATGAGATCGCGATGGCGGTTCCGTGCGCCGCTGATGACGACGGTGGAGCGCGACGCCTGACCGGTCAGCAGCCACTGCAAATCTTCGCCGGTGAGTTCGCAGATCCGCACCAGCGCTTCGCCGGGCGGGATGGTGCCGCGTTCCCAGCGTTCAACATCGTCTTCGGCGACGCCGAGGGCGCGGGCGAGCGCATCGCGTCCCGGTGCGCCGAAGTGTCGTCGGCGCAGTTCGCGCAGGCGATCTGCAAGCGTCGCCGAGCCGTCGTTCATGCGTCACGCACGAGCTTCTGCTCCGCCAGGTAGTCAAGAATCTGCACCGCGCATTCCTGCGGCGAGTGCTTGGCGCTGTCGATGACCAACTCCGCCTTCAGCGGCTCCTCATAGGGGGCCGAGATGCCGGTGAATTCCTTGATCTCGCCGGCGCGGGCTTTTTTGTAGAGGCCCTTGGGGTCGCGCGTTTCGCAGACCTCGACCGCGGCCTTCACATAGATCTCGATGAACGGCAGTTTCGCGTCGTCGTGCAGCTTGCGGCACAGGTCGCGGTCGGCGCGATAGGGGCTGATGAAGCTGGTAAACGTCAGCACGCCGGTGTCGGCGAAGAGTTTCGCGACTTCGCCGATGCGGCGGATGTTCTCGGTGCGGTCCTCGGGCGTGAAGCCGAGGTTTTTGTTGAGGCCGTGGCGGATGTTGTCGCCGTCGAGGACGTAGGCAAGGCGGCCTTGCTGGATGAGGGCGTGCTCGGTGGTGTATGCGATCGTGCTTTTGCCCGAGCCGGAGAGGCCGGTCAGCCAGATCGTCGCGCCGCGCTGCTTGAGCAGGCCGTAGCGTGCATCGCGTTCGACGTGTCCCTCGTGCCAGGTGATGTTCGTTGCAACTTGTGTGGCCACTTTCGCGCTCCCGATTCAGCGTGTCAGAATTCTGTAAAGAGGGGCAGCGTAGCGGACGAATGGCGGGGTCGGCAAGCGCGCAAACGCGAGAGCGCAAAGTGGCAAGTGCTAAGTTCAAAGTGAATACAAGAACACAGGCCGGCACAGCCCCGCCGCGAAAACGGCGTCGGCCTCGGAGGGCCGATCGCTATCGGGGCGAGTCGCCGACGACCGGCAACGCCACACCTTTGCCGGCGGCAGGTTTCACGGTCGGCTGCTCTGCCTCGACATCGAGATCGTCCAGTTCCTCTTCGAATAAGATCTCGTCGAAGCCCACGCCATCGACATTTTGTCGCAGGAGCAGGTAGATATTTGTGCATGCCGTGAAATAGAAACTGATCACGAACGCGCCGACGATGCCGACCGCGACGAACACCCAGATGGCCAGCAGGAATCCGCCCGCGCCCTCGATGCCCGCCGTCGGAGCGTTGCCGAACGTGCCCCAGAACGGCGTGCCGCTGACGGTCGGCAGGATGCTGAGCTCGCGCCACGGCGGCATCGCCCAGAGCGCATCGAGCGGCGCGACTGTCTCGGTGCGCGAGCTGCTCCAGACGCCGCAAATGCTCATTCCCGATCCGACGGCGGCGTGCGTGAGCTTGAGCACGAGCATCACGCCCAGTCGCACGAGCAGAAACGCGAGTCCGCCGAGCGCGAGTGCGATCATCGAGTAGATCGCATAGCTGCCGGGACGTTGCAGCACGTAACTCGCTCGTTGAAAGGCGTCAAAACTCTCGGACCCTTCGACCGCGATGGTCGGCCAAAACAGCGGAAAGCCGAAGACGAACGCGAGCATGCAAAACGCGAGCGCGACGCCACCGAGCAGATAGAGGAACCCGAACAGGCCGGTGAAGATCGGCCCCGCTTGCGGAATCAGTCCGCCGACGAAGCCGCCTAGCCACATGACGCCGAACGCGAGCAGAAAAACGCCAACCGGCAACAGCGGCCCGCCGAGCACGCCGCCGAAGCGTTCCCAGACGAAGCCGAGCGCGTTTCGCGTGTCGCAACTTTCGTCGCGCGTGATGCGAATGGCGGCGACCCGGCAAATTGTGGTGCCGAGCAGGCCGAGGATGACGAGCGATGCAAATCCGAAGCACAGTGCGAAGAGCGGGCGCTGCGTGACGAGCCACATCATGCCCGACGCCATCGAGCCGATCGAGCCGAAAAGCGTGGGTGCAGGGGAATATGCATCGGCGCCGAAGCCGACGCGGCCCGAAGCGACGCCCTGAACCGCGGCGGCGAAACAGCCCGTCTGGTAGTCGAGCCAGGCGGCGAACGGCCCGCCGGCGTGCGTGCGCGCGTCGAGCGCGATGTCGCGATGACGGTCGAGCAGCGTGAGCAGTCTGCGTTTCGGCTCGTCGGCGGAGGTGCCCGCGGAACCGGCGATCAGCGTCTCGATCGCGAGGCCCTGCTCCTCGGCTGTGAACGGCCGCGGATCGAGCCCGCGAAGTTGATAGCGTAAGACGTCTGCCGAACGCGCGAGCTTGTGCAATTGGTCGGCGCGTTGAATTGCGGTGAGCGACTGGTCGTTGGCAATGCGCTCGCGCCCGGTGCGTAATTGGGCGTCGACCCAGGTGAGCATTTCGCGCGAGCCGTCATCGAGATCGGACCCGCGCGCCTGCTCGGCCCGAGCGGCGAGCTCGACTGACGCGCGACGGGCGGAGCGGAGCCAGCCGTCGAAGTCGATTTCGGGTGAGGCGTAGACGTGAATCTCGGTGCGCTGCTCGCCGACCGAGCTGGCAAGTACGCCGCCGCCGGTGCTGGTCCAGACTGCGTCCATCGAGCGACCGACGGCGTAGATGCCGACGACCGCGAGCAGAGCGAGAAAGAGAGATCGTGACTCGAGCGCCTGCGCAAACGACTTCAGCAATCGGGCGACCGGAAACACTTCGGACCAGACAATCGATCGGATTTCAGATCGTTCGGCGTTCATTCAGCGCAGCTCCCGCGGCGTAAGTC
The DNA here is from genome assembly GCA_046155505.1 of Phycisphaerae bacterium. Lineage (GTDB taxonomy): Bacteria > Planctomycetota > Phycisphaerae > UBA1845 > Fen-1342 > JBJXFK01. Next base: position 6,411 of record JBJXFK010000278.1, read on the forward strand.
ATTCGTTGATCGCCGGATGCGCGCGAGGTGACGCGCGCACGAAGGCGGAGCGGCGATTATAGGTCGCGTTGCGGGGGTCGGCAAAGCGGGGAATGATCCCGTTCCGGCGCGCACACCGGCTAACGCGGTTACTACGTGCGGGCATAGCGAACGACGAAGACCTTGGCGTTCGATTCGATCGAGTCGAACGACTCGAACATGTAACGCAAAGCCGATTCGCGGCTGCGATTTCCGGAGCCTGACCCGATGATCGGAAACGCGACGGACGTGAAGTTGCGCTCATCGACAATTCGCATGGCAGAGTCCACAGATTGCATGATGGAGCGCCGCGTGGCGAACCAAAGTATATTGATCCCCGCGACATGAATGATGCCTTTGAATGGCAGGCACCCGGGACCGGTAAGCACCGCTTCGCCGAGCGGGATCGGGCCATGTTGGGCAAGCTCGCGAAACGGCGCGCGGCCGCCGCGGCGTTTGATCGCGCCCGACACGCCCTGCGGCAGCAGCAGCCACCACGGTATGATGTTGCGATTCCAGGCGTTGACGATGACTTCGACGGGTTGGTCGAGCAGGTCGCCGTGGATGATTTCTGGAATCATGTCGCCAACTCTGCTGGTTTCGTCGGCCCTGGCCGGGCCGAATCAGAGACCGGGCAGGTCTAACCGGCGGCTCAAGCCGCCGGCAGCTGTCGCCGCCCTACGGGCGAAGACGCACGGCGAATTTACAGCGCGAGTTCGAGATACACCACGCCCGGAATGGGATTGTCGTAGTACGCCGGGATTTCTTTGAAACCCATCGATCGATAGAGCGTGATGGCCGGGATGAGTTTGCCGAGCGTGTCGAGCCGCATGGCGCGGTAACCCTTGTTGCGCGCGGTGTCCACGATCGAATGTGCCAGCGTGCGACCCAGGCCGGTGCCGCGGGCGGATTCGCGGACGTAAAGGCGTTTCATTTCGCACAGGTCGGCGTCGGCCATCGGGCGAAGGGCGACGCAGCCGATGGGGTCGACCGACGAACTTTCGAACGCGAGCAGCAATTCGCCGCGCGGCGGGGCGTAGTAGCCAGGCAGGGCGGCGAGTTCGGCTTCGAAGCCTTGGAAGCAGAAATCGATATCGAGCCAGGCGGCGTATTCGCGGAAGAGTGTGCGGACCGCGTCGAGGTCGGCGGGGAAGGCGGCGGGGCGGATGAGGCGGTCTGGTTTGTCGCGGAATTGGGTCATGGCGTCGACGTCCTGTCGCGGCGGCGGTCGAACGTGCTCGCTGGCGCTCGGGGCACTCGCTTGCGCTTCGCGTTCGGATGCGGGCTTGGAAGCCCGCAGTACAAAGAACGGGCTGGAAGCCCATAGCACATGCTCGCTGACGCTCGCGTTCGGATCGCTGGCGAGACACGGTCACCGTGCGAGCCTCAACTCGCTACTCGATATTCGCTACTCGCTACTCAGCACTAATCCCGCAGGTGCGCCGCCAAGAGCGTCATGTCATCCAGACGCGTGACACCGCCGAGGTGGTCGCGGAGGACGTTGCGGGCGGTGCGGATCAGGCTGCCCGTGCTGATTTCGCCCATGCTCGTTAGCCCCTCGATCACCGGCTCCAGCCCGAGCAGGCGTTCCTGTGCGTCCATCGCCTCGGTCAGGCCGTCGGTGTAGAACAGCAGGCCGCGGGTTTTGTGCGTCGCATCGACACGCACGACGCGAAACGTCTCGTCGGGTTCGATGCCCAGCGGCAGCGAATTGACCTCCGGCGTGTCGCGCACGCCGTTGTCGGTCAGGACCAGCGGCCCGGGGTGACCGGCACTCACATATTCAACCGTGCCCGTCGCCGAATCGACGGTGCCGAGAATCGCCGTGATGAAAACGTGCGACGCGGTGTTGCGACAGATGAGCCGATTTACGCGCGAGATCAGGTCGGGCAGCTCGACGCCGGGCGTGAGCGCGACGCGGATCGCCGACTGCACGTTGGCCATGATGAGCGCCGCCGACAGGCCGTGGCCGGTCACGTCGGCAATGATGAATCCGACGCGCCCGCGATCGAGCGGAAAGTAATCGTAGTAATCGCCGCTGACCGCGAACGATGGGTCGTTGAACCCCTCCATCGTGACGCGGTTGAGCGAGATCGGCTCTTCGGGCAGCAGGCGCTGCTGAATCTCGCGTGCCTGCTCCAGCTCGGCGTACACCTTCTGTGCCTTTACGTGTTCCTGAAACAGCCGCAGGTTGGCGATGCCGACGCCGACCTGCTGCGCGATGGCGGCGAGAAAATCGACATCGTGGGCCTGATAGGTCTGGGCCTGCGTGATGCGGTCGCCATAGATTACGCCCAGCACTTCGCTGCGATTGAGAATCGGCACGCACAGCGCCGAGCAGATCGGGAATCGCACCAGACTCTCGGTCAGGTTGTCGACGAGATCGGTCGCGGGGTTATTGACGATGGCCCGCTCGCCGTGGACGAGTGCGCGGTTGATCAACGTGCGGCTGATCTTGTACGCGCCGGTTTCGTCTTTTTGCACGTTGCGCGTCACCGGATGTTCGGTATCGCCGCGACCGGTTTTGAGCGCGATGAGGCCGCGTTCGAAGCCGAGCGCGTCGCAGCAGGCGTTGAGGGCTTGTTCGAGCAATTGCTTGCGATCGAATACGCCGCCGATGCGTTCGCTGAGTTGGATCAGCAGTTGCAGGCGCTGGGCATTCAAATCGAGCTTGCGGCTGCTGGGGAAAAACTGCGTATCGCCGACGCTGGTCGATTGGTCGGGCGTGGCAAAGGTCGGGCGAGCGCCGCGCGGATCGGGGGCAGCGCCCATGATGCGAATGTCGTGTCCGCCGATGCGGATGCTGCGATAGGCGAAGCGTTTCTCGCCGCGGAAGACCTGGCCGTCGTCGGTCTTGGTGCCGTTCTTGCTGTTGCGGTCGTAGACGACTACGCGATTCTGCTCGTCTAGCCAGACCTCGGCGTGGACGCGCGAGATTTCGGCGTCGTCGTGCAGGATGATCTCGCAGGTATCGGCGCGGCCGATTTTGAGCACGCGCGAGCTGAGTTCGAGCTCACTCTGCGTGCCGCCGGGCGTGTGGATGATGAGGTTCGGCATATCGCACTACTCAAATCGGTTGCGGGCTTCAGCGCGTTTTGCAGCAGACGGTCGTGCAACGAAGACGTTTCGTTAGGTCAGCAAACTGGCCAGGAACTGAACGAACCCGAATATGCCGCTTTGTGGCAAGGCGAGCAAATTCGCGGTGGCGTCGAGGCCCAGCAGAATGTCCAGGTTGCCGAGCGCGTTCAACGCGCAACCGCCGATTGCCAGCGTTCCGGCGAGCGGCGCGAGAGTCAGCACAAAGCGACGTCGAAAAGCCGGCGACATGGGTCGGATCTCCGCTGGACGCGAAACGGACGTTCAGGCAGGGAGTATATGGCGGGGGGGAGGGGAAATGTAGGGGGCGAGCGGGGCGGCGCGACGAGTCAGCGCTGCGCCGGTACGAAACCGAGCGGCCCTGCTTAGACTGAGTATGCCGTGAGCAGCCAAGTTGCTGCGGCAACGACAACGTAGCCGATGCAGAGTCGCCGAATGCCGTTGGGTACTAGGCGGTCCGGCCAATAGCAGGTTAATGTTCCGGCTAACGCAGCCATCAGCACAACCGTCAGATTGCATGTGCTCCACAGGCGAGTGGAAGCCCACGCGGTGTTCGTCAGATCGGCCAGCGCATTCGCAGAGAGTTGTTCCAAGAACGCCGCATTTGCCTCGCTTGCACGTTGGCCTGTGTACATAACGGTTGGGATTGCCACCGCGAGAATCGGCAGCAACCGAAACACGATTCGCAGGTCTCGTCGGGCGGTACTCAATGCGGCAGAATTCAAAGTGAGCTCCGGCTTCGGCTGCGCGTGGCGATTCGCACGTCACGGAGATCGTAGCCTGTTGCATGTGGGCTTGTGCAAACCGGACGAATTAACTGCGGATTTGTTGCGACGGGCGAACGGCACCGAGAGGTGTTGGGGCGGAAGCGCTCGCTGGTGCTCGGATCACTCGCTGGCGCGTCGCGTTCGGATCGCGGCATCATCCGAATCCGGAGCGCGAGCGACGGGGTAGCACGCGGAGGCGAATTGCTCATCCTTACGAACGATGTTCGCGGCAGGTGGCTTACCCCGCTCGCTCGCGCTCGGGGTTCGGAGGCGCTCGCTCTGACTACTCCAACCCGAACATGACGCTGACACTGGCCGTAATCGCAATTTGTCCCTCGGCAAATGTCTCGCCGTTGGCATCGCCGGCACCGTCCATGCGCACGTTCTGGGTCAGGTTCGACCACCGCGGCGTGTATGTCGAATCGGTGTTTTCCTCGATCGTGATCGCCGGCCCCGCCTTGCGTCCGAGCGCCGCCGCCATCTTGCCGGCTTTCTCGGCGGCGGCCCGGAGCGCCATTTCGCGCGCGGCCTCGCGGTGTTTCTTGATCTCGCTGCTGCGGAACTGGATGCCGTCAAATTGATTCGCACCGGCCTCGACCAGGGCGGTCAGCAGCGATTCGAACTTCTTGACGTCGCGCAGGACGAGCGTCACTCCACGGTGCATGTCGTACCCGTCGACGTGATTGTGCGCAGCGCGACCGTCGTGCGTTCGCTCGTATTGAACCGAGATGCGAATCTCGCCTGTCTGCATGTCTTCGGGCTTGATCTCGAATCTCGTGGCGACAGCGAGCAGGGCCTTGATCCGTGCGTCGTTGGCGGCCTTGGCTTCTTTCACGTCCTTTGCGAACGTGGAAGCACCAAACGACAGGACTACTTCATCGGGCGCGACGCGCACCTCGCCAACGCCGCTGACGCGAATTGTGGGCGTGGGCGGCTGCGAAGGTTGCTGCGCGAGTGTGGCCGGGGCGGCGAGTGTGAGCATGGACACGGTCAGTGCGATTGCGTGAGCGAGGCGATTGACGGCCATTGCAAGCTCCTTGTTTCAATGCTGTAGCACGCCGCGGTACGCCAAGCGGCTCGCGGCGAAGCGTTAGACGCCGTAATCGTGGAGAAGTTCCTTGACGCGTTCCATTGGCAGGCCGACGACGTTTGAAAAACTGCCTTCGATCCGCTCGACCAACTGGTCGCCGATGTCCTGAATGCCATATGCGCCGGCCTTGCCTTCCCACTCGCCGCCGGCGATGTATGCCTCGCGCACGGCGTGATCGTCGCGCATGAAAACGCGCGTGACGACGCCGATGATGTGGCGCGTCGCGCCCGCGGCGACATCCCGAACGAGCGCCACGCCCGTCACCACATCGGTCCACACGCCGGCTTGCAATTCCAGCATCGCTCGTGCGTCCGCGGCATCCTGCGGCTTGCCGAGGATGCGGTCGCCGCAGATGACGATCGTGTCGGCCCCCAGCACCCAGCGCCGCGGATGACGACGTGCGACATCACTCGCTTTGAAATACGCCAGCGCCATCGCCCATGCCCGCGGCGGTAGGCCGACTGGCGTGCGAGTCGGCTCGATGAGCGTACACGCGACGACGTCGTGCGCAATGCCCGCCTGCGTGAGCAGCTCGCGGCGACGGGGGCTGGCGGAGGCGAGAATCAGCGGCGGCATTGCGGTTCCTGAGCGGCAACGAAAATCGGTTCTGTGGTACCATCATCGCGGATCGGCGCTGCGCGGCAACTGTCGGCGGCGCGATTGGAAATGCACCTGGGGATCGGGATTTGGCGCGAGAAATCGAACAGGTTGACTCGTTACTGGTGATCGATGTGGGGAACAGCCGCATCGGCATGTCGGTCTGGAATCGCGACGGCATGAACGATACGCGCCGCATCAGCGCGCTCGATGAAGATGCGTGGCCGACGGCGATTCGCGAGATGTGGGATCTGACCCGCCCCAAGGATCGCCGTGCCATCGTGATGGGCAGCGTGTCGCCGCGCGTGGCAGGTGTGTTTGCCGAGATCGTGGATGAGGTATGCGACTGTCCGCCGGCGCGTGTGCGCGATCATGTGCCGTTGCCGATGGAGCTCGACATCGAGGGGGTTGAAGAAGTCGGCGTCGATCGCGTCTGCTCGGCTGCGGCGGCGTATGCGCAGGTCCAGGGTGCGTGCGCGATCGCGTCGTTTGGCACGGCGATCACGATTGATTGCGTAAACGCCGACGGACGATTTCTGGGTGGGACGATTTTGCCGGGCTTGCAGATGAGCCTCGACGCGTTGCACGAAGATACGGCCGCGCTGCCGCAAATTTTGATGAGCGCGGCCAGTGCGACGAGCACGCTGCCGGGAAAAAGCACGCAATCGGCGATGCTCGGCGGCGTGCTGTATGGTGCGGTCGGGGCGCTGCGCGAAATCGTCGAGCAGTACGCGAACGAACTGAAGTCGTGGCCGACGCTGATTGTGACGGGCGGTAATGCCGCGCTGCTGCGCGAGCGAATCGACTTCGCCGACGCGTGGGTGCCCGACCTGTGCCTGATGGGCGTCGCGCTCGCGTATCGCCGAGCGGCGGGAATGGTGTGAGCGCGGCGACGGGTGAGTTTGAGTTGCTCACCGGCGTCGGCCCGGCGGCGATCTGCTGTATCGCGGCGAGCGGCGACGCGGTCAGACGGTTCGTCAGCGAGCACATTCGCGCGAAGCGCGGCGATGTGGAACCCTGGCGCGGCGGCGATGTGATTCGCGCGACGCTCGTCGATGGCGAAGCGGCGATTGACGACATTCTCGTCACGGTGCATCAAGTGTCGCCGGCGCTTTCGATTCGATTGCATCTGCATGGCGGTCCGTGGATCGGACGTCGGTGTTGCGAATTGCTCGCGGCGGCGGGATTGCGCGAGCGTGGCGACGAGACCGAAAGCGCGTTGCCGCTCGACGAGTTCATTGACGCCGAGATGCATCGCGTGTTGCCGCGGGTGCAGACGCTCGCCGGGGTGACGTGGTTGGTGGGCGAGGCGCAGCGATTGCGAGCGGCGATCGCGGTGGCGATGGCGATTGCGAATGCGACGGAGCGGCGGGCGCGGCTGATCGAGCTCAGTCGTGGCGCGCACCGGATGCGGTGGTTCACCGAACCGTACCGGATCGCGCTGGTGGGGGCTCCGAACGCGGGCAAGAGCACGCTTCTCAATGCACTGGCGGGCGAGGCGACGAGCATCGTTTCCGAAATTCCAGGCACGACCCGCGACTGGGTCGAGGCGCCGGGCGAGATCGGCGGCTTCCCGGTGACGTGGATCGATACGGCTGGGCTGCGCGACGCGGCCGACGAGATCGAGGCGGAGGGGATCGCCCGCACGCGCCGATTGGTCGAAGCGAGCGATGCGGTGGTGCTGCTGATCGATCCGACGGGTGTTGGCGCCGATGCGGGCGCAATAAGTCGCACGCCGGACGTTGTCCTACTCACCAAAACCGACCGGTCTGCGATCGACCACGCAGCGTTCGAAAGAGGCGGGCAACACGGCGGACGGCCGATTGCAATTAGCGCGATCACCGGTCACGGGCTTGACGAGTTTAAGGCCGAACTGCTTCGCGGCATGTCTCGAGAGTTGAATCCGAATTGTCCGGGAGCGTTCACGGGCGCGGTCGCCCAGCGGGTCTCCGGCCTCGCCGGAAACACGTAATTACATGAATGGTATAGCGTTGCGGCAGATTCTGCCGCTCGCTGGGCCCGCTACTGGTGTGCCCCGACCGCGCAGTTCGTGGCGATTGCCGCTTGCCCGTCGCCCCCGTTAGACGATAATCCTTGACACGGAATCGCCGGTCGTCATGACCTGCGGTTGGCCAATAGGCTTGCCGACTGATGTCGGCCCGTGGGGCGGCTTGAGGGACTTCGTTGGACATTCTCGTTGGTTTGGTGCTTGTTGGGGCGACGCTGTATGCCTCGACGCTGAGCTTCGCGCTGCGGACCCACACGCGTGCCCGGCTGGCACGTCATCTCTCCGAATCTGAGCGCGAGCGCTGGTTCGCCCGATTTGACCTGCATGAAGACCGCCTGATCATCGTCGCGAGCTGCATGCGGCTGACGACGCTCATGGCCACAATCGTTTGGGTCTATGGGCTGTTTCTCGTCTCGGGTGAGCCGGTGACCTGGGCGGGGATGGTCACGCCGACACTGATCAATCTCGGGCTGCTGGCAGTTTTTTCGGTCGGCATTCCGCACGCCCTCGCGGTTCACCTGGGCGACCTCATCCTCGCGCGCAACCTGCAACTCATCTGGGCGCTCAGCTATCCGCTGCTGCCTATCGCGGCGTCGGTTCATCTGATCGATGTGCTTGTCGCGTTGATGATCGGCAAGAAGATCGCGACCGACGAAGAGACCGCCGAGCAGATCAATCAGGAGATTTTGGAGGCGGTCAGCGAAGGCGAGATTCACGGCTCGGTGGACGAAGGGCAGAAAGAGATGATCGAGAGCGTGCTCGATCTGCACACCGTCACGGTCGGTCGGATCATGACGCCGCGAACGCAGATGGAGGCGATCTCGGTCACGCTGGACGGCGAAGGGGTGCGGCGGAATTTCGTCAATTCCGGCCATTCGCGCATTCCGGTGTTCGATGAAGACCTCGATCACATCGTCGGCGTGGTCTATGCCAAGGATTTGCTGCGGCTCAAACCCGGCGAGCCGTTCGACCTGTGCAAGATGATGCGTCAGGCACTGGTCGTGCCCGAGACCAAGTCGCTGCACGATTTGCTGAGTGAGTTTCGCGAGAAGCGCGTGCAGATTGCGATCGTGCTCGACGAGTACGGCGGCACCGCTGGCTTGGTGACGATCGAGGACATTCTGGAAGAACTCGTGGGCGAGATCGAGGATGAGTACGACTTCGACGAGCCGCAACGGCTTCATCGTGTGGCGGCGGACACGATCGAGGTGGATGCGCGCGTGTCGGTGGCCGAGATCAACGAGGCGCTCGACGTGACGCTGCCCGACGGCGACGACTATGACACCGTGGGCGGGTTTGTGTTCTCGCACATGGGCAAAATTCCGGCCAAGGGCGAGGCGTTTCAGCATGGCTCGGTGCAGGTGACGGTGGTCGACGCCGACCCGCGCAGGGTGAAGCGCGTGCGGGTTCAGGCCTTGACGAGCGAAGCGATCGCATCACGATTCGTTTGAATGCGCGTCAGGCGGATCGACTGACGAATGGTCCGACAAGCATCGGCACGAACGGAATAAGCAAGCCAACCGCACCCAGTGCGATGCCCGTCCATGCACGGCCTGTTCCGACGAGCGGCGTAGGCGAAGTCCGTATCGCACGGATCGTGAAATAGCCGCGAATCACCGCAGTCAACCCGACCGCGATCGCGGCGACGTAACCGAGGATGAGCGCGAGGCCGGCAATGACGATCGGTGTCGAAGGTGGGTGCTCGGGCGAGAATTTCGGCTCGGGTCCGAGCGTTGCCGCGAGTACGCGTGCGATCGCAAAGCACGCAATACTCAAGCTGACGGCGATTCCGCCGAGCCAGACGCCGATCGTCGCACCACGCGACATCGCGGTGGGTGATGGTGTTGCGTCAGCGTGAACAGCGACGGGTTGCGGCAGCAAATCGGTATTCGGTTGCGGGGCGGAGATTGGTGTGGAACTCGCGACTACCGGCAAGTGCGGCGACGGTAGCGAAGTGGTCGTTCGCACATTTGTGTCCGAAGGCGGTCCGTCGGACACGATGTGCCCGTCACGCATGTGGACGATGCGGCGGGCCTGCCGCGCAACGCTCGGCTCGTGCGTGACGATGATGATGGTCACACCCTGGCGATTCAGGCTGTGAAATATCTCCATGATCTGCTCGCCGGTGCGCGAGTCAAGATTGCCGGTTGGCTCGTCGGCGAGCAGCAACACGGGCTCGTTGACGATGGCGCGGGCGATGGCGACGCGCTGGCGTTCACCGCCGGAGAGTTCGTTGGGTTTGTGGCCGTACCGGTGCCCGAGTCCGACGCGCTCGAGCGCTTTTTTGGCCGGGGCAAATGTGTTGAGCCGGCGCGCGTAGAAAAGCGGCACGCCGACGTTTTCGACGGCGGAGGTGCGGTTGATCAGGTTGAACGTCTGAAACACGAAGCCGATTTCGCGATTGCGAATGACGGCCAGTTCGCGGTCGTTCATGATGCTGACATCGCGACCGTTGAGCACATAGCTGCCGGCGGTGGGGCGGTCGAGGCAGCCAAGCAGATGCATCATGGTGCTTTTGCCGCTGCCCGATGCGCCGGTGATGGCGACGAATTCGCCGGCTTCGATGGAGAGATCGACGCCGTCGAGGGCGCGCACGGTCGAGTCGCCCATGCGATAGAGCTTGGTCAGCTTGCGAATGTCGATCAGCGGCACAATGTTCCCCGCGCGGCAACGGCCGCGGCATGCGATAGTAGACACGGCGGCGGGGCGGAAGGCAACAATGGGCTGGCGTTGAAAAGGCGAAGGACAGCGGCAAATCGACGCGCCAACTCTTCAGGCTGTGGAATCAACATCATAAGCGTCGCTGACCGGGGGTGTCGCTGCGCTCCACGCCCCGGCTAGCGACGTTCGAGGCCTTCGGCCTGTCTGGCTTCACGCGGCGCTTCGCGCGACGGATGCGAGGCGCGACCCTTTCGTCGTGAGTCGGCGCGCAGTAATTCCAGCGGTGAGCGAGGTAACATTTGTATTCACCACATGTTGCGCATGCCGAACGCGTCGCTTGCCAGTCGGCCTTGCTTTGAGTACATTCGCGATTCTGGATTTGGGTAGTCGCGCCGAGCGACACCCCGTCCACCGACCCAATCGGCGTCGCTCGCGGTAGACCACCCGGCGAGCGCGATGTCGATGGCGACTGACCGGAAGGAGCAGCTGTGGTTCGAGTGACCATTACGGGCCGTCACATGGCGGTCAGCGACTCCTTGAAGACGTACTGTGAGGAAAAGGCGGCCCGACTGGAACGATTTTTCGACCGCATTCAGGCGATCGACGTCGTTCTCGACGGTCATGAGGGCGTGCATTCGGCGGAAATGATCGTGCATTCCGACGGTACGCCGCCGTTCGTCGCCAGCGAAGAGCAGAAGGACGTTTACGCGGCGGTGGATTTGCTGCTCGACAAGATCGAGCGTCAGATTCGGCGGCACAAAGAGCGTCTGCGGAATCGAAAGCATCCCGAGTAATCTGACGAGGGTGCGCAGCGATCCGTGAGAATACGCCGATGAAATTGCTGGAATTGGTGCGAGCGGAAGCGGTCGTCGCGAACCTGACCTCCAAGGATCGCAATGGCGTGATTCGTGAACTCGTCGCGAGCCTGGCGCGAGCCGGCGCGATCGACGAGAGCGCGGTCGAGCCGATCGCCAAGTCGATTATCCAGCGCGAACGCACCCGCGGCACTACCGGCTTCGGCAAGGGCGTCGCCGCTCCGCACGGCAAGATTGAGGGATTGAAGCAGATCTGTGCCGCGGTCGGTCGCAGCGGCGTGGGGGTCGACTTCGAATCGCTCGATGGTCAGCCGGTCTTCGGCGTGTTTCTGCTGCTGAGCCCGGCCGAGCAGCCCGAGGAGCATCTGCGGGCGATGGACCTGATTTTCCGCGTGTTGCAGCAGGAGAAGTTTCGCAAGTTCCTGCGGCAGTCTGACGCGGCGGAAAAGATCGTCGAGCTGCTTCGCGAAGCGGATGAAAAGTCGCTCTCGAACTGAGGGAGTGCCGTGCGAGACTGATCCCCGCTATCGGGGGCATCGGAGCGACGATCGGAATGCAGCAGGGTCCGTCCAGCAGCCAGTCCATTGAACGGGAAGTGACCGTGCAGAACCGCGAGGGGCTGCATTTCCGCCCGATCATGAAGCTGGTGGACGCGGTGGGAGCGTTTTCATCGCGAATTGTCGTTCACTGTGAGGATCGCTCGGCCGATGCTCGCAGCCCGATGGAACTGCTCATGTTGGTAGCCACACAAGGTTGCAAGCTGACGATTCGTGCCGAGGGCGCGGACGCGGCACAGGCGGCAGATGCCGTCGCGGCCTTGTTTGACGCGGGATTCAACGAAACGTAGCGCTTCGCGGCAACGAATACCCGCCCGCGCAGGTTTGACGCATCGGTCGTCGATCCGCGGCAGGACGCGCAGCGCGTGACCGGAACATTTTTCGCAAAACGGATCAATCGGCGGCGCTGCGGCGCAAGCCTTGTCCGCGGCGGTGTCCGCGACTGATGACGACGAAAAAAGGTATCAACGCATCGCCCGGCGTGGCCATCGGCCCGGCGCTCGTGCTGGACACGGAGGAATTTCGCATTCCCCGCCGCACGATCGACGCGGCGCAGACGTCCGCGGAGGTTCGGCGCCTCGAATCCGCACTCGAAGCGGCCCGCCAGGAAGTTTCCGAAATCCGCGTCGCGACCAAGCGCAAACTGGGCAGCGACACGGCCCAGATTTTCGCATTCCACGAAGCCGTCATCGCCGATCCGTCGCTCAAGAAAAACGTCATCGCGATGATCGAGCAGCATCAGTACACCGCTGCTTACGCGTTCAGCCAGGAAATGAACAAGCGGCAGCGCGAGTTCCTGGCGGTCAATGATCCCTATCTGAAAGAGCGCGTCCGCGATTTGTATGACATCGAGAAGCGCGTGCTGCGCAACATCCTCGGGCGACAGCGCGAGGATGTTGCCAACCTGACGCAACCGGTGATCATCGTTGCGCACGATCTCACGCCGTCGCAGGCGGTGTCGCTCGATCGCAGCAAAATTCTCGGCTACGCCTGCGATGTGGGCGGCTCGACGTCGCACACGGCGATCATCGCCCGCATGCAGAACATCCCGGCGGTGCTGGCGCTGACCAATATCAGCGCGCTGGTCACCGGCGGCGAGACGATCATCCTCGACGGTGCGGACGGCATCGTCATCATCGATCCCGATGAAGAGACGATCGACAAGTATCGCCTGATACAGGCCCGTTTCCGCGAGGCCGAGGCCAAGTTGGCCGAGCTGCGCGACAAGCCGGCGATCACGACCGACGATTGCACGATCACGTTGCAGGCCAATATCGAGCTGGCCGAGGAAGCGCGCACCGCGATGGAGTCGGGAGCCGAAGGCATCGGCCTCTATCGCAGCGAATTTTTGTACTTGCAGACCGACAAAGCCCCGACCGAAGAGCAGCAATTCGAAGCGTTTCGCGCGGCGGTGCGCCACGCGCGCGGCAATCCGGTGACGATCCGCACGATGGACCTCGGCGCGGACAAGATGAGCTCGTATCTCTCGCCGGGCGACGAGACCAATCCGGCGCTGGGGCTGCGGTCGCTGCGTTACTGCCTGTCGCATCTGGACATGTTCAAGACGCACCTGCGCGCGATCCTGCGGGCGAGCGCCGAGGGGAAAGTGCGCATCATGTTCCCGATGCTGACCACGCTGGTCGAGCTGCGTCAGGCGCGGGCGACGGTGCAAGATGTGATGGAAGACCTCGAGGAAGAGGGCTTGCCGTTCAATCGCGACCTGCCGATCGGCATGATGGTCGAGACGCCGGCGGCGGCGATGCTCTCGGGTGCGTTCTCGCGCGAGGCGGCATTCATGAGCATCGGTACGAACGATCTCACGCAGTATGCACTCGCCGCCGACCGAGGCAATGAGCGCGTCGCGTATTTGTATGCGCCGCATCATCCGGCGGTGTTGCGGCTGATTCGCGACGTGATCGGTTCGGGCAAGATTGCCGATACGGACGTGAGCATCTGCGGCGAGATGGCGGGCAATCCGCTGTATACCGAGTTGCTCGTGGGGCTGGGTCTGCGCACGCTGTCGATGGCGCCGCAGGACATTCCCGAAGTGAAGCGAACGATTCGATCGACCTCGATCAAGCGTTGCGAGCGCATCGCCGAAACGGTGATGACGTTTGACGACGAGCGACAGGTCAACACCTTCCTGCGCGACCAGTTGCGACAGGTCGATCCGGAGGGTTTGTAGATGAGCGCGGATGAATCGGGCGAATCGCCCGTGATCGCCGCGCGTGTGGAGACGGTGCGGATTCGGGCCGCCCTGACGTTTGGTATCGAGGGCGATCTGAAGTTTCTTTCGCATCATGACGAGATGCGAATGTTGACTCGTGCGATGATTCGAGCGGCGTGGCCGCTCGCCTATTCGCAGGGGTTCAATCCGCAGCCGCGATTGACGCTGCCGCTGCCGCGAGCAGTCGGGACCGCATCGGACGCCGAAATGGCGATCGTGGACCTGACGCACGCGGCTGAGGTAGCGGGGTTGCACGAATCGCTGGCGCGGCAGATGCCCACGGGCGCGCCGCTGCATGCGATCGTCGTGCCGATGTCGCCGGGAACGCCGCACCCGGTGGCGGTGGAGTACGCGGTCGAGCTGGAGGCAAGCGACGCGCAGCAGGTCGGCGAAAAGCTGACCGCGACGCTGGCTGCCGAGCGGCTCGACCTGATGCGGCAGTATGGAAGCGGCAAGCCGCCGCGGCGGATCGACGTACGACCGCTGATCGAGCGGCTGAGCCTGGAGGGGCTGAGCTTGGTGATGCGACTGCGATTTGAATCGCAGGGAACCGCGCGACCGGGCGAAGTTCTGGAATGCCTCGGCGTTGTGGCGGGCGAGTATGAACACCGCATTCGCCGCCGCCGGGTGGATTGGGACAAGCAGATTGCGGGCGACGCACAGAGCGCCGCGACCGCGGAGAGGACCTAACGTGGCCAAGAAGAAAGCCGCCGCGAAAAAGCCGGCGGCCAAGTCCGTGAAGAAGTCGACCAAGGCGAGCGAGTCGGTCGAATTGAAGCCGAAGGCGGAACCGTCGAGCGCAATGAAGAAGGGTGCGCCGCGCGGTCGCAAACGCGGTGAGGCCGACGTTGCGGTCGCGGCGCCGGCGATCATGAGCGCGCCGGTCGCCGATACGCCGGTGGCCGTGCAGAAGAGCGACAAGGCGATCGTCTTCCGTTTTTCGTCGAAGGCGACCAAGCCGGTGCCGACGCCGGTTGCGGCTTCTGCATCGGTGATGGCTGCGCCGGTTGTGTCAGCGCCGCCGCCGGTGCAGCGATTCGAGCCGCGGCCTGAGCCGCGCAACGAGTCGCGGCCTGAGCCGCGTCGCGATGAACCGCGGCATCCGGAAGCGCGTCGCGACGAGCCTCGCCGTGATGAGCCACGGCGTGACGAACCGCGTCGTGACGAACCGCGCCGTCCGGATGCACGGCGTGATGAGCCGCGTCGCGATGAGCCACGTCGGGATGAACCGCGTCGGGATGAACCGCGCCGCGATGGACCGCGTCGAGACGAGCCGCGTCGCGACGACGGGCCGCGCCGCGACCAACCGCAAGGACGCGGCAGCCGTCCGCATGGCGAAGAGGAATTCGAGCCGGGCGACAACATCGGCAATCGGGCCGGTTTCAACACGCATGAAATCACCGCCGATCGCGACGGCTTTGGCCGACGCAAGGATCGCGGCGGGCGATTCGGTCGCGGCGGGCGCGGCGGGTTTTCGCGTAGCGGCGGCGGCGGATTCAAACGCAACGGCCCCGACGGCGGCCCGCGGCGCGACGAGCGCGGGCCTGCGACAGGTGGACCGGGTGGTCGGGGTGGGCCGGGCGGTCCTAGCGGTCCCGGCGGCGCGAACGCCGGCACGCCGCCGCGCCCGCCCGAGAATCGATCCAGCGAGGCGCGACCGCCCGGAGACAATCGCGACGGTCGCCCGCCCGAGGGTGATGGCGAGCGTCGCGGGCGTCGTCGTCGTCGTCGGCGCGGTCGGGGCGGTCGCGGCGGACAGGATCGCGGGCCGGGCACAGACACGCGCGGCGAGCAACGATTTGACGAGCGCGAGCCGATCGATCCGCGCGACGAAATTCCGCGCGGCGATTCGGCCGAGGCGCTGCCGACGGATAGCGATCTCGATCGCGACATCGACACTGGCGACGATGCGCCGCTGGCCGGCGGCGAGGGATTCGTCGATCCGAACGGCGAGCGTCCGTTGTCGCCGAGTCAGAAGCGCCGCCTGCGCCGCCGACGTGCGCGCGAGCGTCGCACCGATGACGGCCCGAACGGTACACAGATCGGTGACGTGCGCGACGGCGATCGGACCGATCGTCCGCTCAACGAAACGCCGTTCGACGACGATGCCGACGACGCCGACGATCGCGACCTGCCGGGCGGCACGCTGGCCGACGAACTGGACGCGGATGTATCGATCGACGATCGCGCTCCGGTAGGCGATGACGATCTCGACGACGACGGCGACGAATTTCACGATGACGGCGGCGACTCCGTTGAGCTGGGAACAGCGACGATCGCCGAGTCGGAGCCGGATGGCGGCGCGATCGACGAGGTCGAGCGCGTGGATCGGGCCGACGGCGATGATCGCGGTCGTCGCGGACGCGGCGGCCGGCGCGGACGTGGCGGTCGTCGTGATCGCGGCGGACGCGGTGGTGGTGCTGGCGGTGGCGGCGGCGGTGGCGGTGGGCCGCGACGATTCTTCGGCGAGAGCGAAGACGCAGATAGTCGCGTCTATGGCGTTCACGGCGAAGAAGAGGTGTTCGAAGTCGAGCCGGAGCAGGACGCCGCTTCGGGCATCGGCGAACTGGACCGGGCCGAATCGGTCGTCGGCGATGCACGTCCCGTGACGGGTCGCAAGCGCGAGATGATCATCAACGTCGCACGCGGCGAGGAGTGCCGTATTGCGGTGCTCGAAGATGGTCGGCTCGAGCAGATTTATCTCGAACGCGCGAGCGCCGAGAGCCACGTCGGCAACATCTACAAAGGCGTGGTGACCAACGTCGAGGCCAGCATTCAGGCGGCGTTTATCGACTTCGGCCTGGGCAAGAACGGCTTCTTGCACATCAGCGACTTGCATCCGATGTATTTCCCCGGCGGCGAAGACCGCACGGAAAACGTCGGGCGCAAGCTGCCTCGTAAGGCGCGGCCGCCGATTCAGAAGTGCCTGCGCCGCGGGCAGGAACTGATCGTTCAGATTACCAAGGAAGGCATCGGCACCAAGGGGCCGACGCTGACGACGTATCTGAGTGTTCCGGGTCGATTCCTGGTCATGATGCCCGGCATGGGGCAACTCGGCGTCTCGCGCAAGATCGAGGACGAAGAGACGCGCCGTCGGGTGAAGTCGGTTCTCAACGAGCTTGAGCTGCCCGACGACATCGGCTTTATCGCGCGTACTGCCGCCGAGGGTCGCAGCAAGAAGGAGTTGCAAGCCGACCTGAACTATCTCACGCGGCTCTGGCGCGTCGTGGAAAAGCGTGCGGCGAGCGAACCGGCACCGTGCGAGATTTATCGCGACAGCGATCTGGTCATTCGCACGATTCGCGATGTGTATACGACCGACGTGCAGCGCATTTTGATCGACGACGCTGACGTGTCGGGCCGGGCGCGCGAGTTTCTCGGCATTTTCAGCGAGACGGCGGCCGAGATTATCGTTCACTACGACGCGGCTGAGCCGATTTTCCATCGCTTCGGCATCGAAGCCGAACTCGAACGGCTGCATTCGCGGCATGTGCCGCTGCGCAGCGGCGGGTCGTTGGTGATCGACCAGACCGAGGCACTCGTGGCGATCGACGTGAACAGCGGTCGCTTCCGGGCCGAGGACGACGCTGAGTCGACCGCGTTCCGCATGAACATGGAAGCGGCGGACGAGATTCCGCGGCAACTTCGGCTGCGCGATCTCGGCGGCGTGATCATCTGCGACTTCATTGACTTGCGGCGTGAGGAAAATCGCCGCGAGATCGAGCGGCGGCTGATCAAGAATCTCAAGCAGCACAAGGAACGCGCCAAGGTGCTGCGGATGAGCCAGTTCGGCATCATCGAGATGACCCGGCAGCGGCAGCGCGGCAGCCTGACACGCAGCGTGTATCAGGATTGCCACCATTGCCGCGGCACGGGCTTGGTGAAGACCGCCGAGTCGGTCGCGCTCGACGTGATGCGTCTGATCACGCTGGCATCGACGCGCGAGCACATTCGCTCGATCGAGGTCGGCGTCTCGCCCGAGGTGTCGTATATGTTGCAAAACCGCAAGCGAGCGGCGATTCACGAGTTGGAGAATCGCTATCGCCGATCGATCGGGGTCAAGCCCGACCCGGCGGCGGGGCTGGATCAGGTGACGATTCAGTGCTTTGATCATCGCGGACGGTTGGTGCCGCATGCGTGAGTAGCGAGTAGCGAGTAACGAATAGCGAGTTGAAGATTCGCGGACGCGGGGTGCTCGGAATGGGCATCCCGCGTTTGTTTTGTGCGGCATTGTCTTGGCCGTCTGGCATTCGTGTTCGCCGGAACTTGTGGCCTGCAGCGCAACCGAGCGTCGGCGGTCGGCTCGAGAACCTACTTTTGTGTTGGACTCGTCGGCAATGCCGAGATTTCTTCGCGTCCCTCTGACGCGACGCCACGCCCGACCGCGATTTACCTCAGTCGACAGGTCGCCACCGGCACCACTCGCCCAGCGTGCGTTCCACACGAATCGCATGCATCATACAGGTATGAGTGAGCGAATTGCGCGTTCGGAACCAAGATTCGCGAAGCAAGTGTTGCTAAGCGAATGTGGTATATAGGAGCCATCCGCGTTGGCCCCATGAAAAGCGTCACCATAGCAACGGCGGTACCTGCCGATTCGTCAGCCGCCACAACGTGTGTCCAGATCCCGGGCAATGCGGTCTGACCGTCGCGCATTTGTCCAAATGGTAACGCGAAACGCGCACCTCGTGCATCGTACAGGGGCTTGTGATCGCCACCGGTGCGAATGAAGTTGCGTACTGCGCCAAACTCTGGTTCAGTGCCTTGCACGCCGCGTTTTGTGTGAAGCAGATAGTAGTGGAAGGCGATCTTTGCAACGGCCCGGTAGTAGTCTACATGAAAGACAAACGAGATTCGTCCCGCAACGCGATGTACACCGCGATCAAGGCTACACCTTTCCTCGACCGACACGCTCGGCCATATTTCCTGCATTAGTGCCACGTAATGCGGCCAGTTCTTCTCGTCCGCGTGAAGAAATGTACGTTCCGATGGCTCATATCCGCACTCGGCAATTCGTCTCTTCAGGTTAAGAACTGTCATCTCGGGGCGCAGCTCAAGGTGGTACTCGCCCTTCTGGCGATCGATGATGACAAGTTGATCGATCATCTGAGTATCATCCGGGTTCACCTCAGATGCACGAACCATCTCAAGGTGGTCCTCGTGTTTGATTGTGAACTTTGGCGGCGGCATGCCGCTCGCCCCGCGCCAAGAACCACCACGATTGTGTCGTTTCCTTGCAGGCCGAGCCAAGCGTAAGGCGTGGGCTTCGGGCGCGCATCGCAGAAGTTGCTCCTCGCACTTCCCGATAGCACTGTTGCACTCGCGGCAAATCCGGCGAAAGACGAACTCGCCTTCAAATCGACCAAGCGCGGCGGGCATGACATGGTCACCCTGCCCGCGCTGGCCGTCGAATAGGGCACCGCAGTAAATGCACCGAGTATTTGCGCTCGCCATGATTCCACTCTACCTTATGCGGGATTGTACAGGGGTGTCCGATGCACGGAGCGAGGCGCGGCGAGCTCGCAGCGAAGTGCTATGAGGTTGAGAGATTCAGCGAGACGGCTGCCTCGCGGAGGCTGTAGGGGCGCAAACTACGCCGACTTTGCCTCGCCCAACTCGATTGGACGCAGTGGCGCGCCCCCTACGTTGGTAGTTTCAATTTGCAAGTCTGTCGGCCCAATCTTGCGGCTCATACCCCAGCACTTCGTGTGCGTGTTTCCAATCGCGCACGCCGCGTGTGCTGTTTGAGACGGCGTTGAAGATGTCGAAACGCAGCGTCGGCGGGGCGTCGATGCACCGTTCGATGATCTGCGCCAGGTCGCGCTGGCTGCACCAGCCGGCGGCCATCGCACTCGTGGTCGGGCGATCCTCCGGCGTGACGGCGGCGATGCGTAGGCAGATGATCGAGAGAGCAAACGTCTGCGAATAGTCCCACGCCAGCGCTTCGCCCCAGACTTTGGTGCAGCCATAAATGCCGGTGGGGCGGGGCAGCGACTCGTGCGAGAGACGCGGAGTGTCGGGGGCCAATTCTGGCGATCGCGCTTCGACCACAGCCTTGTACGGCTCCTCACGCTGCCAACCGGCGATGACCGCGCCGCTGCTGGCGTACACGATGCGTTTCACGCCGGCCTCGCGGGCGGCTTCGAAGACGTTGTACACGCCGACGATGTTGGTGCGCAGCAGGTCGTTCCATTCATACCCGCGGTAGCCGGCGAGGTGAACGACGACATCCTGCCCGACGAACGCGGGGCGGATTGCGTCGAGGTCGGCGATGTCGGCTTGAATCGTTCGCACGCCAGGCACATCGCGGAGGTTGAGCGCCGTCAGTGTGTAGCGCTGCGCAAGTCGCTCGCGAATCGCGCTGCCAACGAGTCCGCTGAGTCCTGTTACCAGCACGTTGTTCATGCGAGCGGCGTCCTGCAAAGTCAGTAATCACGCGGACGGGGCACTCGACGGGGAGCATCGGCCTCCGGCCGGTGAGAAGAATTTTCGCACCGGCCG
>JBJXFK010000093.1:0-4624 GCA_046155505.1 Phycisphaerae bacterium
TGAGGTCGCGTGTGCGTACATCGATGCTGGATTTTTCGCTTCGAAAGGCACGAAGGCACGAAGGCACGAAGGCACGAAGGCAATCGCGGGCACTACGTGCCTACATGCCTTCGTGCCTCCGTGCCTCTTCGTGGGCGGGCGCAGCCGCTGCGACGATTGCAACCGCCGCCGCACAAACCAACGCCCCATCCCCTCGCGACTCCTGGCCCATGTTCCGCGGCGATCTGCAGAATCGCGGCGTCGCGAACACCAAGCTGGCGGACAAGCTTGAGTTGAAGTGGAAGTTCGCCACCACGCCCGATGAATCGATCGAATCCACCGCCGCGATTGTCGACGGCGTCGCGTACGTCGGCGCGACCGACGGACATCTCTACGCGATTAACTTGAAAGACGGCATGCTCCGCTGGAAGTTTAGAAGCGGTGAACCGATCAAATCATCGCCCACGATCGTCGCCGGCCTCGCAATCTTCGGCGACGAACTGGGCACGCTGCACGGCGTAGCGATCGCCGACGGCAAGTCGCGGTGGGCGTTCAAGGCCGGGGCCGAAATCGTTTCGTCCGCGATCCCCGTCGATGGCAAGCTCATCTTCGGCGACTACTACGGCGGTCTGCATTGCGTACGGCAGAGCGACGGCTCCGCAGTCTGGAAGTACGAGACCGAGGACAAGCTGCACGGCACGCCCGGCGTCTTCGGCGAGCATGTGCTGGTCGCCGGTTGCGATGCGAAGCTGCATGTCGTGCGCGTCGCCGACGGCAAAGCCGATCGCACGATTCCGCTTGGCTCGGTGTGCGGTGCTTCGGCGGCGGGGGACGAGCGCGGCATCGTGCTCGGCACCTACGGCAATCAGGTGCTCGGCATCGACTGGAAGAACGCCAAGCTGCTCTGGGAATTTGAAGACGCCGACCGACAGTTCCCCTTCGTCGCGTCGGCGGCCATTCGGGATGACCTCGCGATCGTGGGCGGACGCGACAAGCGCCTGCGTGCGTTCGATCGAATGACGGGCGATGTGCGTTGGACGTTTACGACCAAGGGTCGCCTCGACGGCTCGGCGGTGATCGTCGGTGAGCGCGTGGTAATCGGCGCGATGGACGGCGTGCTGCACATGCTCGACCTGCGCGATGGTCGCGAGACGTGGCGATACGAAGTGGGTTCGCCGCTGATCGCGTCGCCGGCAATCGCCGAGGGCGTGCTCGTCATCGGCGCGGCGGACGGCGTGGTGTACTGCTTCGGCGAGCGTCAATAGCGTTCGAG
Source organism: Phycisphaerae bacterium (assembly GCA_046155505.1). Taxonomy (GTDB): domain Bacteria; phylum Planctomycetota; class Phycisphaerae; order UBA1845; family Fen-1342; genus JBJXFK01. The sequence continues at coordinate 1,253 of JBJXFK010000093.1, forward strand.
CGGCTGCTAAGTTGCGGTTGGCATGTCTCTTCGCCCCGGCGGTTCACCATTCACATTTCCGACATCGAGCCGTGCGGCTGAATGAAGTTTGAAATGCGATTGCTTGGGTGATTTGATCGCGGCATCCCAAAAGATTTTCGCCGCCGGGCGGCAGGCGAGCGCGATCATTAGAGACGAGGTTCCGTTCGCACCCGGTGGCGCGATGACGAAGCTCGGCGATCTCTGGCGGCTTGTCGCCGGTCACAAGTTCTTCGGCCCGAACAACGCGACCGACCTCTGGCATGTGAAAAAAGTGAACCCGCAATCGATGGTTCACCTGACCGAAAAGCCCGTCGAACTCGCCGCGCGCGATGCACTATTCATCCCGTCCGGGTGAGCACATGCTCGACCTTTTCGGCGGCAGCGGCTCCACGCTCATGGCTGCTGAGCAGACGGCGAAGAAGGCGTACTTAATGGAATTCGACCCGCTTCGCTGTGATGTCATCGTCCAGCGCTGGGAAAAATTCACCGGCCGCAAAGCGAAGCGTCTCCACAATTGAGCCGTACTTCGCGTAGCCGTCAGTCGGCTTCGCCCGTCAGGATGCGCAGATAGTCGTGATAACCGTACACGCGGTCGCGCTGCTTGCCGGTCGTTTCGCGCAGCACGCGCAGGCTCGCGAGCAGTTCGATCGCCTTCCGGGCCGGCGGCGATGTGAGCCTCAACGCCTTGGCCGCGGCCGGCACCGTGATCAGCGGGCGCGTCGGTAGTTGGTCGAGTAGTTGAATGGCCGCCACGGTCGCGCGCTGATGACGGACCACGCGCTCACGGTCGCGCGCAAGCAAACTGTGCAGCGCCTGCGCCACGCGAACGCCGTCTTCCGCTGACTCCCGAATGCACTCCAGAAAGAACGCCGTCCAGCCCTCCCAGTCGCCGTCGGTACGGACCGCTGCGAGACGTGCGTAATACTCCTGCTGGTGCCGCCGGAGCGCGACGCTTACGTAGAGCAGGGGCTGTGAAAGCACGCTCCAATGTTCGACGAGCAGCGCGATCAGCAGGCGGCCGATTCGTCCGTTGCCGTCCAGGAATGGGTGAATTGTCTCAAATTGCGCATGCGCCAGGCCCGCTTTGATCAGAGGCGGGAGCGGATCGTCGCTATGAATCCAGCGTTCCAGACTAGCAAGCGCCCCGGCCACCTCCTCCGGTGGGGGAGGCACGAAGCGGGCGTTGCCCGGACGAGTGCCGCCGACCCAGTTCTGCGAGCGTCTAACTTCGCCCGGCTGCTTGGTTGCTCCTCGTGCGCCGCGCATGAGTCGTCGGTGCGCTTCGAAAAGCAGGCGTATGCTGAGCGGCAGGCCCCTTGGAGCGGCCAGCTGTTTGCGCGCGGAGGTTAGTGCGTCAACGTAGTTGCAAACCTCCTCCACGACGTCCACCCGATCGGATTGATGGGTGGCTTCGTATGTCAGCACGTCGCGCAACGTGGCTTGCGTGCCTTCGATTTGCGACGTCAAGACGGCTTCCTTGCGAACGAAGCCATAGCGGAACCAGGCGGTGCTGGGCACCATCGCGGCGGAAACACTGAGCCGCGCCAGCGACATCTGCGCGGCCGTGTGCAGGGTTGCGATCTTCTCGGTGACGACGAGCGGGGGCTTGGCGGGTGGCAACGGATACGGAACGAAAGCGCGGGTTCGTTCGCCGTGTGTGGATGTCTCGACATATCGCCCTGTGCTTCGCGGCATGCTAAGAAGCGGTCCTTTCCGAGGCGCGTCGGCTAGGAAGCGAGCGCTTCGTAGGCGGTCTGGCTAAGAAACGACCGTTTGTCAACGTTGATTGTTCCGAAAGCGGCTGGATTCCAGGGCAAACGCATTCTGGATTTTCAGGCAGCTTGCGCTGGGGGACCGGTCTCCGACCGGTCTTTCTTCAATTCAATTTCGGCTCAAGAGAAAGACCGACCAGAGGTCGGTCCCCCAGCGCGAGATCTTTAGCTCGTCATCAAGTCCAGAATGCGCTTGCCCTAGGCTGGATTCCGGCGCGGCGCGACGTCGGTGTTGAATCCGCATAGGTGGCGGCGGCGTCCAGCGCTTCGCGCAGTGTGCCCGACCAACACGGTGGCGCGTCGCGTCGGGCGAGGGGGCAACTAATCGTGACCATGCTGTGCTATGTTATTTTATGGGTCGGTTTTGTTCACGGAAGGGTTGAGCGCCGTCGCCAGCACCACCTGCAGCGCAAGCTTCCGGCTAATCGCATCGAGCAATGGATCGGTGCGCAGTCGTTCCACTACGCTCGCCGGGTCTGTGAGTTCTTCAAACAGCCTTGCGACCAACGGTTCGACGGTCGCCAGCGCGGCTTTTCTTGTTTCTCGGGCCTGTACGCGCGTGCGGATCGGCTCTGGCTCCCAGAGACGAACCGTGGTGTCGCCGGAGCATGACACGAGCCGCCGGCCCGGCTCGTCCCAGTCGAGGAACCCGATGTGTCCCTCGTGCCCGCCGAAGGCCGCGACCTGATCGAATGTGGTCTTGTCCCAGAGGCGGATGACGCGGTCCAGTCCGGCGCTGGCGATGCGTGTTCCATCGGGGCTGAAGGCTACGGCGAGGATTCCCATGCCGTGGCGGGAGAGGGCACAAATTTGCTAGCCGGCGTCAGCATTGTGAATACGGAGAATGCCATCGGTGCCGCATGCAGCGAATCGCGAGCCGTCGGCGCTGAGTGCGAGCGCAGGCGCGGGGCTGCCGGTCCACCTGACCTCCCGGAGAGTATCGAGCTTCCGTGCATCCAGAACGAGCATCGGCATGTCGCATTCGGCTGCGTTACCCCCGTCTGGGGCAAAGGGCACCAGCGCGAGTGTCTGACCGTCGCCGAAGGGGGCGGCAGTTCAGCCCGAAGCGCCGGCGAGTTCTCGAGTCACGATCGTCTTACCGGAGCGGGCGTCCAAAAGGTGGACGCGAGACATCCCGGCGGTGACCTCTGCGGAGGATCCCATGATCACCGATCGATCATCCGCGCCGAACATGTCCCACGTAGGCAAGTGCAGCGACGGAGACGAAAAAACCAACTCCCCCGTCGCCAAGTCGATAACCTCGGTCCGTCCACCAGTGTTTTCGGCCGGGGTCGAGTTGCCTGGCGGCAGTTGCTCGCGGAAGGTCCTGATTGTCTGGATCGCGATCGCCGCGAACCGCCCGTCTCTGGAAACCGCGAGATGCGTCGCCTTGTCGCCGACCCGGCCCACGTGAACCCCCACCCGATCGCCCGAATCGGCGTCCCAAAGACGCACTAGTGCTCCGTCATTCCTGAACAGACGGATAGAGCTGTTTCAGCTTAATCCGTGCATCGGTCGTCGTGAATCGCCAATCGATCCGCGACTTTCGCGCGTTACGGCCCTTCTCCCACGCCGCGAC
>JBJXFK010000094.1:0-41041 GCA_046155505.1 Phycisphaerae bacterium
GTCGCGGCGTGGGAGAAGGGCCGTAACGCGCGAAAGTCGCGGATCGATTGGCGATTCACGACGACCGATGCACGGATTAAGCTGAAACAGCTCTATCCGTCTGTTCAGGAATGACGGAGCACTAGGCCGTCAATGCAGAATGCAGCATGAAGAATGCAGAACGAAGATGGTCATCTCGCCCGATTGACCATCCGAACGCGAAGCGCAAGCGAGTGACCCGAGCGCAGCCAGGTGTCTTTCTGCATTCTGCATTCTTCATTCTGCATTCTTCGTTCTGCATCGCCGCTCGCCTCCTAAGCCTCCCCGTGTCAAAATGCCGCCTCGACATGTGGGAGCTGACCATGAAGGATTCTCGGGCAGGCGGGCCGCTGCAACGACTGATCGATGAACTGCGGAAGCTGCCCGGCGTCGGCCCGCGCTCGGCCGAACGAATTGCGTTCCACATTCTCAAATCGACGAGCGATGACGCACTCGGCCTCGCCCGAACCATCGAAGACATCAAGAAGAACATCCGCCCCTGCGGTCGCTGCTTCAACCTCGCCGAGTCTGAGCTTTGTGCGATCTGCGCCGATGGGCGGCGAGACGCGGGGCTGGTCTTCGTCGTCGAACAACCCAAAGACCTGATGAGCCTCGAAGCGACCGGACTGGTCAGCGGTGTCTATCACGTATTGATGGGGCATCTGTCGCCGCTGGATGGAATTGAGCCGAAAGACCTGACCATCGACGCACTGCTCGATCGCGTCCGCGGCGGCGGCGTGCGCGAGGCCGTGCTGGCCACGAATCCGACGCTGGAGGGCGATGCGACGGCGCTCTATCTGACCGAGTTGCTGCAGGCCGCCGGCGTCGCGGTCACACGCCTGGCGCGCGGCCTCGCACCGGGCGGGCAGATTGAGTTTGCGAACCGTTCGATGCTCGAAGCGGCGATCCAGGGGCGCAGGCAGGCGTGAGCCGGCGGGTATGCGCGAGCGGTTGCGCTTCCAAGACACGCCGACGCAATGGCCGTCGAAGACTATCGACATGGCCCCTGGCGAATCGCCGCCAGCATCCTACCCGCCCGACGCTGCAGAAATTTTCCCAATTCTTCTGAGGCTCGCGCGGTTGCTTCCTGTTTCTCATTTCAGTGAGAGCAACCTCGATCCGGCTCGCCGAGCGCGGCCAGGAGAACTGAACATGCGAAAGCACACGCTGGCAACATTCATCGCGACATTCGCGGCGGCGGCCGGACTGGCCGCGACGGCCCTCGGCGGTGATCTCAACCCGCCCGCCGGCGCGGTCGGACCGACCATGAAGCCGCTCAGTCAGGTTGAGCCGCGCATCGCGATCTCGAACATTACCAATATCACGCAGCCGGGATCGTATTACCTGACGCGCGACCTGACGACCAACAACGGCAACGCGATCACGATCAATGCCAGCCGCGTGACGCTCGATCTGAACGGGTTCTCGCTGGTGGGACAGCCCGGGGCGAGCAAGGGCATCGCCGTCATTGGATTGAACACGGACGTGACCGTCCGCAACGGCACCATCACCGGCTGGCCGGTGCGCGGCATCGAAGCCGCGAGTAGCCCGAACTGCCGATACGTCGACCTCGCGATTACCGATTGCGGCATCGATGGATTGATGTCGGGCGCGCGATCGATCGTCTCGGGCTGTACGGCGCGCGGCAACGGTGAAGACGGTTTCGACGTCGGCGCGAACTCGGTCGTGACGACTTGCACGTCGGCGGAGAACGACGGCCACGGCTTTGTCATGCAGAGCCAGGGCAATATCTCCGGTTGCACGGCGACCACCAATGGTACGGATGGGATATTCGCGTTCGCAGGTTGCCGCGTCAGCGAATGCGTCGCGGCGATGAACGGGAGCGACGGTATCAGCGCGGCCGGTGGCGTATTGATCAGCGATAATAACTGCAAATCGAACGGGCAGGCGGGAACGGGTGCGGGCATTTATGCGCAGAACGACGGCAACCGCATCGAAGGCAACAACGTCATTGACAACGACTACGGCGTTCAGGTCACGTCGGCCGGTAACCTCGTCATTCGCAACTCGGCCCGGGACAATTCGACGGGCAATTTCAACGTAATCGCCGGCAATTCCGTCGGTCCGTGGGTGACTGCCGCAACCATCGCGGCAAATACGAACCCGCACGCGAACTACATCTATTGAACTCACACACAAACCCAGCGGCAACTATGCTGAAAGGAAACGCCATGAAACGTCTGTTTGCAAACTTGATTCTTGGGGCGCTTGGCACAGCGGCGACGCTCGCCGGCGACCTGAACCCGCCGGTCGGTCCGGTCGCACCAACCATGAAAACGCTCGTGGAAATCGAGCCGCGGATCGCGATCAGCGCCGCGAACACGCCCGGCGACGCCAATTCATCGTTTCGGATCGTGTCGCCCGGCTCGTACTACGTGTGCGCCAGTCTGGTCGGCGACTCCGGCAAACACGGGATCGAGGTCGCCGCCGACGGCGTGACCATCGACCTGAACGGCTTCGCGCTGACCGGCGTTGCGGGATCGCTGGCGGGCATCAGCGCCGACAACTCGGTGCGCCACCGCGTCCACATCTACAACGGCGCCGTCGTCGGCTGGGGTTTGGACGGCATCTCGGTCACGCTCGGCGACAGCAGCGGAATGCTCGTCGAGCGAGTCCGCGCCGCCGACATCAGCGGCGATGGGATCAGCGTCGCCCGCGATTCGCACATCCGCGCCTGCGTCGCCGAGCAGAACGGCGCGGATGGAATCTCCGTGTACTACGGTTCGATGATCATGGATTGCATTGCGGCGGGCAACGGCGCTTCGGGGATCAGCACGCTGGGCGCATGCGTCATTCGCGGATGCACCGCGCGTGCCAACGAGTACGCGGGTATCAACGCATTCGAAGACGGCCTGATCGAAAGTTGCGCCGTCGTGAGCAACCTGGGCGATGGAAATGTCGTTGGGTATGACTGCGTCGTGCGCGGGAACCTCGCGACCGGCAACGGTCAGGGTGCGGCAATCGGTGCCGGCATCGCGGTGGGCCAATTCCTGCGCGGCAACCGCATCGAGGACAATCAGGTCAACGGCAACGATTTCGGTCTGAAGGTCGACGGCGACAACAACTTCATCGTGCGCAACACCGCCCGCGGCAACACTTCGGGCAACTTCAGCGTCGTCGCCGGTAATGAACTGGCCCCGGTCATCACCAATCCCGGTTCGAGCGGCTTCGCCAGCATGACCCCGTGGAGCAACGTCGCGTATTGAACTTTCCAAACGTCCCGATCGGAAGTGGGAGTTTTGAATTTGGGCTGAGGGTTCGAGCCTTGAATCCTGTTTCAGAAGATGGAACACGATAATTCCAACAAAAGGAACAATCATGAAACGCCTGATTTCGACACTGACGCTCGCGTTGATCGCTACGAACACGGCCCTGGCCGGGGACCTGAATCCACCGGTCGAACCGGTGGGCCCGACATTCAAAACACTTGGCGAAGTCGAGCCGCGGATCGCGATCAACGCGACCAACACGCCGGGCGACGCGGACTCGATGTTCCGCATCACCGCGCCGGGTTCGTACTACCTCACGGGGAACATCCAGGGCGTGAGCGGTAAGTCGGGCATCGAGATCGCCACCAACAACGTCACGATCGACCTCAACGGGTTCGTCATGCTCGGGTCGGTCGGCACGCTCGCGGGTATCGCCGCGCCATCGCGGGATGGAATCAGCGTGTACAACGGTGCCGTCCGCGGCTGGGGCACCAAGGGCGTGGACTGCTTCGGTGGGGATGACAATAGCGCGCAGGACCTCAAGCTAGAGTTCAACGGGAACATCGGGCTCGACATTGGACTTGGTGCCCGCGTTGATCGCGTCGTCGCCCAGGGCAACAGCACGGGCATCCGCGCCGCGTCCTTTTCGATCATCACCGGCTCAATCGCCATTGCCAACGGCGTGGGGATGAGCATCGGCGCGCACTCCATCGCGCGGGATTGCCACGCGACCGAGAACAGCAGCGACGGGTTCAACGACGTCGCCACTGGTTCGACTTTCGAGAACTGTGTCGCCATGAGCAACGGCGGAGACGGGTTCGACGTGTCGTCGCACGCCCGCATCGAGCGGTGCGCCGCGCGGTTCAACGGATTTCACGGGATCCTGTGCGGCTCCGAGTCGCGCATTGTCGGCAATATGTGCGAACTAAATGGCCAGTCCGGCGCAGGGGCCGGCGCCGGGATCTACGGCGGCGCCGCTGTCACCCGTTGCCACATCGAGGGCAACACCATTACGTCCTGCGATTTCGGCATCAAGATCGACGGCACCTCCAACCTGATCATTGGCAACCGCTGCTCGATCAACACGCTCAACTACGAAATCGTGGCCAACAACCGCATCGGCGCGATCACGGTCATGGCCACATCCAGCGCCTCCGGCAACTCCGGCGGCAGCACTGGAACCGCGGACACAATGTCCAATCTCGTCTATTGAGATCATTGCGACCGAAAACCCGCGGAAAGGGTAAACGATCATGAAACGTTTGCTTCCGATTCTGACTCTCGCGTTGAACGCGACAGGCATGGCCTTGGCCGGCGACCTGAACCCGCCGGCGGGGCCGGTCAGCGCGACCATGAAGCCCCTCAGCGAGGTCGAGCCGCGGATCGCGATCAACGCGACCAACACGCCCGGCGACGCGGACAGCGTGTACCAGATCGACACCCCCGGCTCGTACTACCTCACCGCCGAAGCGGTCGCCCTGCCGGGCAAGACCGCCATTGAAATCACCGCCGCCGACGTGACCGTCGACCTCAACGGATTCCGCGTCGGTGGCTACCCCGGCTCGCTGCACGGCATCAAGGCCGGCGGTAGCAACCGCCGAAACATCACCGTGAAGAACGGCATTGTTCGCACCATGGGCGGCGATGGCGTCAACCTCCGCAGCGACAACGACACCGTTTCCAAGGGGTGCCGGCTCCAGGACCTCACCATCCAGGACTGCGGCGGCAACGGGGTCTATTGCGATCAGATCACGACCGTTGAACGCGTCAATTGCTCCAATCACTCCAACAATGGCATGCTTCTCTCGGGCAACTCCGTCGTGCGTTCGTGTACGTTTGTCGGCAACCACACCGGTGCCGTGATCCTCGGCGCGGCCACGATCAGCGATTGCGTCGCCGCCAACAACAGCCTCACCGGCCTCGGTGTCGGCGACGGGTCCATCGTCGAGAACTGCGCCGCACGCAACAACGGCCACAGTGGTTTCGAGTTCGACGGCAGGGGCTCATTCACGCACTGCACCGCCGCCGGTAATGCAACCTGGGGCATCACCTTCGTCGAGATGGCCGTGATCACCGGCTGCTCCTGCACCTTCAACGGTCGCGACGGCATCCGGACCGCCGGCTCAGGCTCCGTCATTAAGAACAATACGTGCGGTTCCAACGGATCCGCGGTCATCGACGGCGCAGGGATCGCGGTTGAGGGGCCCGACAACCGCGTCGAGGGCAACAACTGCATCGGCAATGACGTCGGCATCCGCGTCACCGTCGCGGGCAACGTAATCACCAGGAACACCTGCTCGGGCAACACCACGAGCTGGTCGGTCGTGGCGGGCAACGCCTGCTACGTGGTCTCAGCGAACACGGGCGCGGCAATCAACGGCAACAACGGCGGCGCCTCCCTCGGCACCACTGACCCCAATGCGAACTTGACTTACTAGTGAGCATAAAACTCATGCTCCGAAAGGAACCGACCATGAAGCGACTGATCATTCTCGTCGCCGCCGAGCTTTCCACCGCTGCGGTCCTGGGACAATCCAACATCGACCCGGCCGGCAAGATCGCGTGGGCCGAGAATATCGGATGGACCAACTGGCATGAGGCCGGGAACCCCGCCGGTGCGCAGGGCGTCCGCATTGACGCGACGTTCCTCTCCGGCTTCATCTGGGCCGAAAACGTGGGCTGGATCAACCTCGGCGACGGCTCGCCGGCGAGCGGCGTTGAATACGCGAACGCAACCGGCGCGGATTTCGGCGTCAATCGCGACCCCGGCTCTGGCGAACTGTACGGCTTGGCCTGGGGCGAGAACATCGGCTGGATTGACTTCGATGGCGGAGCGCTGGCAACGCCGCCGAACGCCGCGCGCATCGACAGCGCCGACGGCATGTGTCGGCTGCGCGGATACGTGTGGGGGGAGAATATCGGTTGGATAAACCTCGACGACGACGCGCACTTTGTCGCGGTCATCGGCGCGTGCGGCGAACCGTGTGCATACGCCGGCGATCTGGACGTGGACGGCGACGTGGACATCACCGACCTGGCGACGCTGCTGAGCAATTTCGGGCTCGCGGGAACCGCGACGCCTGAGATGGGCGACATCGACGAGGACGCGGATGTGGACATCAGCGATCTTGCGGTGCTGCTTGCTAATTTTGGAGCAGTGTGCCCGTAGCGGGTCGGGAACTCAAAGAGGACGCAAGCCCTCGTTTCGCGGAGCGAACGTAAGCCAAGCGACGATTGCCAGACATGCCGACGGCGGAGTACCGCTCGTCGGCATGGCACCCGACACAAATGCGTTCTGCGTGATTACGGCTTGCCGCTCTCAGGCTTCTTCTCACCCTCGGCCGGCTTCTTCTCGCCGGCGGCCGGGGCAGCGCCGCCCGCCGCAGCGCCGCCGGTCATGTCCATGACCTGCACGCCCTCGGGGGCCTTGAACACAAAACGGGCCGGATCAACCTTGGCGTCGAGCTTGATGTCGCTCATCGTGATGGTCATCATCGGCTTGCCCTCTTTGTCCGAGCCGACCAGTTTGATCATCATGCCGGTCTTCTTGCAGAAGTTCATGATCTGCTTGGTCGGTGATCCGGGGTTGCCGGCTTCGCCTTTCATCGTGCATTCGAGGGTGTGACAGTCCATGTCGCCGACTTTCTGATCGTCGAGCGCCTTGATGTCATACTGTTTTTTCAACTCAGCGATGATCTGCTTCGGGTCCGACGACTGGCGACCCTCGCCCTTGGTCTTCATCGCGTTCTTCTGGCCCATCTGCTCGGAGACGATGTATGTGAACTCGCCGTCGCTGATGGTCGAAGAGGTCATATCCATCTTCTGGCCGCCCATGTCCATCGAACCCTTCATCTCGATCCGCGCCTTGCTCTTGTCGCCGTCGCGCATGCTCTCGATGTTGCCGTCTTGCGTCATTTTCATGCCCATCATCTCGGCTTCGATTTTCATCGTCGCCGTGAAGGACTTGACGTTGCCATAGGCCTCAATCAGGGCCTTTTCGATCTTGTCGACCTTCTCATCGGCGAGCGCAGGGGCGGCAAGCGCCGCGAGCAAACCGAGCGACGCGATCCAACCCATTCGACGCAACATTACACATCTCCGGAAATTTGGAAGAGGTTCATTCCTTGAACCGCAGGTGCGACCGCCGACTGTGGCGTGAAGCGCAGCCGGGGATGATACTCGCGTCGATCGGCCCATGCGAACTGCGCATCCGGTATCATTGACGTGCTGACAGCGGGCAAGGCCTGTCCGCACAGCGCCCGCGACGTCGTGCAGTGTTGGCCGCGGACGGAAGTTGCATGGGTGCGATTCTCACGGAACTGCTGATTCTGGCGACGCTATCGATCGCGAGCGGCATTTTTGCCATGACCGAGATCGCGGTCGTCTCGGCTCGCAAAGTGCGCCTGCAAAGCCGAGCCGACGAGGGCGACAAGCGCGCCGCCGAGGCGCTTAAACTGCTCGAATCGCCGGAGCAGTTCTTCTCGGTCGTGCAGGTCGGCATCACCGTAATCAGCGTCGTCGCAGGCGCCTACGGCGGTGCGTCGCTGACGGCCAAGGTTGCGACCATTCTGCCGGAGTGGGCGTGGTTGACGCCGTACGCAGGCGCGGTTGCGTTCGCATCGGTCGTGCTGATCATCACGTATCTCTCGCTGATCCTCGGCGAGCTGATCCCCAAACAAATCGGGCTGGCACATGCCGAGTCGATCGCGAGCTACGCGGCGGCGCCGGTGCAATTGCTGGTGCGGATGAGCAGTCCGCTGATCTGGCTGCTGGGCGGGTCGAGCCGTGCGATTCTCGCTGCACTGCGCGTCAGGCCGCAGACCGATCAGGGAATCACCGAAGAGGAAATCAAAATCGTGCTCGATCAGGGCGCGAGCGCCGGCGTAATCGAGCGGGCCGAGCACAATCTGGTCGAGCGCGTGATGGATCTGGCTGATCGCAGCGTTGCGGCGCTCATGACGCCGCGCACGGAAATCACATGGATCGACGTGAACGAGCCGATCGGCGAGAACATTCGCACGATGAGCGCTGCCGCGCACACGTACTTCCCGGTGTGCGACGGCGCGATCGAGAATGTGCTCGGCATTGTCAGCGTGAAAGACCTTTGGACGCAGCTCGCGAATAAGGAACTGCCGAATCTGCGCGCGGCGTTGAACGTGGTGCCGTATGTGCCCGAGACGATGCCGGCCTTGAAGCTGCTCGAGACATTCAAGACGTCGAATCGGCACTTGGCGCTGGTCGTCGACGAGTATGGCGGCATCTGCGGCCTGGTGACGATGCACAACGTGCTGGAAGCAATTGTGGGCGACGCGGCGGTCGAGGCCGGCGAGCGGAACGAACGCGCGATCCGCAGGCCCGACGGCTCGTGGCTGCTCGACGGGATGCTGAGCGACGCCGAGATGGAGCAGATTCTGGGCATCGAAGAACTGCCCGGCGAAGCGAGCGACTATCAAACGGTGGCGGGGTTCATGCTGGCGCAGTTCGGACGAATCCCGCGCGTGGCCGATTCGCTGGAGTGGGCGAATTATCGATTTGAAGTGATCGACATGGACGGGCATCGGATCGACAAGGTGCTCGCGGTGCCGCTCGCAGCGCCGGAACAAAGCGCGGGGACGAAGGCGGCGGGGTGATGCGCCCGGCTCGCGCGGGGAGCGTCGACCTCCGGCCGCTGAGCAATAATTTTCCGCACCGGCCGGAGGCCGATGCTCCCCGCGTGGGTGCGCAGCCGACACTTACGCTGTCTTGCAATGCCCGCAACACTTCTGACCGGCGGCGATGATCGCTTCATCGAGCAGTTCGACGCCCTGATCAAGATCCGCCGGCTCGACATCGAGGAGCGGGCGGAAGCGGATCGACTGATCGCCGCACGAGAGCACCATGAGCTGTCGCTCCTGCGCGGCGCTGCGCACCGCATCGCGGAACTTGCCGTCGGGCAGGTCGATGGCGCACATGAGGCCGCGACCGCGAACATTGGTCACGCACTTGTGCTTGCTCTTGAGTCGCAGCAGGCCGTCGAGCAGGTGTACGCCCGCAGCGGCCGCGTGATCGAACAGGTTTTCATCGCGAATGATCTTCAAATACTGCGTGGCACGCACCATGTCGGCCAGGTTGCCGCCGAACGTGCTGTTGATGCGGCTCGGCACGGCAAAGACGCTGTCCACTTCGTCGAGTCGGCGATTGGCCATGATGCCGCAAATCTGCATTTTCTTGCCGAAACAGATGATGTCCGGCGCGATGCTGTGATGTTCGAACGCCCAGGCTTTGCCGGTAATGCCGATGCCGCACTGCACTTCGTCAAAGATCAGCAGCAGCTCGTGCTGGTCGCAAATCTCGCGGAGCTTCTTGAAGAACTCGGGGCGGAAGTGATTGTCGCCGCCTTCGCCCTGAATCGTCTCGATCAGGATGCAGGCGCAGTCGTGCGGATGCTTGGTGATCGCGTCGAGAATCTGGCGCACCGACTCGGCCTCGCGCGCGGCAACATCCTGCGAGCGCTGCGGTTCGGGCAACTCGAAGTTGATCATCGGATTGTCGACCCGCGGCCAGTCGAATTTCGGGAAGTACATCGTCTTGCGCGGGTCGCTGGTGTTGGTCAGGCTGAGCGTGTAACCCGTTCGGCCGTGGAACGCCTGCTTGAAATGAATCACGCGCGAGCCGAGTTCGCCGCGGCCGGCTTTCAGGTTTTTGCGAATCTTCCAGTCGAACGCGGCCTTGAGCGCGTTTTCGACGGCCAGCGCGCCGCCGTCGATGAAGAAAAAGTGGTCAAAGCCGGGGACGCCGACTACTTCTTCGGTCGTCTTGACGAACTCGGCATAGAACTGCGTGTAGACATCGGGGTTGGCGACTTTGGTGGTGGCTGCGAGCAGCAGGCGGGCCTGAAACTCGGGGTCATGCATGCGCGGGTGGTTGTAGCCGACGGGCTGCGAGGCGAAGAACGAGTAAAAATCCAGATAATTTCGGCCGGTGCGGGCGTCATGCAATTTTGACCCGCGGCTGCGCTCCAGGTCGACCACGAGGTGAAAGCCATCGACCAGAATGCGGCTCGACAGCACTTCGATCGTGTCTTTCGCGGAAATATCGGGCGACCACTTGGCGACCATATGAATCCCCTTTGTGCCACAATCGTATCGGCAAAAGCGGGGGGTGAGAACGGAAAGACGGTGCGGTTCCGACATGGAGCACCGCGGCCCTCGCGGTTCTTTGTGGACCGGCCGGCCTCAGCTGCTTTTTCTCACGGGGAACAACGGAACCGGGGAAGAAGGGAACAAGGGAACAACGGAAGAACACCTTGGAGCGCCGCAGCCCGCCGCAGCAAGCATGCCGACGGCGGAGTACCGCTCGTCGGCATGGCACCCAAAAATTGTTCGACGCCGTCAGGATGCCGCCGGGAAATTGCGGAGCACCGCACCGAGCACGACGATGAAGACGAGCAGTAGGGCCATGTATTTCAGCCAGAAGTCGGCGCGATCGCGGTAGCGTTCGCCTTTCGCACCGGGCAGCACCATCACGGATGCCCCGTGAAAGACCATGAGTGCCAGCAGCAGCTTGGCACCGAACAAACCGTGGTAAAGCCCCTTCATCGGGTGCGGCTTCATCTCGGGAATTTTGTACAGCAGGAAATTCACCAGGCCGGTGACCAGCAGCACGAAGATCGACATGAAGACCACGCCGCGCCAACGCGCGACGATGGCTTCGCGGATCGGGCGGCGCTGCTCGGCGTCGAGGGTTTGCAGCGTCGGGTGCAGGGCGATGAGTTGGAAGAACACGCCGCCGGCGGCGAGGATGGCGGTGAGGATGTGCAAAATGCGAATGGTGATCGCGCCGGGGTCGAACGTGGTGACGGCGAGCAGTGATTCGTTGATTGCGAGTACGTGCATTCAGTTGCTCCGTTTCGGTTGTTGGCCGAGAGCGAAGATCATAGTCCGATCACCGCATGGTCGCGCGACGCGCATCGCACATTGCGGCGTGAGCGGTTTTTGACGGTTTGGCGAAGCGGGCCTTACACTCCCCTGTTGGTAGTCGGGCGACGCGGGACTTCTCACCGTTAGAGAGTGGAATGGCATTCAGCCTCGGGCAACTTTGCGATTCGCTGCAGCGATATGGAATGTCGGCGACGGTCGAGGGCGACCGGGATTGCCCGATTTCCGGTGTCGCGACGCTGGAAGAGGCCGGCGGCGGGCAGATTAGCTTTCTCTCTAACCCCAAATATGAGAAGCTCTTACAGACGACACGCGCGTCGGCGGTGGTGCTGCGATCGGGCGTCGCGGGGCCGGTCGGGGTGAACCTGATCCGCACCGACGACCCTTATGCGGCGATCACCGTGTTCATCGTCGCACTCTATGGCTATCGCAAACATCGTCGCCCGAGAGTTGCGAGCGGGGAAACGTCGATCGCGGCGAGCGCGACGATCGGCGAAGCCGCGACAATTTATCCCGGCGCGACGATCGACGAGCAGGCGACGATCGGACGCAACGCGGTGATTTACCCCGGCGCGTATGTCGGCCCGCGTTGCCGGATTGGCGACGATGTGTTGCTCTATCCCAATGTCGTGCTGTACGACGACACGATCGTCGGCCATCGGTGCACGATTCATGCGGGCAGTGTGATCGGCGAGGACGGCCTCGGCTACGCGCCGTTTCAGGGGCGGTGGATCAAGATTCCGCAGATCGGAATCGTTGAGCTCGGCGACGACGTGGAAATCGGCTCAAACTGCTCGATCGATCGAGCAACGCTGGGGCGGACCAAGATCGGGAGCGGGACCAAGTTCAGCAACCTAATCGCGATCGGGCACGGTACGCAGATCGGCGAGCATTGCATGTTCGTCGCACAGGTGGGGCTTGCCGGCAGCGTGAACGTCGGCAACAGCGTGACGATGGCCGGACAGGTCGGCGTGGTGGGGCACATTCGCGTGGGCGACCATGCCAAAATCGGCGCAAAGTCGGGCGTGCTGAATAACGTCGCGGACGGCGAGACGGTGCTGGGGCAGCCGGCGATTCCGATTCGCGACATGAAGCGGCAGGTGGCTTATACGATGCGCTTGCCGGAATTGAATCAGACGGTGCGCAAGTTGGAACGGCGGATCGCGGAGCTTGAGGCGCGGCTGGATGGACAGGCGGGCACGACGCATCAGGTATGATCTTGCGCGGCGCGCGGCGGCTTGCGATTCTTTGTTTGAGATGCGCCGCGCGACCGGCGGAGGTGCGTGACCATGAAACGCGTGCGGGAAATCTTGGCGTTGAGCTTGGCTGCGGTGGCGCTCGGCGGATGTGAGTCCGGCAAACGCGAATCAACAGGCGGCGATCAGGCGGTGGGTGCCGAAGAATCGGACGCGGCGCGGGCCGAGCGGGCGATCGAACGCGATCAGCAGGAAAAACGCGGCGAGCGTCGGCCGCATAGCGAGCCGCGAAGGCAGCCGGTGGATCAGCCGCGGACGACGGGGCGGCCGTAAGTATCTAAAGCGACCACTCACGAGCCATTCACGAATGGGATTTCACGCGCGAAGGGCACGCTTGCGACGATCGTCGATATTCAACCCCGCCTGGATGGTGCTGGCATCGGTGCTGGTGCTTGTCGCCCCGGCAACGGCGCGGCAGGCGGCGGGCAACGCGTGGAAGCAGCCGCGGCAGGTTGAGGCGTTAACGGCTGCGCTGGGCGGCGATGGGCCGTCCGTCGAAAGCCTGATCACGCTGAGCCGGTTGCTCGCGCATCCGATCGATCAATTGCAGTGGCTGGTCGTTCACGCTCAGGAAGCGAAACAGTCCGGCAAATCTGAAAATGTCACCGCGCTGACCGGTGCGTTCGCGCAGCGTTTGACGGAGCTAACTGCCGAGGCTGCGCGGGTGCCCGCGCTGAAGGCGCAGCTCGCGAAATCGGAAGTGGACGCGCTGTCGTCGATTGTGACCGAGCTGACCAAACCGCCACCGCCGCCACCGCCGCCGATTGCGGAAAATCCCTGGGGCGGCGGCGACGGCGATCCGCAAAAGGCGCAGTATGAGAGTGCGTTCGGTTCGCTCGCGGTCGTCTTTGGCGGGAATCTGAATGAGCAACTGCGCCTGCTCGCGGCACCAGCGGCGTCGGGCGACCAACTGGCGATGATCGATCGCATGATTCGCGGGTTAGTGCGGCATCGCTTGCAAGTTGATCCGCTGCCGGCGGACACGGCGGATGCATGGCGGGCGGCGCACGATTCATTGACCCAAGCGAAGCTGCCGGGATGGGCGGCGATGGCCAAGGTGCTGGAGGCGCTGGCGGCGGGCGACGACGTGCGGCGCAAGCAGTCCGCCGGAGAAGCGGCGGCGTGGGTGCAGAGTCGGTTGGCCGCGGCTGAGAACGGACCGGATGCGGGATTTCTCAAAGAGCCGCTGAACAAACTGCTGGACGAGCTGCGCGGTGACGCTGTGCGCACCTTTGCGACGGCGGAGTTTTACGCGGGGCGCAAAGCGCGGCTGGCAGATCTGGAAGCCGCCGTCCGCTCGGCGGCAAGCGACGCGCAAGCCGCGACGGCGGACGCCGACCGGCGGACGAAAGTCGGCAAGTTGTGGGAAGCGATTCAGCGTCTGAAGGATTCGCGGGCTGCGATCTTGGACGAGAAGTGGCAACCGCTGAGCATTGATATCGCGACGGAGCAGGATGCGGTGAAGAATCGTGTTGTATTGGTAAGTGAATCTGATCAATCGGTGTTCGTTGAGCTCGTTGGGATTTCGAATCCGCGCACCGGGATGTCGTTTGGGTTCATTGGCGTCCTAGTGAGCGTAAAGGCTGCGGATCGCACGGACGGGCCGCCGCTGCAACATGCGATTGCGATCGGAGAAACCGAGGACGCAGTCCTGAAATCGCTGTTCGATGCGACGATTCGCTATCAAGACGGAACTGGCAAAGCGAACGGGTTGATTCTGAAACAGGTGCTCGGAGTAGCGATCGGTCTTGATCGCTTTCCCGGTGATGCCGTCGCGGCGACCGGCGGCGTTCGCGCGATTTGGCGCGAAGCGGATTTTTCGGCGTCGGCGGCGTTCTATGTCGTGCCGAGCGCTTCGGTCGTCGCGCGAAAGTGCCTGAAAGGCGCGACGCCGAAGATTTGGACCGAACGCAGCATGCGGCTCGCGTGGCTGAACGCCGCAGGCGATGTGCGCGGGTTGATCGGCGGGCGACCGGTGAGCGACGCGCTACTATTCAAGCAAAAAATTCCGGCGGTAGCACTGCACGGCAGTGAGAATCAGGCACGTTCGCTGCGCGCGAATGCGGTGGAGCTGCAGACCGCTATGAAACGAGGAGACGGGACGGTGGTGGTGCTGCTCGACGCGGCGGAATAGGGTTTAGGGGTCAGGGTTCAGGATTCAGGGGTCGGGGTTCAAGTTCTGGAATTTACGTTGGCGGGGCGCGTCTCCAGAGAGAGACCTGTCGTCCGGCGCACAAACGGGACATTGCTGCGCCGATTTTCAATCGCGGTTTGCGCGACGCGCGAACGTTGCGTCCGAGTTGGCAGCGATACATCACTCGCTTACACTTTCGTCTCTCGTCGAATTCCGGCGAATCCGTCTTTGCCGACAACATGCGGAAGTGAGGTGGCCCGGTGCCGCGTCAGGAAATGAAGCTGTCGAATCGCATCGAATCGATCTCGGTGCTCAGCCCCGATGGGACCGTCGACAAGGCCCTGGAACCCAAAATTCCCGATGCCGATCTCCGCAAACTGTATCGTTACATGCTGATGACGCGCATGCTGGACGAGCGCTGCCTGCACATGCAGCGCCAGGGCCGCATCGGCACGTATGGGCCGTGCAAGGGTCAGGAGGCGACGCCGCTGGGCGTGGTCTATCACCTGATGAAGGACGACTGGTTCGTCCCGACCTATCGCGAGTTGCCGGGGTATCTCTATCGCGGCTGGCCGATTGATCGTTACATGCTGTGGTGGGGTGGAAACGAGATCGGTTCGTCGGTGCCCGAGGGCATCAACGACATGCCGATTTGCGTGCCGATCGCGTCGCAGTGCCAGTATGCGATGGGCCTCGCCTGGGCCGGCAAGCTGCGCAAGGACAATACGGTCGTCGCCTGCTTCTGCGGCGACGGCGGCACATCCGAAGGCGACTTCCACGAGGCGATGAATTTCGCGAGCGTCTACAAGGTGCCGATGGTGATGGTTGTCCAGAACAATCATTGGGCGATCTCGCTGCCGCGCGAAAAGCAGACCAATTCGCCGACGATCGCGCAGAAGGCGATCGCGTATGGCATCGACGCCTATCAGGTAGACGGCAACGACATTCTCGCGGTGCTGGTCGCTGCGGGCGAAGCCGTGAAAAAGGCACGCGAGGGTCACGGCCTGCAGTTCATCGAGGCCGTGACGTATCGCCTGGCGATGCACACCACCGCCGATGACCCGAAGAAGTATCGCACGGACGAGGAAGTGAAGCCGTGGGAGGCCAAGGACCCGTTGCCGCGCTTCCGCAAATACCTCGAAGGCAAGAAGCTGCTCGACGACAAGATTCAGGCGGTGCTCGAAGAAGAAATTCGCAAGATGCTCGACGAGGCGATCGGCAAGTACGAGAAATATCAGCTCGACAAATACGAGCTGTTCAAGCACATGTACGCCGAGATGCCGCCGGAATTGCAAAAGCAGATGGCCGAGGAGATGGAGTACGAAGAGTATCTGAAGGCCAAGGCGGCAGCCGGCGGAGCGGCGGAGACGGCGAAAGCGCATTAGGGTTCGGGGTTCAGGGTTCAGGTGGGAAGCATCGGCCTCCGGCCGGTGCGTCTCAAAACGAACGCGGATAACAAGCGATTCCGCTGCAATTGCGGCAACAGGAAACCGACATGGCTCAGCTAACAATGGTCAAGGCCCTCAACCTTGCCCTGTATGAAGCGATGAAGGAAGACGCGAACGTCCTGTGCATGGGCGAGGACGTGGGCAAGGATGAGGGCGTCTTTCGCGTCACCGAAAGTTTGCAAAAAGACTTTGGCGAGGATCGCTGCATCGATACGCCCCTGGCCGAGGCTGCCATCATCGGCGCGGCGGTCGGCCTGGCGATTCGCGGGTTCAAGCCGATCTGCGAAATGCAGTTCGACGGCTTCTCGTATCAGGCGTTTCACATCGTCGAGGGTCACGTGCGGCGACTTCGCAATCGCACGCGCGGGCGGTTCACCGTGCCGATGGTGATCCGCATGCCTTATGGCGGCGGCATTCGCGCCATTGAGCATCACAGCGAAGCGCCCGAGGCAACGTATGCCCATCTGAGCGGGTTGAAGGTTGTGATCCCGAGCGGGCCGCGCAACGCACGTGCCCTGCTGCGTTCGGCAATCCTCGATCCCGATCCAGTGATTTTCTTTGAGCCGAAAGCGAACTATCGCGCATTCCGCGAGGAAGTGCCGGACGCACCGGAGACGCTGCCGATCGGCAAAGGCGTGATCGCCCGACCCGGCAAGGACGTGACCATCGTGTCGTACGGTGCGTCGCTACGCACGACACTCGAAGCGGCGGATGAACTGGCCGATGAGCACGGCGTCGACGCCGAAGTGATCGACCTGCTCAGCGTCTCGCCGCTGGATAGTGAGCTGATTAACGAATCGGTACGCAAGACCGGCCGCGCGGTCGTCGTACACGAGGCCCCGCGGCACTGCTCGGTCAGCGGCGAAATCATCGCCCGCGTCGTCGAGGACAGCCTGCTGTACCTCGAAGCGCCGGTGAAGCGCGTGACCGGCTACGATACGATTATCCCGTTCTTTGCCAACGAGCGGACGTATATCCCCGACGTGGGCAAGATTGTGAAAGCGACGATGGAGACGGTGAGGTTCTAGTGCCTAGTGGCTAGTGTCTAGTGCCTAGTACAGAGCGGGCGGCTTGCCCGCAAATACTAGGCACTAGGCACTAGGCACTAGACACTCTTTCGCGGGCACGTCCCGCTTGAGGGCAACGCAACGATGTTCGAATTCAAGCTCCCCGATCTGGGCGAAGGCGTTCATGAAGGTCAGATTGTCAACGTCCGCGTCAAGGAAGGCGACAAGATTACCGAATATGAGCCGATGCTCGAGGTCGAGACGGATAAGGCCGCGGTCGAGATTCCCTCGCCCAAGACCGGCGTGATCGCCAAGCTGTTCGTCAAGCCCGGCCAGACGGTGAAGGTCGGCGAGGTGCTGGTGCAGATCGATACCGGTGCGGGCGCGCCGGCGGCTGCGCCCGCAGTTGCGGCAAAAACCGCGGCTGCGGCACCGGCGAAGGTCGCGGCGGCGAGCGCTGCACCCGTTGCCAAGATTCCCGCTCCGGCCGTCGCCGCGACCAGCAGCGCTGCGGCGCATTCGCGCGGCCCGGCGGTCGCTCCGATGCCCGCCGCGGCGCACTCGACGGCGATCGCCGCCGCACCGGCTGCGCGCACGGGTCCGATCCCGGCTGCACCGGTCGTGCGCAAGCTTGCCCGCGAACTCGGCGTCGATCTCGGCAACGTCCCGGCCAGCGGCCCGAACGGTCGCGTGATGCGTGAAGACGTCGAGCGCTTCGCCAAGGGCGGCGGCAGTGTCAGCTTTGGCGGCGCTCACGACGGCGCGGCCCGCACCGGCGGCGCGACGGTCAGCTTTGCCGCCGAGCCGTTGCCCGATTTCTCGCAGTACGGCCCGGTTCGCCGCGAGCAACCGTCGCAGATTCGCAAGACGATCGCGCGGCAGATGTCGAAGGCGTGGTACAACGTGCCGCGTGTGACGCATTGCGACAGTGCGGACGTGACCGAGCTGGAGAAGAACCGCAAGGACATCAACAAGTTCCTGAAGGAAGGCCAGCCGAAGATGACGATGACCGCCATCGTGATCAAGGCGGTCGCGACCTGCCTGCGCAGCTACCCGATGTTGAACTGCTCGTGGGACGCGACGACCGAAGAGGTCGTGTACAAGGACTTCTTCAATCTGGGCATCGCGGTCGACACGCCGCGCGGCTTGGTGGTGCCGGTGATTCGCGACGCCGACAAGAAGAGCCTGCCGCAGCTTGCCAGGGACTTGAATGACATGGCCGAAAAGGCCCGCACGGTGAAGTTCGAGGTGAACGACCTGCGCGGCGCGACGTTTACGATCACCAACGTCGGCGCGCTCGGCGGCTCATTCGTCACGCCGATGGTCAACTATCCCGAGGTCGGCATTCTGGGCCTGGGGCGTGCGGCGCTGCAGGCGGTGTGCATGGACGAGCGGACAATCGTGCCGCGGCTGATGCTGCCGCTGTCGCTCAGCTTTGATCATCGAATCTGCGACGGGGCCGACGCGGCCCGCTTCACGCGCGATGTGATCGGCATGCTGGAAAATCCGCTGCGGTTGATTAGTGTGTAAGCGCTAGTGCGGATGGCACCGTAGCGATCGGCCCTCTGAGGCCGACGCCGGTTTTCGGGGTGAGCGTCACGCTCGCCGTCGGCCACTGACGGTCGATGACTTCGAGTTCAGCGCGCTGCCGAGGTTGGGCGGACCCGGTTCATCAGCGCTTCGCGAACGTCGGCCCACGGTCGCCCCGCTTTTGGATCGCGTTCGAACGCATCGATGCGACGGTGGAGTTCGGCTTGCTGCTCCGGCGAGAGTTCGTCGAACTCCGTGCAACCGTCGGGCAAGCTGTCCCAGATTCGCTGGACCAGCAAGACTCGTTCGTTCACCGAGAGGCTGGAGATTTTCTGGAACAGTGTCCTGTTGCTCATATGTACAACCTCTACTCAGACGCGGCGGTCGATTCAGTGTCGATTGCCGTACCATCCGTTTCTGACCGTGTTGCTCTCACCCACTCAAATACGCAGGCAGTAAATCCACTGCCGCCATGGCGTTTTTTTGTTGTACCGACTCGGTCATTGTGTGAATGCACCGCGTATGCACGCTTAGCGTAATCGACTTGTGCCCCGCCCGGATGCGGTGCACGGTGCCCGCATCCGTGTCGCAGCTGCCGGCCGATTCGAGTTGGTGAGTGATTTGTTGGTCGCCGGCGTGGAGATGATTTCCACCCGGTTCGGCGAACGATCGGTACCAGGCGCACGCGCGCTCGCCCGTCGAACTCTCTTCTGCTTCGCCGTGGTCTGCCGTTTTCCACGCTTCCCAAGCAAGAATTTCGGAGTACCTCCGCGTCGGCTGTTGTTCCATTCCGGTCGCACGCGGTTGTTTTGCAGTCACGCACCGTCCACGCAACACCCGCGGCGGGGGGCGGTCAAAACTGGGGAGATTGAATATGCGCTTGTTGACGCGCAACCAACTTGGTAAGTTGACCTTAGCGACGGGAGTTGCGTACATGTCCGCCTCCGCGATGGTCAATACGACAACCGAGCTGCTCGCCGGCTTGCATGAAAGCGGCAATCGGGCGGCTTGGGACGAATTTGACCGTCGTTATCGGCCCATCCTGCTCGCGTTCCTGCGACGAATGGGTCTCACCGAGGCCGATGCGGCCGACGTGGCCCAGGAAACGCTGCTCTGCTTCGTTCGAGACTATCGCCAGAACAAATATGATCGCGAAAGCGGGCGGCTGCGGTCGTGGCTGATCGGGATTGCCCGTTGCCGGCTGGCGGATTCCCGTCGCAGTGCCGGGCGACATGGCCCGATGCGCGGCGAGTCGGTGATTTCGATGGTGCCGGACGATGGCAACGCCGACGCGATCTGGGAAGAGGAGCAGCGACGGGTGATCTTCGCTCAAGCGATCACCGAGCTAAAGGAGCAAACGCGGTTCAACGAACGCACCATCGAGGCGTTCGAGCGCGTGGTGCTGCGGCTCGAGCCGGTGGAGCAGGTTTCGTTGCAGCTCGGCTTGTCGGCCCAGGAGATTTACAACGCCAAGAACCGCGTGGTGGATCGGCTGCGCGAGATCTTGCGGCGATACGACGAGGACGCGATCCTGCGATAAGGTGCCACGGCGCACCGCGGCCCTTCGCGGTTTTCAGCGCGTAGGATGGGCATCGCCCAGCATTTCATGCTCATTCGACCGGGCGGCGAATGGTGGGCGATGTCCACCCTACGGCGACGGCCTCATTCGCAACTGCCCGATGACAATAGAAAATTCTTGCGAAATTTTGACGCCCGCTGATTCATCCTTTCGCCACGTCTTGCGGCAGTGATCGATATAATGCAGTTCACATCGATCCAGTGCTTGCGACTTGTGTCGCGGGCGGCCAAACGCTGGGTAGACAAGTCTCGGTGCAGCGGATCGCGGCCATGCTCCCCTTTGGTCCGGTCCGCGGCGAAGACAGCAGGAGGAACGTCCATGTTCGCGAGTATCACCCCATCACGTCTCCGCAGCATCCTCGCAGTCGCCGCATTCGGTCTGGCCCTGGTATCGCAGGCTGACGCTCACGGTCGGTATCTTCGCAACCCGTTCAACCCGGCCGACCCGACCAACCCCGCCAACTCAGGGATTGTCGGCACCTACGGCGGGACGGGCGGCGGCGGAAACCCGATCCAGTTCGACCGTCCCGTCCGCGATAACACCAAGAACATCGACGCCGGCACGATTCGATTCGACTACGACACCTACGCCCACCGCAACGGAACGCAGGCCGGCGCGGCCATCTCCGGCGGATTCCATCAGAACGCCGGAGTCACGCTCAAGCCCAACTACCAACTCGCCTGGGTGCAAACCGTCATCGCCACCAGAACCGGGACCGATGGCATCAACGGCTGGAATTTGCCCGGCACCGGCGCGGGCGAGTATCCGGACGCTTCACCCGCCGACCCGCGCTACCCATTCACCACCCCGGCGACCGTCATCGTGCCGTTCGCCGCGCCGACCTTCGGGTTTCAGGATTTCCCCAGCCGAAACTTCGGTGACGGAAATCAATCCTGGCTGGCGGAACTCGGACTGGTGTGCATCTCGGACAACGCGCCGATCGTGATCGGCGGGCAGAACTACCGTGACGTGCGCGTCATTGACACGTTCCTCTGGGGATTCGAGCTATTCAATCTGCCCGCCATGCCGCCACCGCCCGGAATCGCGAACGTGCGGCCCCAGCCAAATCCGCTCGCCTGGAGCGACCCCACGGCCAGCTATCTCAGCACGCTCAACAGCTTTTACGACGGCTCGGGCGGCGGCGACGGCACGCGACCGGCGGTTGCCAGCTCGCGCTACCGCTTCCGCAACTTTGACAATTGCTTCATGGAAATCCCCGAACCCAGCTCAGTGTTCCTCATCATCGCGGGCAGCGTGTTCGCCCTCATCCGCCGCCGCGAATTGGTTGGTTAGTGCCCAGTGACTAGTTCATAGTTGTTCGTTAGTCGTTTCGCATCGATATCCGTTGAGCAGCCCTCGAGCTCTGTGCAGGAAAGCAAGACCCGCCCGGCGTCGAGAAGGTCGCTGGCGGGCTTGCTGCTTTGGCGGAGGGTTCGGGGTTCGGGGTTCAGGGTTCGGCGAAGAGAAGACCGCGACAGCAGGTCTTTTCTGAACCCTGAACCCCGAACCCCGAACCCCGAACCCTAATTCCTGAATCCTAACCCCTGAACCCTGAACCCTGAACCCTAAATCCCGAACCCTTTTTCTCCCTCCCACCAATCCATCCCCCCGGTATCTGCGTAACTCCCCTCGAAGGCGGCCATCGAGAGCCGACCTTGTCCGCGGCCCAGCGGGGCGTCCGCCGAGCGTCGCGATGCAATCAACGACAACGCGTTATCGCAGTTTTTCACATTTGGCCGCGCAGCACGGGGAGATCGTGCGCGCCGCCGCAACCAGCAGGGAGATCCAAATGCTCACCGTATTCTCGTCGCAGGCCATGAAACGATTCGCGACACTGGTCGTCGCGGGCAGCGCCGCCGCCGCTGCGGTCGCCAGCAACCACAGCGATGCGCCGCTGATCAAGCAGGATCCGCAGGCGAATCTGACCGACGTCTACGCCTTCATCGGTCGCAAGTATGACAACCCGAATCAGAAGGTGCTGAACGTGGTCGTCAACTGCCGCCCGTTCAGCGAGCCGGGCGACGGTGCGATGTATGAGCGCTTCGCCGATGACGCGCGCTACAGCATTCACATCACCGATCCGTCCACCGGCGTGACGAACACGCGCTACGATTTCTTTTTCACCGCCCCGGATACCGGCTACAAGAATGTGAACACGATCCTGCAGCAGGGCCTCGGCACGCAGGTCGGCCCGATTCAGGACGTCGGCGACGCGCGGCAGAATTTCACGCAACGTTACAACGTGGTAAAGGTCGTTGGCGCGACCGAGACCACGATCGGCACGAATCTGCTCATTCCGCCGCCGAACGTGGGCAAAAACGTCACGCCGTTCTACAACGACGCCAGCGGTCGCGCGGTGAGCGGTGCCGACACGTTCGCCGAGCTGGATCGCTACACGCAGCAGACGATTCACAACCTGTCGGACAGCGCGGTGTCGTTCGCCGGTTCGCGCGACGACAGCTTTTATTGCGACATTCCGGGCATCTTCGATCTGCTCGACGTGCGCATTCTGGACAATAACGGCACGCTCGCCGACGGCCTCGGCCAGGACGGCAACGGCTTCGACGGTTTCAAGGGCTTCAACGTGCTCACGTTCGCCGTGCAGATTCCCGTCGAGCAACTGACGAACGGCTCGTTCAACAGCCCGTTTTTCGGTGCGCAGACCGGCGTCGGCGTCTATGCGTCGATCAGCCGTCCCGCGATGCGCATGCTTGCCCCGGATGGCACGCGCAGCTTCGGCGGCGGCTGGGTGCAGGTAAGCCGACTCGCTAATCCGTTCTTCAATGAAGGCTTGGTCGCGACGGTCGATAAGGACCGTCTGAACCACACCTCGCCGGTGGATGATGCGACCAACTTCGCCACCTATGCTCTCAATCCTGAACTGGCTGCACTGATCAACTTTGTCTACGGCACGAGCTTCGTCACGAGCGGTCGCACCGATCTGGCCGCGATCTTCATCCCCGAAGTGCTCAAGGTGAACACGACCACCGATCCGGTGCGGCTCGACAACGAGCCGGGTTTCAGCCGCTTTGGTTTCGTCGGCGGCGACACGACCAACGGCGTGTCGAGCGGTTGGCCGAACGGTCGCCGATTCGGCGATGACGTTGCGGACATTGCTCTGACCGCGATCGCCAGCGGCCCGACCTACTCGCCCATCACGGTCGTCGGCGACAACGTGACCGGCAACGACATCGCGTATCACACGGTGTTCCCGTATGCCGCGACGCCGCACGCCGGCCCGCTGAATCGCAAGGACCGTCAGAGCGCCGACATCAACGATGACGGTGTGTGCAACCTGAGCGATCTGTCGATTCTGCTGTCGCGCTTCGGCTCGGCACTGTTCCCGTAATCGTGAGTTCGACTGAACAAGTTTGAGCTTCAAGCGGCGGCGGCTTCCACCAAGGGAGGAGCCGCCGCAAACGCTTTGTATGGCAAAGTGCAGAATTCAACGTTCAAAGTGAATAGTCAATCCGGGGTTGCCGCGCGCGAGCGTGCTTCGGCTCGGGTGCCATGCCGACACCGGCACTCCGGGGTCGGCATGTCTTCAGTCGCCGCGCAATGCACGCATCGCGCTCGCTACCAGGTCTTCGCCAGCGCGACGAGTTGATCAAGCGCCGTGCCCCAACCCAGCTCGAAACCCATTTCCTCGTGCTGGCGTTTGGCCGCTTCATTGCTGTGCATCGCGATCGCGACATAGCGCGTCCCGCCGCTCGACGCCAGGTAAAGCTGAAACCGAATGTCGTACAGACCGCTCGCCGGACTGCCGGCTTCCTTCAGTTGCCCCTGATAAGTGAACACGGTTCCGAGCGGCGTGTATTCAGCACTCAGCACCGGCGGCGGCGCGACGTGGTCATGCAAAACGAACAGCGACGCGATCCGTTCCGCGTTCGCCGGGTCGAGTGGCGCTCGCAGCCCACCGCCGCTAGCAGCTTGTGCTGTAAGACCCGGCAGCACGCCGATCGCGAGCGCGCTCAGCGCAACGGATTGTAAGTTCGGCCCGCGCCGCCGATCCCCGGCAGCGGTGTAGTTCAGTGTTGATAACATCGAATTTCCTTTCATCGATCGCGCTGCGCCGAACCTACCCGCCGATCCGCGCGGTTGCCCCGCGTGCGACGACGCGCACGCGTTTGTTGATCGTTAGAGATTCATCGAACACGCCGCCATTGATGATGCGAATCTCGGATCCCGACCAAGCGAGATTCACGGCGGCAGTCACCGTCGGGAACGGTTGCGTGGGCGAGCCCGTGCCCGGAGGCGGCGCGCCGGCGCGAACGCGGATCGACATGGTGTAGTGTTTGAGGATGACGTCATCGGCGTCGAATGCGTCGGAGTCGCGGACGATGACATGCAGACGCCCCTCATAGGGCGACGAGATCGAGTCCAGATCCCAAATCGTCACGCCGCCGGGGTTTTCGTCCGGCGTGCGCCACGCGAAGTTGAAGTGCCCCGAACCATTCGTCGAGTGGAGCACGCGCCGCCACGTGACAGTGTCGAAGACATGAATGTCGTTCGCTACGACGTAGAGATAGCGTCCGTCAGGCGTAAACTCGAGTCCGCGCGTGAATCCGAGCGCGACGGGCACCAGCCCGGACTCGTCGTAGAGTGTTACCTCGCCGGCGTACTGGATGAAAAGCTGGCCGACCTGTTCGAGAGCGATCCAGTCAACGGTGTATGTGCGAAGGGGATTTCCGCTCGCGGCGTAGATCAAACCTTGCGGGTCGGTGGCGATGCTCGACGCGTCAGGCTGCGGACTGGGCCATGGCGAGTGCCGGATGAACACGAGCGTGTCGGCATTGAACACAGCGAGATACGTCAGCGAATTGAGCCCGAATCCCTCTGGCGCGAGCAGGTAGTCCACGCCGTTATAGGAGAATACGACCGGGTCGCCGAAGACAATGCCGTCAACGCCAAGCACGTCGGTGCCGCGCACCCGCGAAACGCCCGGCGTCGTGGCAGTCACGGTTGCCAGATTCACGCTGACCGGAATTCGCCACAAGTACGCGCTGTCGATTCCGGTGAAGCCGTCACCGCTCTGGACGATGTACCAATGGTCGTCGTCGTGTGCGAGTCCGTAGGCGGCGTCGCTCCAGTTCGTCTCGCCGGACGGCGCAGAACCGAGGTACATTCCATGCACCTGATAGTCGTCGCCCCGCGCGTTCGGCAACGCGATGGATGCGAGAAGCGTCGCTCCGAGCGCTATGGATGCGCGGGATTGTCTTGTTAGGTCGAGCATTGGGCTCTCCTGTCATCGCCTGACACCGGAATCCCGGATGTTTGCACGTTCGTTGATCGCCGCGACTCCTTATCCACCGATCCGCGTCACGCCAGCAAACGTCGTCAGGCGCACATGCCGATCGATGCGCACGGCTTCGTCATAGAGATTGGCGCGAATGCGCAGTTCCGCGCCGTACCAGGCAGCCGCCGCGGCTTGCGTGATCGTCCTGTACGGCGTCGCGATGCTTCCGTTGCCCCCGGGCGCGGCACTCGCATTGACGTTGATCTGATACGTATAGTGTTTCAGGAACACGTCGTCACTATCCGCGATGCCGTCCCAATCGCGCACCGCGACGTGCAGTTGCCCGTTGTGCGGCGAGCCGGTGCCGTTCAGATTCCAAATACACAACCCGGCCGGCGTTTCCTCGGGCGGTACTGAGGGGGTCGTGTCCCAGTTGAATGGGAAGAAACCCGTGGTCGCGTTATTGGATTGAAATCGCCGCCGCAAGGTGTCGCCGTCGAAGACGTGAATGTCGTCGGCGAGGACGTACAGATAGCGTCCGTCGGGCGTGAACTCGAGCGCGCGAATCCCGCCGGGCAATGATGGAATCGGCGCGTCGTTGGCCTCGCGCAGAGTCACGTTCTGCACGAAAGTGAATTGGAGCGTCCCGGTTTGCTGGAGCGCGTCCCAGTCAACTTGCCACTTGTCCAAATTCCCGACGGAATCGACTCGATTCAAATAGATGAACCCCATCGGATCGACGCCAACGGCGCTGCCAACACGATCGGCGATCAACCTTCTGCTGATCCCGAAAAGGCTCTGCGCGTCGAATACGGCGATCGTGTCGAATGGCGAGCTATCGAAGACGTTCACTCGCACCACCAAGTAGTCGATTCCGTTGTGCCGATACACACATGGATCGCCGAACGTCCAAGTATCGCTCGCGCCCATACTCAACTCCGGAAACGTCGTTCGCATCGTCACCCCCGGAGTGCTTGCACTGACCGAGCCGAGATTGATATGAGCCGGCACGCGCCACAGGTTGCGGTGCTGCGCGAGATACCAGTGCGTGCTGTCGTTCGCAATGCCGGCGACCGTGTTACTCCACGTCGTCTCGCCGGACGGGGCTTCGCCGAGATATTGACAGTGCGCCTGAAAATCGTCGGCCGTCACGGTTGAGACGCCGACCGGTGACATCGAAGCCGCACACGTGGCAATGAGCATGATTCGCGATTTCATCGTTGCACCTTTGCGTTTCGCTCCCGCCCGTGATCGGGCGGGGCTTTCACGATTTCATATCCCGCACGCCAAGCTCCGCATCGACTGCATCGGCGACTATTGCAGGTTGACGAGCACGAGCACCATTCCACGACCCGATTCGAGCGACTCCATCGCCTTGCCGATCACCGCGCCGTGCGAGCGATCGCGATCGACCGCCCTCATGGCGTGGCCGGGCGTGTCCGAAGTGGTGAGCAAGTCGCCGGGTTGGATCGAGCCGCTGCTCGCGTCGCACCAGACATAGACGCGGCCGGACAGCGCGATCGGCGGCGCGTCTTCGCTACCGGGCAGATTGCCGAGCACCGCGCCGACGGCGAAGTCGTTCGCACCGCTGACCACGCCGGCGACGCAGCGGTTGTATTCGCCGCGGGCCAGGCAGAGCTTGCCGGCGTTCGCTGCGTCGATCGCCGTGACCATGCCGGGTTCGAGCTTCTCCGAGCTGGGGAACTTTTCGGCCAGGTCCGCGCCGGTGATTTCGAGCACTTTCACGATCGTCGCGCCGTCGGAATTGCGTACGCGCAGCGGTGCGACGCTCGCGGCGATACCGGATTCGGTGTAAATGAGCACGTCGCCTGCGGCGCTCTGAATGCGGCCGCGCGCATTGCCGGCGTTGGTGTCAACGAGCGTCATGTACGGCTGAAAGCCGGTGATCTTCAGTCCGTCAGCCGCCGCGATTTCGAGTTTGCTGGTCGGGCTGGTCGTTCCGATGCCGACGTTACCGGTGTTAAGGATCGCCATGCGGGGAATGCCTTGCCCGATGAATTCCGTCCGGCCACCGGCGGCCCCTTCGTTGTAGGCGCTAAAAATCCCGTCCGTGCCGCCGTTGACGTGGAGGTCGCCAAACGCGCTGTCGACGCGAACGTAGGAACTAGTGCCTGCGGCTAGGTCCAGCACGCCCTGCGGATTGATCGTGCCGATACCCACGTTTCCGGACGGCAGAATCGTCATGCGATTCTGCCAACTCGCGCCCGACCGGCGGAAGAACTGAAGAGCACCCGGCCCATCGGTACCGACATGCATCAGCCAGGCTTCGCTTCCGGCGATCGGCCCGCCCTGGAACCGCACCGAGGGCCTGTCGCCGCCCACGCGAATTGCGCCGTCCTGTCCATCCCAGTCGCGAATCACGTCCAGACGCGCCTGCGGGGTCAGCGTGCCCATGCCCGTACGACCATCGACATCGACAAAAACCGCGTCGAGCGGGCTGCCGTCCGCGGCGTTCAGCGAATGGCCATCGATACCGGGAACTTTCAGCGCATAGGGCACCGCGCTCAGTCGCTGCCGCGTCGTCAGCAGCGTGTAACCGGAACCGCTCGCACACGGACCGGCGTCCGGGCGCACTTCGATTTGCACCCAACGCTCATTTCCGTCGTACTGCTGGCCAAAGTCGACCGACGCGGTGAACAGCCCATCGTCGACATTCACGTCATCGGCGCAGCTCGTCGCGAGCGGAAGCCCACCGCTCGACGTGAGGAAAAGCTGAAACCGAATGTCGTACAGACCGCTCGCCGGACTGCCGGATTCCTTCAGTTGCCCCTGATAAGTGAACACCGTTCCGAGCGGCGTTTGCGCGAAAGCCGTCACGCTCGCCGTCCATGCCGCGACTCCCAACACGATCGATTCACGTTTCATTGCGATTCTCCTTTTTTGCCGCTGACCGACACCGATTGGCCGGCTGGGCTCCTTGGCGTTGGGTGTGTCCCGCCGCCGTCCCGCCCGGGACTGCCGAGGGGCCGCACCCACAGCCACACTGAATAGAAACGGCGTCCGGAAAAGCCGGGCGTCACGAATTGACTTTTGTTAGACTATGAAACTGCCTTGGGCAGGTTTCGGCCGAGTTTGGGCCGGGCTTGGCTGCGCCTCAACCGCTGCGCGGGTATTCCGGCTCAGCGACGCATTTCATGATGTCGGCACGAACTGGTCTGCGTATAGAGCGATACCATGCATAGCACACGTCCGAGCGATCCCGCGTCCGACAATTCGCCGCCGGCGAGTGATGAACTCGTGACCCGTCTTTTGGCCGACGCCGCCGCCGGCGGTACGAACGCCGCTCGCGAGCTGTTGCCGCTGGTTTATCGCTCGCTGCG
Organism: Phycisphaerae bacterium; assembly: GCA_046155505.1. GTDB lineage: Bacteria > Planctomycetota > Phycisphaerae > UBA1845 > Fen-1342 > JBJXFK01. The sequence goes on from JBJXFK010000094.1 coordinate 28,696, forward strand.
TGAAATCGCGCGCAACCAGATCGGGGCCGCCCATCGAAGCCATACCATTCAAGCGACCGCGCTGGTCCACGAGGCCTACCTGCGGCTGGTGAATCGGGAACTCGGGTGGGCCGACCGGGCACACTTTTATGCCGCCGCCGCCGAGGCCATGCGGCATGTGCTGATCGACTATGCGCGGCGGGCCGGAGCGAAAAAACGCGGCGGAGATCGGCGGCGCGAGATCGCGAGCGTGGTTGATCTCGCCAGCGACGACTCGGTCGCCGAAGCGCTTGAAATCGACGAGGCGATCGAGGCGCTGCGGCAACACGACCCACGGGCTGCGAGCGTGGTGCATCTGCGCTTCTACACCGGTCTGTCGATCGACCAGACCGCCGCTGCGCTCAATGTCGCCCCGGCGACGGTCGATCGCGAATGGCGCTACGCCCGGGCATGGCTGCTTCGGTATCTGCAAGATGGTGTTGCGGAGGGGCGCGCGTGAGCACCGTGCGGCGAGAACGTGTGAAAGAGCTGCTCGACCAGGCGGCGCGGCTACCGCCCGCCGCTCGGGCCGGGTTCGTTCAGCGAGAGGCGCAGGACGAACCGGCGATCGCGGCAGAGGCACTCGACTTGCTGCGCGCCCTCGATGACTCGCGCTTCATGAACGCCCCGACCATCGCCGCCGATCCGGCCACGACGCGTATCGACACGAACGCCCCGCAGTCACCGACGATCTGCGAGACAGCCGGCACCCGCATCGGACGCTACAAACTGCTTCAACCGATCGGCGAAGGCGGCTTCGGAACGGTCTTCATGGCCGAGCAAACCGAGCCGGTCAATCGCCGCGTGGCGCTCAAGATCATCAAAGCTGGCATGGACACCCGGCAGGTGATCGCGCGCTTCGAGGCCGAGCGCCAGGCGCTGGCCCTGATGGACCATCCCAACATCGCCAAAGTGCTGAACGGCGGCGCGACCGAGACGGGTCGACCGTATTTCGTGATGGAACTGGTCCGCGGCGAGCCGATCACCAAGTATTGCGATCGCGAGCAGCTACCAATCGAGCGGCGATTGCAACTCTTCGCCGATGTGTGCCGGGCGGTGCAGCATGCGCATCAAAAGGGCGTGATCCATCGCGATCTCAAGCCCAGCAACGTGCTGGTGACCGTCGCCGACGGCGAGCCTTTGCCGAAAGTGATCGACTTCGGCATCGCCAAGGCCACCGCCACGCGACTCACGGACAAAACGCTCTTCACCGAGATGCAGCAACTGATCGGCACGCCGGAATACATGAGTCCGGAACAAGCCGACACGAGCAGCGCGGACATCGACACGCGCAGCGACGTGTACTCGCTGGGCGTGTTGCTCTATGAATTGCTGACCGGCACGACGCCGTTCGACGGGAAGCGGCTCAAGAGCGCGGGGTTTAAAGGGCTGATTCGCATCATCCGCGAGGAAGAGCCGCCGCGACCGAGTGTGCGCGCATCGGAGTTCCTGAAGCGCACGCCCGGCGCAGCGAAGGAGCGATCGAGCGATGCAGCGACGAAGGGTTCGTCGGCATGGCATTCGCTCTCTTCATCGTTGCGCGGCTCCGTCGCTTCGTCGCTTCCGCGTACCCTGCGCGGCGACCTCGACTGGATCGTGATGCGCTGCCTGGAGAAGGATCGGCGCAGGCGCTACGAGACGGCCAACTCGCTGGCGACCGACGTTCAGCGCTATCTGTCCGGCGAGCCGGTGCTCGCCGCGCCGCCCAGCAAGCTCTATCACGCGCGGAAATTCCTGCGCCGCTATCGCACGGCGGCGGTGATCGCGACCGCGATCGTCGCTACGGCGAGCATCGGCGCTGTCGCGGCGCTGATGCAATGGCAACAGGCCGAAACCGCGCGCGCGGCGGAATCGCATCAGCGTGCCCGGGCGCAAGCCGTGAGCGAGTTCCTGAAAGACCTGTTGACGGCTGCCGACCCGGCGCGGGCCAAGGGCGCGAAACTGACGGTGCGCGAAGCGCTCGACGCGGCAGCAAAGAGAATCGACGAGAAGCCGCCGACCGGCCAGCCGTTGGTCGAGGCGGACATTCGCTACACGATCGGCGACACGTATCTTTCGCTCGGCTTGTTCGCCGAAGCCGCCGCGCAGCTTCGCGCCGCGGATGCGCTTCAGACGAGCGTGCTTGGAAATGAACATGCAGACACGCTTCGAACGCGGTCCAAATTGGCGTGGGTACTGACCGAGCAGACTGATTACGCCGGAGCAGCCGGCATCGCGCGACCGACGATGGAGGCGCAGATACGAACGCTGGGCCCGGACCATCCTGACACGCTGCTCAGCGCGGGCCTGCTGGGCAATGCACTGGGATTCGTAAACCAGTACGCCGAAGGCGAAGCGTTGATGCTCTCCGTAATTGAGCGGCGCTTGCGCGTGCAGGGGCAGGACCACCCGGAATCCGCGCGAGCCATGAACACGCTTGGCGGCCTGTACCTTCACAACACCTACCCGGAAAAAGCCGAACCGCTGCATCGCGAGGCGTGGAGGATCAACAAGCAGGCGCACGGCGACGAACATCCTGAGACGCTCAACTCGGTTTACTTCGTGGCGAGCGCGCTGGATGAGCTGAATCGGCTGGCCGAGGCCGAAGCGCTCTTTCGCAGCATCTTGGAACCCGGGCTGCGTGTGTGGGGCCCGGACCATGTTTACATCCCCCAAATCCGCGGAGACATTGCGGCGACGATGGAGAAGCAGGGGCGAGTGAAGGAAGCCGAGGCGATGTATCGCGACGTCATCGCCGACCTGAAGCGCCTCGCCGGCCCCGCCGATTTCGCGACGATCACAATTAAGCGCTGGCTCGCGGATAACCTCGCCGCGCAGCGCCGCCACGCCGACGCGGAACCGATCCTTCGCGAGGCGCTCGATGCGGCTCGGCAGAAATACGGTCTCGATCACGCCGGCACGTCGATCCGCATGACCACCCAACTGGCGGCGCTGCTCGTCACACTCGGTAAAGACGCGGAAGCCGAACAACTTGCCCGCGAAGCGATCGGATACCAGCAGCGCCAGGCGCCGCGCCCCAATCTGCACGAGTTGCGTCGGTCTTACGGGGCGCTGGTCACCGTTCTGTTGCGCCGCGGAGCGAAGGAAGATGCGATGCACGCTGAGCGCGAGTTGCACCACAGCTTGTTGAGTCAGGTGGAAGCAACGGGCGCTGACCAGGGCATCGTTGTCATCACCGCAAACGCGCTGCTCTTTCCGAAGAACATCGAACTACTCGACGCGCCGCGCGGACTGGAATTCTCCGAGCGTGCAAACGAAGCTGCGAAGGGTCGGGATTTGTCCGTCCTCCGAACTCTCGCGCGCGCCTACGTTCTCAACGAATATTGGGAAGAGGCTATCGACGTATGGGAGCAGATTGTCGCGATCCTGCCCGACGATGTTGCCCGTGCCCGCACGCTGAATGCGGCGGCCTGGTACTTGCTGACCGCGCAGCCCGCAACCGCGCAAGACCCCTCGGCCGCACTGCGCCTCGCGGTTCGCGCAAATGAACTCAGCGACCGCGCCGACCCGGCCATACTCGACACGCTCGCGCTGGCCCAGCATCGCGCGGGAGACAGCGCCGCTGCGATGGAGACACAGAAGAGGGCACTGCAGTTGCTATCGCCCGACGACCCCGATCGGAAAGAGTACGAGTCCAGGCTGGATGAGTACGAGTGCGACAGCCGGCCGAATTAGCGCAGGGATTCGTTCAAACAAGTAAGCCGCCGTGGAGGACTGAATCATGATCGATCGACGCTGGTCCAATGTACCGCTTTGCACGACCCATGTTGCCGCGATCGGAATAGCATGGCTCGTCGCGGCGACCGCCCGCGCGGAAGTCACCTACGTCGACTTCGATGACTTCTACTTCGGCCCGCGCGGGCCGGTAATCGACATCGACGGCGATCAATTGCCGGACTTCCGATTTTCAATGGGAATGGACTGCCCCTCTGGTTGTAGTGCCGGCATTGGCGGCCTTTCTGGTGCAGGGATCGCGTGCTTTGACGATTGGGCCGCTAGCGGCTTGCCGCCCGGCGCAGCGATCGGACCCGAACTATCGTTTTGTAACACCGCCGCTCTCGCCGTATTCGACGCCGGCGGTTGCTATGCCGGCGATTGGTGCGAACAAGTGAGTGATCTGTTCATCGGCATGAGATTTAATCATGCCGGCGGCACGCACTACGGCTGGTTTCGGACGCGAAACGTATCTGGAATTCGTGTGCTCGACTGCGCCTTTGAGACGGAGCCCGACACGCCGATCGTCGCGGGTGACGGCTGGCCCTGTCCGGATATTGACGCGGATGGACAGGTCGGGCTCAGCGACCTGGCAACTCTCTTGACGCATTTCGGATCGGACGAAGGCAACTCGTACGCGACCGGCGATCTCAATGGCGACGGAGCGATCGATTTGGACGACCTTGCCGCGCTTCTACAAGAGTTCGGGACGATCTGTTCCTAACGGGGCGCGAGTACGACGATCGCAGGTGTACGCGCGCGAGTGAAATCACTCACGGCGCCAATGGGCACGGTCACAGAGTAGCGAGCCAACTGAGCCGCGACCGAGGAAAACAGTGATGGCGTGAAATGAACCGCGCACCGGTAATGAACACATCATGTTCGAGAGTGTTGACGGCAATCCTTGACCGTCGGGTTGGCCTTGGGCTTCGCATTGGACTTCCACTATTTGACCGCCTTCTGCCGCTCGGCGGCCGTCGTTCGCTTACCAGCGTTCTTCATGGACGTGGAAATCGCGCAGGCGTCCGGGCAACCCCGGCTTCAACCTGATGCGTGTGGCGAGGAGTACGCCTCGATCAATAAGGAGGCGCGTATGGCACGCGAAGAGCGGCGGAATTCGAAGAAGAAGTTGCTCTGGAGCGAGATGGTGCATGGGCACTCCCGCAGCGGGATGTTCGTGCGGGCCTGATGTCGCCGACAGATCGAGCATCGCATGTGCGGATTGTCACACTCGAACGATTCGGCAGATCGCGGCTGAAACGCAAAGCGGCGGACCAAGTCGTGCCGACGGCGATGCTGTGATCATACGACGTGGCCGCGACGCCGAGCGAAAGCGAATTGAGATTGAATGTTGTCGGCGAGATTCGATCAGGGGCGTGGCATGTGCCGGTCTTTCGTTTTGTGATTCATGTTCTGGAAATGGGCAAGGCAGGGCAGAAGCATTATCTGGAACAACTGGCCAAGCGACTCGGTGGGGAAAGTCACATTCATGTCGAGTGAGGCGGACGGAATCCCGCCAATCGTCCGCGTTCATCTCAGATTTTGCGGTCGGGCGAATCATGCCGCCGTGACGAAGCTCTTCGGGAGTGAGAACCGGCACGATCGCGCGGCGGACATCACCCCGCGATCGATGCGCGTGTTTGACTGACCCACCCGTTCCGCGCGCCGGCCGCGCGATTTTCGCCTGATTCATGCAGTCACGCATTTCTACCGACTCACGCAATGATAGATTATTGATCAAGCACAGAAAACCACGACAGTCAGAAAAATGCGTATCGCCGACCTGCTCGGCGGCTCCTATGTCGTGAAGCGGACGCAAGTGGCGGACGCGAGAAAAACAAAGGCTGCGGCAGACAGCAAGGAGACTCACCATGACCCTCACGAAATTCACCCAGTTCGCAGTGGCGGCCCTGATCGCCCTCGTCGTCGGCGGAAGCACGACCGCCAATGCGGGAGGCGACACCCGCGAAGCGTTGAAGGCGCAGCTGGAGGCGCTCAAGAAAGTTCGGGCCGACCTGGTCATTCGGCTCGACGAGTCGATCGAGAAGCAGAGCGTCGTACGGGCCGAGCTGGCGCAGTTGCAGCTTTCGGGCGCGCGCGATCGGGCGACGGTGGCGCAAATGGCCCGCCTGACCGCGATGATCCGCGAGTTGCAGAAGACGATCGTCGCGCTGCGGACCGAAATCAGCGGCATCACCGCTCGCATCGAGTATCTCGAACGCATGCTTGCGTGATGCGATCGCATACGGACCCCTTTCCACCATCCCTGATCCCTCACAGGGCGGCGACGGCTCGCACGAGATGCGCGGGCCGTCGCTTGTTTGTCGCGACGCGCGACGCGACTATCATCCGGACATGCCAAACAGCGATTCGCAAACGAAATCGAGAGTGGACGAACCCCGCATCGAACGCGCGGTGCGCGAAATCCTGATCGCGATCGGCGAAGACCCGAACCGCGACGGGATACGCGAAACGCCTTCGCGCGTGGCGCGGATGTACGGCGAGTTGTTCGCCGGCTTGCATGACGATCCCGAGCGGCACCTTGAAACGACCTTTGACGAGAATCATCACGAGATGGTGGTGCTGCGCGACGTGTCGTTCAACAGCATGTGCGAGCATCATCTGATGCCGTTCGAGGGCACGGCGCACATTGCGTATATCCCCGGCGGCAAGATCATCGGCCTGTCGAAGCTGGCGCGAATCGTCGATGCGTATGCGCTGCGCCCGCAGGTGCAGGAGCGGCTGACATCGCAGATCGCGGACTTGCTGGCCCAAAAGGTGCAGGTCAAGGGCTGCGCGGTGGTGCTCGAAGCGGTGCATACGTGCATGACCTGCCGCGGCGTGAAAAAGCCGGGCAGCGTGATGGTGACCTCGGCGCTGCGCGGGGTGATGCACACGAATCAGGGGACGCGGTCGGAGGCGTTGCAGTTGTTGTATCGGCGGTAGTCGGAATTCTTCATGGCTGGTCGGCCAGCAGTTGGAACGTAATTCGGTAGCGGTAGAAGCAAATGTTCGGCACGATTGCGAGCGCCCGGCGGATTCTCTTGTCGGGCTCATGTGCGATAATCGCGCCATGAACGGACTGACCCTCTTCGGCAATCTGATCCTTCACGTAACCCATGTAGCGCAGGATTTGCCCGACAACCGCGTCGCTTGCTTTCCCTCTCTTGAGCTCGACGACGAGCAACTTTTTGCGGTCGTGGCTAACGGCAAGGATGTCCATCGGCCCTGTGTCGCTCGGATACTGCACGCCAAGCGGCTCGCCGTTCTCGGAGTAGATATCAAACTCCTTAGCGAGTTCTGTGTTGCTCCATTTCGCGACGAGGAAGTCCTCGAGGTGCCGCTCAAGCGCGAATTCCGAAGGATCCTCGATCGACTCGTCGCGCTCCGAAAAATTCGTCAAAGGGGTTTCGCCGAGAATCCGTTCGATTTCCGCTGCGTGCTTGTTGATACCGACTACAGTTTGTTGTGAATGGCACGAAGCCAGCAGTTCGGGACTCATCCCAGATTTCTCAATCCGTATCGGACTCCACTCGACGGCACGTCGATGTGGCAATGGCCCGCTTGGGACGTAGCGGTACCCGCCCCGTATTTGACCGGCGCGATAACCGTCGGAGCCATACGGGCTGAGGACAACATCAGCATCGCGAATTCCCTTACAAGTCGTCCAAAGCGATCCCATCGCCAGCCCGGCCGCGATGCGGGATTTGGTCGGAAATAGCCTCTGGTACGCCGGGATGACGGAGCGATTGAAGTCGCGCCAGTCGTTCGACAGTTGCGACGACAGGTCCATCGAGATGCCAAAATCGGCACCGAGAAACCCATCTCGAATTGCCTCTTCAGCGTACGAGCTTCCTTTCCCGAGCATCACTCGATAGTAACTACGCGGCATCTCGCTGCTCCACTCGGGCTTCGTTTACTCAAACATCGGCGACATCAGCCGTAGCTTTGCCGGCTCGGCGAGGTACTGCTTGGACGCCTCGATGAACTCGCCGGTGTGTTTTTCGGCGAAGTGCTTTTCGAGGTCGGCGAATTTCTTCCACTTTTCGAACAGCAGCACCTGCGTCGGGTCATCGATGCCGCGATGGAATTCGTACGCGTCGAAGCCGGGCTCGCGGCGCGTGCCGTCGGCGGCGGCTTTGGCGAGCTTGCGGAACGCGTCATAGTTGTCGGCTCCGGGCTTGAGCTTGTACTCGACGACGAGCGTGAACGGCTTGCTCGGATCAGGCAGTTTGGCTCTCAACGCGTCGAGCGGACTCGCCGGCTGCGAAGCGGCCGGTTGTTGCTGGGCGAAGCCGAGAACGACGAGCATCGATGCGATCACGATTGCGGCGGCGCTGACGTACATGGCGTTCCTTTCCGTCGGTTGATGAGGCGTTTTGAGAAGTATCGTGGGTCGCGGAGGAACTGCAAGCCGGTCGCAGCGAGCGCAAGACGCACATGCGAACCGCGAGCGCGAGTGAGCGGGGTGTGCCCGCGGTGACGAGTGCGTGTCCGTGGAGATGCACGGCTCGCTCCCGTACGCTACCCCGTCGCTTGCGCTTCGGGTTCGGAGGGGGCGTGCTTGCTGCTCAGCCGGTCGTCCGAGGGTAGACTCTGCGACATGGAAGCCTCGCTGCCGAAATATGACTGCTTGAAGTGCGGCTCGTGCTGTTGCGACGGGTGGGATGTGCTGCTGTACCCGGATGACGTGCAGCGCTTCGAGCGCAAGCCGGAGCTGGTGCAGCTCACGTACAAGACATTCACAGCCGGATTTGATCTGCGGTTCATGCACAAGGGCGGCGACGGGAAGCGCTGCATCGCGCTGCAGGGCGAGGTCGGCGATGTGCGTTGCACCATCCACGAGGATCGACCGTTTCTATGCCGCGCGTTTGAGAACGGGTCGGAAGACTGCATGGACTCGCGTCGCAAGCGCGGATTGCCAGTGTGAAGCGCAGCGCACGACGGTGCCTTGCGCCGGACTCATTCGCCCTTCATTGCCGTTGCGCCCTCGTGCTGCTCGAAAATTTCGGCCGCGCGCTCGGGTTGGCCGACCTTCAGGTAATAGCGGCGAATGCGCTCGCGGGCCAGTTCTTGCAGCGTGGTCCACTCGCCGCCGGCTTCCAGAATTTCACGATACCCAGCGAGTAGTAGCGGCTCGGCCTCTTCGACGCGGTCAAGCATGGTCAGGCACGAACCCAGCGCGCTGCGAGCCATGCTCGCATTCACGGGCGAAGGCGGCGTCGCGGTGAGGGCCAGCTCGATCGCCTCGCGCAGAAGCGGCTCGGCCTGGTCGGGTGTTTCCTTCGACAGGTACATTACGCCCAGGTTGTACGTGGTCCGCGCCGCCGATGGATGTGTCGGGGCGACGCGGCGGAGAATCGCGAGCGCTTCGCGAAAATGCGCTTCGGCGGCGTCGAAAGACCGTCGCGCATCGTGAATCACCGCGATGCTGTTGTGGTTGATCGCGCACGCGACGGTTGACTGCTTGTCCATCGCGACCAGCGTGCAGTGCATGCGTTCGTACTGCGCGAGCGCGCCGTCTTGGTCGCCGCTCGCCTCGAGGTAGCGTGCATAGTGTGCAATGGTGTTGCCGGTTTTTTCGTGGTTTTCACCGAGATTTCGCATGCGGTGCGCGAGCGATTCACGCAGCAGCTCGCCGGCTTCGTCGAGCCCGCCGAGCCGGATGAGCGCCGATGCCAGGTTGTCCATTGCGGTCGCCACGTCGGGATGCTCGGGCGGCAATTTCGCACGGCGAATGCGCACGACTTCGCGAAAGAGCGGCTCGGCCTCCGCGTTGCGATCCTGGTCGGTCAGCAGCGACGCCAGGTTGTTCATGGCGGTGGTCGTCATCGGGTGTTCCGCACCCAGCAACGTCGTGCGAATCGCCACGTTTTCGCGGGCCATCTCCTCGGCTTCGGACAAGCGGCCCATCTGCTTGAGGCAAAGCATCAGCGTGTTGGCCATCACGGCGTGCTTCATGCCGCCTTTGTGCGGCGTCGAGCAGATCAGCGCGATCGCCTCGCGTGCCTCGACTTCGGCCTCCTGGTACTTGCCCACCAGCCGCAGCAGCAGCGCGTGGTTGTTCAACACTTCGGCGAGCTTCACGGGTTCCTGATCGCGACGCTCGCGAAACGCCGGAAGCGCGAGGTCGAAGCACTTGGCGGCGTCGCGCGGCTTGCTGAGGCGGCGATACGCTTCGCCGAGATTGGCCTGTGCCATCGCCACGTCCCAGGCGCTTGCGCCGTGTGCGGTCTGAAGTGCGATCATGCGTTCCGTCGTTGCGGCGGCGACCGCGAACTGGCCGTTGGTACTTTGCACGCTTGCAAGTCGTTCGAGCGCGGGAATGACCTCCCGTGCCTCTTGGCCGAAGCGGTCTTCGGCGAGTTTTACGGCCTGCTCGGCGATCTCGACGGCGCGACCATACGAGCCCAGCCCCGCGATCGCGCCGGACATGGCGCTCAGCAACTGAATTTGGACGTCCGGTTCGCTTTCCAGCTCGCGGACGGCGCGCTCCACGCCGTCGTCGAGCAGTTGCTTGGCCGTGATCGACTCGCCGCGATTTTCCATCGGGTCGGCGAGTTCGAAAACTTGCAGCAGCAGATCTTTCACGCGCGATGCGGTGAGGCTTTCCTTGCGAGCACGCTCGGCTTCATCCTGGGCCTCGTGCTCGGCTTCTTCGGCGCGGATGCGCTGCTCGTCGGCCAGCTCCTTTTCCTCTTGGGCTTTGGTGGCCGATTCCTGTGCCGCGTGTTCGGCGAGTTCGGCTCGCGCGCGCTGCTCGTCGGCTCGCTGGTAAAGCCAGTTCATTGTTACGCCGAACCCGACGAGGGCGAGCATCGCCGCGCCGGCCAATATGGAGCCGATTTTGTGCCGCTCGACGAGCTTGCGAATCTGGTACGCGGTGCTGGGCGGGCGGGCGACGATCGGCTGATTGGCGAGGAAGCGTTCGACATCCTCGCCGAGCGCGGCGGCGCTGCTGTAGCGCTGTGCCGGCTCTTTCGCGAGCGCTTTGAGCAGGATCACGTCGAGGTCGCCGCGCAGTGCGGTGTTCCAAGCGCTGGGCCGCTTCGGCGGCGTTTCGCAGATCGCGCGGACGGTCTCATGCAGCGGGGCGGCGGATGTGATCGGGTAGGGCAACTCATTCGTGAGCAACTGATACAGAATCACGCCGAGCGAGTAGACGTCGCTGCGCACGTCGATCTCGTCGGGCTTGCCGCGCGTTTGCTCGGGGCTCATGTACGCGGGCGTGCCGGCGATGCGGCCGGTTTCGCTGAGATATTGCGAGTAGCCCGAATCGTCGATGTCGCTGACCCGGGCGAGGCCGAAGTCGAGTACCTTGGGGATGGCGACGGAGCGACCGAGCGACGGAGCGACGGAGAGATCAGCAGGCGGTCGACCTCCGCCACTGCCTTCGTCGCTTCGTCGCTCGGTCGCTTCGTCGCTCACCAAAATGTTCGACGGCTTGATGTCACGGTGGATGACGCCGCGCTGGTGGGCGTAGTGAATGGCCGACGCGACGCGGGCGAAGAGCGCGAGGCGTTCGGCGAGTTTCAGATTCCGGCGTTTCGCGAATTCGAGCAGCGACGCGCCCTGCACCAGCTCCATCGCAAAATAATGCTGCCCGCCGGCGATGCTGCCGGCGTCGTAGATCGCCGCAATCGACGGGTGAACGAGTCGGGCGAGGGCGCGGGCCTCGCGCTGGAACAATCGCACGGCATGTTCGTCGAACAGGCGCGTATGGCGGACGAGCTTGAGCGCGACCGGTCGTGGGGGGTTGATCTGGCGGCCTTCGAAAACGACGCCCATGCCGCCTTCGCCGATTTTGCGCCCGATCTCATAACCGGGAATGGTGGGCAGCGGTGCGGTTGCGTCGCTGCGGTCAATGCCGAGGCCGACGGCGGACGAGCCGCCCGAGGCGTCGCGCCCGGCGACCGCACGGCGGATCGGCACGAGCAGGGCGTTGTTCGCGCGGGCGTCATCGAGTCGCGTGGCACAGTCTGAGCAGGATTGCAAATGCGCGACAAAATCGGCGTTGGCGACGGACTGGTCGCCGGACGCGTAGGCGTCGAGCAGCTCGATCGCTGGGCAGGCGGCGGAATGTCTGCCGGTCTGGGTCAATCGTCGCTCCTCACCGCGCGAGTCAGATTTGCCGGGTCCAAATTTCGATGGGGCGTCTCATACTATAACAAAGCCGTCGGGTGTCTCGGAAGCGCGAACGCGAGAACGTCTAATCGGACGTACATGATTGCATGGACCCCGAACCCTGAATCCCCAAAATCACAGCCGAGGGCGGCTGTTCTACAAGAAGAACCGCGGAGGGCCGCGGTGCTCCATGTCTTCCTGAGCACCGAGCACTGAGCACTCAGCACTGAGCACTCAGCACTGAGCACTCAGCACTGAGCACTCAGCACTGAGCACTCAGCACTCAGCACTGAGCACTCAGCACTCAGCACTGAGCACTCAGCACTCAGCACTGAGCACTCAGCACTCAGCACTCAGCACTCAGCACTAGACACTAGTGCTCCGTCATTCCTGAACAGACGGATAGAGCTGTTTCAGCTTAATCCGTGCATCGGTCGTCGTGAATCGCCAATCGATCCGCGACTTTCGCGCGTTACGGCCCTTCTCCCAC